>JAIQFL010000271.1 GCA_020073365.1 Terriglobia bacterium | reverse complement strand
CCGTCCGGAGTTTGTCGGCGGTTGGCGGATTCATCCACTTACTATAACGGGGGACGGAGGCCCAAGGCCCGCCTCGCACGATGGCAATCGCTTATGCCGGGCGGAATGGAGTACTTCTTCGCGTGCCCGAACTGCTGGGAACGACCCCCTATGCATTGTGTTCACAAGCTCACAGACATCCGTCTTGACGGCTACTATCATGTGGTCAATGATCACCAAACTCTCCGAGTCTGAAATCCGCTCCGCGTTGAGTGAGCTGAGTGGCTGGACGGTTTCGCACGGGAAGCTTCATCGCGAGTACACGTTTGCGGATTTCGTACAGGCCTTCGGTTTCATGACCAGTGCCGCCCTCGTGGCCGAAGCCATGGGCCATCATCCCGAGTGGCAGAACATCTACAATCGCGTGACCATCGACCTTACGACTCACGATGCCGGGGGCATCAGCGCAAAGGATTTTGAGCTCGCCGGGAAACTGGATGCCCTGTACCCGAAAGCTGCGTTGGGGGCCGGATGAGCCAATTGTGAATGCAAAGAGGGACAATTCATGAGCACACTTGCACCATCGCCGGTCACGCTGTCCAGACTCGTGAGCCGGCAGGAAGTCGCGGAACAGACCACAGCGTTTCGCTTTGAAAAACCGCAGAACTGGGAATTCAAGGCGGGCCAGGCTCTCGACATGACCTTGCTCGACCCTCCCGAAACGGACGCCGAGGGCAATATCCGAACCTTTTCCATCGCCAGCGCTCCCCACGAAGACACCCTGATGGTGGCTACGCGGATGCGCGATACGGCGTTCAAGCGAGTGTTGAAGACGATGCCGCTGGGCGCCACAGTTAAGATCGAAGGCCCGTCCGGCGACCTGACGCTGCATAACAATGTAAAGCGAACGGCCGTGCTCCTGGCGGGCGGTATCGGCATCACACCGTTTCGAAGCATGGTGTTCCGCGCGGCAAAGGAGCAACTCCCCCACCGCATCTTCCTTTTCTACTCGAACCGCCGCCCGGAAGACGCTGCATTTCTCGACGAGCTCGAAGCACTGGAAGCGGAGAATCGGAACTACAAGCTCATCGCCACCATGACTGAAATGGCGAAATCGCATCGGTCCTGGCAGGGTGAAGCGGGGCAGATCTACCAGGCCATGCTTTCCAGGTATCTGGGGGATGCAAGATCGCCAGTCTATTACATAGCCGGACCGCCGGAGATGGTGAAAGGATTGCACACCATGATCAATGCAGGCGGCGTCGATGACGACGACATTCGGACAGAAGAGTTTGCCGGCTACTGACCGAAAAACTGCTCGACACCCTCAGTTAAGGTGGTTCGCCCCGCGAAAGAAACGGGCTGTGTGACGGCCGCGCTCGCGTACGAAATGTCGATAACCTGCCGGGTGTAAAAGGGCGTTACAGAGTGTTGAAAGGAGGCGGCAGACCCGGCCAGGGCCTCGGCTGTCAGTTCCCGCAATTCCCTGCCGGTATAGGACCTGCGAATGGAGACCTGACCGTCGGCAGACACGACCGGCGATGAGAAAGGAGCAACGAAAATTCGAAATAGCGCCAGAGGCAATGGGTGGCGCACCAGATCCAGCAGAAGGAACCGGCGAGAGAAGCGGCCCACATTGCGGATCAGGGCGATCACCTCCTGCTCCGCAAGATGATGGCCGAGGTACATGGAGAACGCCAGGTCGGCCTTGGGCAGGGGATCGCGAACGGCATCGGCCCTGACAATGGGGAGCCGGGTGTCGCGTGGTCCGCGCGGCACCAGATCCACACCCACCGCTTCGACCCCGAGTCTTTCACGGATGTCATGCAAAACCCCGCCGGCAGCACATCCAATGTCCATGATGCGACGTACGGGCAACGGGTCGTGTCGAATGGCTTTGACGATGAATGCCGTGTCGCCCAGGAAGCGGTGAATTTTGGTTAACTGGCCGTACGCGCGATTGGCCAGTTCGTCCGGCACGCCCGGTTTATCCAGGATTTCCCGTTCAAAGGCCCGCTTCATCGCAAACCGGCTCGCTTTGCTGGCATGAGTTCTCCGAAGCATTATATGCAATCCCGGTTATCCGGGTACGCCGCTACATTTGTAAATTACCCGGCGGTTGGGCCGCGTCGATCCTCAATTCCTGGAGACCGGCGGACTGTCTTGGGCCTTGGGGCCGACAATGGATAGAGAGCGTGTCGATGGAGACCATCCTGGTAGTGGGTGGCGGTCCGGCCGGCGCCGCCGCTGCCATTGCGGCGCTTTCGGAAGGCGCCGCCGTTCGCATCGTCGAGAGGTCGCGCCAACCCAAACACAAGGTCTGCGGTGAATTCCTTTCCCCAGAAGCTTTCCACATACTGGATTTGCTGGGTGGTGGGGGTCTTGCGGGACCGAAACCAGCGCCCATACGTAAGTGCCTGCTGCGCTTCGGCGATCGCGAGAAGCGGTGGAACCTGCCCGAGCCCGCATTTGGACTGAGCCGCTTCGAGTTGGATCGACTTCTGTTGGAGAAGGCCGGCGCTCTCGGCGCCAACATCTGCCGCGGCGAATGCGGTGCTCGAGGGCTCGGGAATGGGGGGCCGTCCCGAATCGTTCTTGCCGCGGGCCGAACGCCGTCAGCCTCACGGCAGAATCGCCTGTTCGGTTTCAAAGCTCATTTCGAAGGCCCGACGGACGATGCCGTTGAGTTGTTCTTCATGCGGCAGGGCTATGTGGGGGTCAGTCCGATCGAGAATGGCTGGACCAACGTCTGCGGCATTGCGCCTGAAAGCGCACTCCACCGCCATGGCTTCGACGTAGATGAGCACCTGGCCGCATTCCCTCCTCTGGCCGAGCGGCTGCGCCCTCTCCGCCGCCGCATGGGATGGCTGATGGTGGGCCCGCTCTCCTATTCGCCGCCGGTCACACACTCGGACGTGAATGAGCGTCTATACCCCGCCGGTGACGCACTGGGATTTGTCGATCCATTTACGGGTTCGGGCATCCTGAATGCGCTGTTCACGGGCCGGATGGCCGGATTTAGCGCGGCGAGAGCGGTTCCCAGCCGGGATTATATCCGGGAGTGCCAGTCGCTCCTGAACCGGCCTTTTGGAATTTCCGCGCTACTGCGTAAATTACTCGAATGGGATTGTGTGTATTATTTGGCCGCCTTGACGCCGGGGCGGTGGCTCTTCCAGTTGACGCGGGCGCGCCTCTCGGGCTCTGCGGGATGATGAGGGTTCCGTGGTGTATCCTGTAGCAATGCCCATCGAGTCAACAAGGTTGGAACCCGGCGTGGCGGTGATCGCGATATCCGGACGGCTGGTGTTCGGCCGGGAGGTGGAGCGGCTGGAGACGGCGGTCAACGACTTGCTCAAACAGGGACCGGTGAAGTTTGTATTCGATCTCACCGCTCTGGACTATGCGGACAGCTCCGGCATCGGGACCCTCGTCTCCTGCCTCACGAACATCAAGAAGGCCGGCAGCGAGCTCCGGACGGCTGGCGCCAATCCGCGAATCCAAAGACTCTTCAGCATGACTGGCGTGGACAAGCTCCTGGTGTTGTACCCCACAGTGGCCGAAGCTGCCGCCGGGTAGCCTGTGGGACAGGCGGTTCCGCCTGTCTGGTTTTCTTGTGCACACTCCGCTGCTGTTTGTGAACTCGCGGACAATGGACCGTCTGATGCACACCTCACCCTCTGGAGGTATCGCATGAAAACCAGATTTTTGGCCGGACTGATCGGATCGGGCCTGGTGTTTGCGCCGATGGTCTCGGCCGCAGAGGCAAAGAAACATCCCACGATGAGCGAAGACATGCGGCAGGCGATTGCCTTCGAGCGCGCCAAGGATCGGGCCGACGCCCGGCAAGCCCGTCTGGAGAAGATTCATCCGAGCGTGAGCTACACCGATGCGAACCGCAATGCCGATCGCAGCATCGATGAATCTCAGGGCCGGATTGTGAGGGATCCCGGCAAGCCCGCCACTAAAAAGAATAAGTAGGGTTCCGTAGCGGGAACCTCTCTATGTGATCGCGCGCAACAATTGGCGCTGTTCCGCCTCGGTAAAACAGCGGTCTGCCAGGGGAAACGCGTCGCGCTCCTCTTCGATGATGTTGTGCTGGGCGATGGCATGAAATCTCCTCGCTAACGCGATTACATCGCGGGACTGGCCGGCGGCGAGCGCCTCGTCGAAGCGGGCTGCAATCTCGACGGCCTCTTCGTGCTGGGCTGCCAGCTTGCCGGCGAGCGCGCCCTCGAACAGAGCCAGTCGGTCCAGGAATGGCCGTTCCCGCTGGTAGTGGGACTGGGCGACCGCAGCCGCGCGGGCCAAGCTCTCTTCGATTCCGGAACCAGAATCGATTGCCGCCAGCAACGCGTCGAGGAGTTCCTCCATAGCGCGATGCTCTTCCTGTAAGAATGCAGTAGCCAGTTTCAAATCGTCAGGAACCTCGCAAGAATAAGTTTGGTCACTCGGACCGTGGGGTGACTTCCTGCCTTCCCGGGAACCTTGGTCAGTTGCGCAGGCATTCCGTGCAGCCTATCTCGAAGCAGAGCCGAGATAAACCTGAAACGGCGCCCAGTAATAGGGCTTGCGGCGGACGGTGCCGGAGTTGATGAACGCCAACTTCACATCGCGTAGTGCGCTGGCAGGGGGCTTGTTTCGGCGGACATTCTCGTAGAGCGATTTCATGAAGGCGGCGGTGGATTCATCGTTGACATCCCAAAGCGACGCCACGACGTTGCGGGCGCCGGCGTTCAGGAATGCCCAGGCGAAGCCGACGAGACCTTCTCCCGCATAGGCACGGGCGCCCGCGCTCTGGCAGGCCGACACGGTAACGAGGTCGGCGGTGAGGGGGATTTTGCTCACTTCCCAGGCGTAAAGCTTGTAGGAGTCCTGGCCCGAAAGGACGATGGCCGAATCCAGCGGGCTCTCGCGGTTGGGTACTGCGTGGGCCGCAAAATGAACCACGCTGAAGTGCCCCGGATCGGCAGAGCGGTAAGCCTCGGGCCGGGCATCCTCGCGTTGGAGGACCTTGGGGTTGCGGAACAGGGTTGAGATGTCGGCGATTTCCCTCCGCGCGTAGGGCAACAATGCGAGGGAAGTGTCGCTTTGCACGGGATCGCCAATCACCAGGATCGACTGGTTCGCGTGGGCGGGCGGGCGACTGTGGCCCAGGAGACGCAACGACGGCGCGATCTCAACGGTCGCCTCTTCGATCCAGTACCGGCCGGAGTCCGTGATCAGGGTTTCAAAATTGAGGCCGTGGAGGCATCCGTCGGGAACGAGAATCACGCGCGAGCCTGGGGGCAGAAGGTCTTTCGCGGGTGCGACCAGGATGCTGAAGAGCTCTTTTCCCGCCGGATTCCCGGTCGCGGCGGTATCGCGGCCGTCCTGAATCGCCTTGGAGTAGCGGTCGACCAGGTCTTTGATGCGCCCTTCCGGCGGCAGTTTCACGGCGCGAGAGCCGCCCGGCGCGGTGATCCACAGATAGGACTGTTCGGGACCCAGCCAGTACGAAAGCAAGACAGCGCCGGTCTCTTTCGCCAGGCTCCGGTAGCCTCGCGGGCTTGCGGCCCCGAGCTTGACTCCCATGTCTTCGGCGAGCAGGCGCGCCCGGCGCGATTCTACGAAATCGAGCGCTTCCTGCTCCTTGCCGCCGTCCATGAGGAAGTTGACATAGCGACGGTAGAAGCGCATCGCACGTATCGGAAACGTCAGCTTTGACTGATCGTTCAACAATTCCGACCAACTGGCATCGAGGATGCCGATGGCTTGCCCGTACTCGGCGCGGGCGTGGGCCGGATCCTTTTCAGCGGAGTAGAGGCCGGCAAGTCCGCCGTGAATCTCCCATTGGAGATTAGGCTCGTTGGACGCAGCCTGAAGGGCGTTCTGGTATGCCTGGCGAGCCGCTGGGTAGTCGTGCCGCGCCAGGGCGATCTGCGCAGCGTTTAGGACGGGCCAGGCGCTCAGGGCGGGGTCCTTTAACCTGGACTGCAAGTCTAGCGCTTGACGATTATAGGCTTCGGCGGAGGCCGGGTCGCCGAGGTCAATGTACGTCATGGCAAGGTTGTTCAGCCAAATAGCCTGGGATGACTCAAATTGGAATTTCTCCGCCAATGCCAGGGCTCGACGGTAATACACCAGGGCACCCTTGTAGTCGCCCTGATAGTGGCGCACTGTGCCAATATTACCGAGGGCGGTCTGCTGGTCCGACCACTTGCCCAGTCTCCCAAGCAAGGCCTCAGCCTGCCCCATGTAGGATTCCGCCTTGTCAAGGTCGCCAAGGCGGTAGTAGCACCAGCCCAGGTTGTTGAGGCATAATGCCTGCCAACCGTAGTAGCCCTCTCGTGTGGAGGTTTCCAGTGCGCGCCGGCACCACCCGATGGACTCGTCGTAGCGATGCCGGTTCAGAAGAACATGGCTCATCTCCACTTGAGCCGCAGTTTCGACGTACCGATCCCTCTCGGGCCCAGACAGGGCCGCACGAAGCTCTACTTCCGCCCTGTCCGCCTCCCCCACTCGAACATGGAGAATTGCGCGGAAGACCTGGATCCGCAGAAACTCATCCCTGCCGGAAGGCTGCTTGGCTATCTCGTTTGCCTGATCGAAGTACTGGTTGGCCTCGCCAAACTGCCGATTCACGAAGGCCGCATAACCCCGGTCTGTCAGGAGGCGCGCCTCTATCTGATCGCGTCCGTCGAGGTTGTGTGGCGGCCCATCCTGTAACAAAGAGAGCGCCTGCGCGGTCTGGCCTTCACTGAGCAGGACCTCCGCCGTCAGCAGACGGAACTTCCAATGCCACGTTGCCGCCGGACTCTGTCGCCAAGCGCTAAACGCTCGCTGGGACACTTCCAAAGCGCTCGGAAGGTTATTTGCATGACGGAAGGCGTCAGCCCGAGCGTACACACTGGCTGGGGCGCGGCGCGCATCGTTGGCGCACCCGCAGAACATAATCGCCCCAATTAGGATGGTTAAGGGGTTAGTGGCGGTGCAGGACTTCCATTGCCAGCCCCTTCTGCGCATGTAACATCTCCTTCATACGCGCATCCCAGCTCAACCCGCAGCATTGTCAGCCTGCGCTCATCGCGCGTGATCTGAAGCTCCCCTAGGAAGACCGTGCCGAAATCCGGAAAATGAATGCTGTGGCTATCGACGTCACATCCATCCAGTGGTTGGATGTTGCTCACGATCGATGTGTGAACCCTGTTGTTGCGGAGGTCCCTGCCGGACCCGCCCGCCAGCCAGCCTTTTACCGCATCTGTGAATACGTGCCATTCGGACATGACCTGGCGATCCAAGTCAAACTTTATTTCGCGGCCGCCTATCTTGAGGTTCTCGAAATGGCTTCCCAGCGTCAAGATCGAAGGCTCGCGGTCTTCGTCGAGGAAATGGCGCGATGCCAGTCGGGCCACGATCCGGTCGGCGGTGAGCACGTTCAAGATGTTCAGCCCTTCGACTGCGACCGTGGCCACAGTGCTGAAGGTTCCGGATTCTGTGCCAGAGACGCCCACAGTCTGCGTCTCCGCCAGGCGGTACGAGATGATGTCCTGGAAGCGGAAATTTTCCACACGGGCGGACGATCGGCCGCCGGCCACGGGAAGCGCGGAGACCGGCTGGGCGTCCAGGAAAACCGTGGTGGGCTTGGTCAGGCTGGCAGCCAGTCCTATGGCGTGTGCGTGGTACAGGAAGCGTGGTTTGTTTTCTCTGCGCATATGCCCTCAGTCCTTACAAGATCAAGTGATACTGCTCTATGGCATCGCCACGGGTTTGAGCGGCGTTCCGGGGATCGGAGACACCCCGGACTGTGATTGTATATCCGCCGGGTGGTAAAAGGGACCTGTTTAGCTGAACGGTCAGCGTTTCGGTACTAGGACCAACGTCAATCACGGGCGCAGCCACCGTTTTCCCGCTTGCATCCGTGATGGCACACTCATAAGCGGGAACGCGCGGGGCGCTGGCGGGAAGATCGAGATCGAGGCTGACCACGGGAATTCCCGCAGGTATCACAGTGAGCTTCGGGCTGCTGCGAGCCGTTCCGAGAACCGTGAAGTGCACCCCCCCGGTCGCGACTGAGGTGGACACCGCGGCGGCTTGCCGCCTCAGCGTGGGGATGAGGAACGCCTGTTGATACCCCACGACAACCAGCAGAATCACGGTTGCCGCGATGGGCACCAGCCTCGGGAAGCTCCACGAGAACCAGGGTGACCGGTTGTCCGCCTCGGCGGCCGGCCAGCGCAGGACCTCCCGGGCGTTGGCTCGGAACCGCGCGGCGGCGCGCACATCCTTGGCGCAATCCGCGCAGTCGAAGTAATGCTCTTCGAAATCTTCCCGCTCTTCGGGGGGCATCTCCCCAAGCAGGTACCGCTCAACGGCTTGAGTCTTAGTAGCGAGGTTGTGATCCATGGCACACCTAACTAAAAGTGATCAGCAGAGCCCAAAGCGTTTCGTTTTCACGACGTTTTTCTCGCCACGGCGGGCTTGCGCCTCTCCATGGTCCGGCGGAACTGGGCCCTGGCCCGGAACAGCAGGACGCGCAGATAGTTCTGATCCACGTTGAATTGCTTACAAACCTCCTCGTTGGGCCGCTCTTCCAGGAAAACGGCGGATAGCAACTGGCGGTTCCTGGGGGACATTTGGGAGAGCACGGTCCGCACCTGGGCCGACTCCTCGCGGGTGACCAGCTCCTGTTCGGAATCCGCGCGGTCATCCGCCACTTCTGGGGAGCCCTCATCGGTGAAGGCCAGCCGGGCGCCGGAGCGGCCCAATTCGCGCAGCACGTTAAGGCAAACCGAGTTTACGAAGGCGCCGATCCGCTCGGGTTCGCGAATGCCGTTGCGACGGAGGGCCTGCAGGACGCGCAGGAATGTCTCCTGGCGGACGTCCTCAATAACGTTCCGGGCATACTGGCGCGCGCGGAGCTTGATCAGGATGAGCTCGCTGAAATACTCGTTGAAATGGCGCTCGATCTCCGGATCTCCGGCCGCCAGGCGTTCGAGATACGCTTTATCGAAGCTGTAGAATTCCACGCTTCTCCGGTTTTAGCTTAGTATATCGTGAGATTACTCCGAGAGCCTTCTCCGCATTCGCAACTCCACGGGGAGGGGCTTGCGGGGCTAATGGTCTCTCTCGGTGACCAAATCGGTAACGGTCATTAGGGCGCGCTGATAGGGGGACTCGGGAAACTCGCCGATAATCTGCCGCGCCTTATCCGTAAATGCCTGGGCACGATCCTTCACCCGCTCAATGCCGCGATACTTCTCCAGCAACGCCAGAATGCGCGCGAAGGGGACCTGGTCGTAGTTGCGCTGCTCCAGAATCGTCTCCACCAGGCGACGCTCGGCGGGCGATGCGCACTCCAGCGCGTATACCAGCGGAAGCGTGACTTTGCCTTCCCGAAGGTCGCCACCCACCGGTTTGCCGAGGGTCTTCTCACGCGCCGTGAAATCCAGCATGTCGTCGATCAACTGGAATGCCATGCCCAGATTCCACGCGTATTCGCCCAGTTTCTCCTGCAAGGCGGTATCGCTCTGGGCCGACAGCGCGCCCAGCCGCGCGCAAACGGAAAAGAGGCCCGCGGTCTTGCGATCGACCAGCTCCATGCAGTCGGCTTCGCTCACGTCGATGCGGCCGATCCGTTCGAGTTGGAGCAACTCTCCCTCCACCATCATCTGGGTGAGACCAATTAACAGGTCCAGAATCTGAAAGCGGCGCTCGCGCAACGCGATCTGGAAGGCCTGCATGTAGAGCCAGTCGCCCGCCAGCACGCAGGTGTGATTGCCCCACTTGACGTTGGTGGAGGGGCGGCCGCGGCGGGTCTCGGCGGCATCGATCACATCGTCATGCACCAGCGTGGCGGCGTGAATCAGCTCCACCACGGCGCCGAGCTGAATGGCCGTGGAGTTGGGCCCCAGCGACGCGCCGGCAAACTTGGCGGAAAGCAGTAGCAGCGCGGGGCGCAGCCGTTTCCCGCCGCTTGACTGCAGATACTGCCCGATCGCGGTGACCGTCTCCACCGAAGCTACGGACTCGGCCGTGAGCTTCCTTTCGACGTGTTCCAGCTCATCCTGGACCAGGTCGAAAAGCTCACGGCCGGTGAGGGCCTGCTTCAGCTTGCCTAAATTCATGTAAGTTAACCAGTTTACCCGTTAGTGGACCCTCCAGGCAAACACAGGTGCTCGAAATTACAAGCGGTCACCTCCGCAATCTCATCGGGAGTGCGGCCGCGCACATCCGCCAGACGCCGTACCGTCTCTACCATAAACGATGGTTCATTGCGCTTTCCGCGATGCGGCACGGGGGCCAGGTAGGGGCAATCGGTTTCCACCAGCAGGCGGTCTTCCGGCGTAATGCGTGCGGCCTGGCGGACCGCCTCGGCCTTCGGGAAGGTCAGCACGCCACCGAAGCTCAGGTGAAATCCAAGCTGGAGCGCCTCGCGCGCCTGCTCTTCGCCGCCTGTGAAACAGTGCATGATGCCCGCTCCCTGCCAGCGTTCGCGCAGAATCGCCATCGTGTCCTCCCAGGCTTCGCGGGTGTGGATCACGATGGGCTTCCCGCATTCGGCCGCGATTTGCAATTGGCGTTCGAATACGGCGCGTTGCACGTCGCGGGGTGAAAAGTCGTAGTGGTAATCCAGGCCGATCTCGCCGACCGCCAGGACCTTGGGATGCGCTGCCAGGTCCCGCAGCTCCGCGAAGGTCTCCGCCGTCGCCTTGGAAGCGTCGTGCGGATGCACCCCGATGGTGGCGAAGATGAAGGGATAGCGATCCGCCTGACGGATCCCGGTCTGGAGATCGGGCGGGCCGTCGCCCGTCCCGATGGCCATCATGCGCTCCACACCCGCGGCCAGGGCGCGCTCGATCACCTGCTCGCGGTCGGCATCGAACTGGTGGTCGTCCAGGTGGCAATGCGAATCGACAAGCCTCGTCACTTGAGGCGCGCCCCCACGGGGATGTCCTCGTGGAACCCGGCCAACACCGGCTTGCCGCCTTCCACGGAAGCGGCCACGATCATCCCGTTGGAGAGGATGCCCTTGAGTTTCCGCGGCTGTAAGTTGGCGACGATCACCACCTTCCGGTTCAGCAGTTCGGCGGGCGTGTAGGCCTCGGCGATTCCAGCCACGAGCGTGCGTGGCTCGGGTTCGCCGATATCCACGGTCATGTGTATCAGTTTGTCGGAGCCTTTGACGCGCTCGGCGGTCAGGACCAGCCCGACTCGGAGATCGACTTTGGCGAAATCGTCGATGGAGATTTTGGCAGGCCCTTCCGGAACGGGGGCAGGCGCCGGGGCTTCCGGCTTCTTTCCCAGCATCACCTGCTGATCAGCGGTCACCCGTTCCTCAAGCGTGCGCATAGCGGTCACGGCCTCTTTCAGCTCGATCCGCGGGAAGACGGCGGAGACTTCCCCGATGATCTGTCCCGGCTTCAAACCGCCCCATGCCAGGGCGTCGAGCCGCACGGATTCGATCGGTTCAGTCATGCCGAGCTGCTTCCAGATCTTCGCGGCCGATTCCGGCAGCACGGGGAACACCAAAGCCGTGATAATGCGCAGCGCTTCCGCGGCGGTATACAGTGTGTCACTCAACTGCTTCTGAGAGTTTTCGTCGGTTTGGCGAGCCAGTTTCCAGGGAGCCATCTGAACGATGTGCTTATCGACTGCCGAGATGAGCTCCCACACATCCTCGAGACCCTTGGAGAACTCGAAGTCGTCAAAGTACTTCGGGACGCGGTCTATCTGTCCGCTGGCTCGCACCGCGAGTTCGTCGGAGCGTCCGGGAATCTTCCCCTGCCGGTACTGGTGGATCATGGTCAGGGTGCGGCTGGCGAGATTGCCCAGACCATTGGCCAGGTCAGAATTGTAGCGGCCTATCAGGGCGTCATAGCTGAAGCTGCCATCCTGACCGAATACGACTTCGCGCAACAGGAAGTAGCGCAGGGCATCCGCGCCCATCACGTTTTTGATCGGCTCCGCGCGCACGATGTTGCCACGCGACTTGCTCATCTTGCTCTCTTCGAACAGCAGCCAGCCATGGGCGAAGACGCGCTTGGGCAACTCCAGGCCGGCCGCCATCAGGAAGGCCGGCCAGAACACCGCGTGGAAACGCACGATCTCCTTGCCGATCAGGTGCAGATCGGCCGGCCAGAGCCCCGGCTTGCCGTCGACCGCGCTCATGTAGGTGGTCAGCGCGTCGAACCAGACGTAGAAGACATGCGGAGCTTCACCGGCCACCGGAATGCCCCACTTGATGTTCGTGCGGGTGATCGAAAGGTCGTTCAGCCCCTGGCGAACGAACGAGATCACTTCATTTCGCCGTGTCTCGGGCTGGATGAAATCGGGCTGCGACTCGTAGAGCTCCAGCAGCCTGCCGGTGAAATCGGAAAGCTTGAAGAAGAAGTTCTCTTCGGTTACGGTTTCCGTCGGCCTGCCGCAATCGGGGCATGGATCGCCGGGCTTGGCCTCATTGACGTAGAGATTGTCGAAGATGCAGTACTGCCCGCTGTACGAGCCTTTGTAGATGTAGCCGTTTCTGCGGCATCGATCGAAGAGATCTTGAACCACGCGCGCGTGTTGCGGGCTCGTCGTACGCTGGAAATAATCGACCTCGAGGCCGAGCATCTTCCATTGGCGCTCGAACTCGGCGGCGATGACGTCGCAGAACTCCTTGGCGGTCTTCCCCGCGCGTTCGGCGGCGCGTTCCACATTGACGCCGTGCTCGTCCGAACCGGTGGTCAGCACGGCCTCGTATCCCTGCATACGCTTAAAGCGCTTCACGGTGTCCGCGACCATGGTGGTGTAGGCATGGCCGATGTGCGGCGCGGCATTGACGTAATAGATCGGGGTGGTCAGGTAGTATTTCATCTGGATTTGTTCAGGTACGCGTAGTTGGCTTCGGCGATGATGTGCTTCAATGCTACCCCGGATTCCAGCGCCAGCCTGCGGCAGTCCTCGTATTCGGGGGCGTAGTTGCCTTCCCCGGATACCTTCACGCGCACTTTGCCGTAGGGGGTGTCGACTTCCGTCCAGGTGCGCGATTGCACGCGCCGCTCCGCGGAGTAGATGCGGAGCCCCAGGGTGGAGGTTTCGTCGAAGACCACCTGCGCAAGCTTCTCCCGATGTTCGGGCCTGGCGATCACACGCAGCAGGTTCGCGGGGCGGTCCTTCTTCATGAGGAGCGGTTGCAGGGTCACGTCGAGCGCGCCATTGGCGAGCAGCCGCTCGGTGGCATAGCCCAGTACTTGCGGGTTGAGATCGTCGATGTTGGCTTCGATGATGGCGACGTTGAGCGCCTCCTCAATCTCCGTCGACTCGCCTAAGATCACGCGCAGCACGTTGGCGTGCTCCGGAAAATCGTGGCCGCCCGCGCCGTAACCGGTGCGCGAGAGCTTCATGGGCGGCAGGACGCCGAAGGACTTGGCCAGCCGGGAAGCCACGGCGGCGCCCGTGGGAGTGGTCAGCTCCACCGCCGGACCGCGGGAGTAGACCGGGGCATTCGCCAGCAGCAGGGCGGTAGCGGGCGCCGGCACCGGCAGCACGCCGTGCTCGGTGTCTACCGTGCCGCTCCCCACGTTCACGGGCGAGCAGACGATGGTCGAAACGGCCAGTTGGTCGAAGGCCACACAGGCGCCCACGATATCGGCGATGGAATCGGCCGCGCCGACCTCGTGGAAGTGCACCTTCTCTATGGGGACCTGATGGACCGTCGCCTCAGCCTCGCCGAGCCGCTGAAACACGGCCACGGCATCGTGTTTGGCGCGCTCGGAGAGGTTCGCCTTCTCGATCAGCTTCACGATGTGCGAGAGGTGCCGGTGCGACTGTTGGTCGCCGGCCTCGACGTGGTATTTGGTGGCGGCGATGCCGCAGCGCTTCACCTTCTCAAACGAGACGGTGGCGCCGATTTCGAGCGAGGCAATCGCGCCGGCGATGGTGTTCTGGTCCGCGCCGGCATCGGCCAGCGCGCCGACCAGCATATCGCCGCTAATTCCCGAAAATGCGTCGAGATAGCAGGTAAGAGGCACCGTTCCTCTATTGTACCGGGTGGCTGGCGGTTCGACTTTGACGGGCTCGCGGGCGGCAGTTGGATGGGGCCGGAAATCACGAGAGTAGAGGAACGAACCCAAACCGTGCTCCATGACGGACAGGCGGTTGCGTTGCTACTCATGGATCGTGAACGGTAACGCCGGGATGCAAAGAGACGCGGCGCGCGCGGGGGACTTGATATATATCAGTGCTACATATATAATCCACAGATATGGGGAACGCTGATATCGGAACCCGCGATCTGCAAAAGGGCAGCGCGGAGATGATCCTTCTGGCGCTGCTCGAGGGCCGCGCCAGGCACGGGTACGAGCTCGCCAAGCTGATCGAATCCCAATCGGAAAACAAGCTCCAGTTTCACGTGGCGTCGCTCTACCCGATGCTGTATCGACTGGAACGGAAGCGGCTGGTAGAGGGACGGTGGGTGGAGAAGGCGGGCGAGCGGCGCCGCCGGTTTTACCGCCTTACGCCGGCGGGACGGCGGGCGCTGGCCGGTCACCGCCGCACGTGGCGCGAGTTCGTGACGGTCCTCAACACACTTACGGGGTTCAGCCATGCATGACTGGCGCGATTATGTCCGCGGGCATATGCCGCCCCTGGCCGTGGGGCCGCAGCGGGAGAACGCGATCGTTGCGGAATTGGCCCTGCAAATGGAGCAGGCCTATGGCGATGCGCTGGCGAGCGGCGCTTCGGAACCGGAAGCGTTCGGGCGGGCGCGGGGCCAGTTCGGCGACTGGGACGCCCTGGCGCGCGAGATCAATCGCGCCGAGCGGCCGGCGGAACGGGAGGCCGAGAGACCGCAAGGCGGAGTCCTCTCCGGCGCCGTTCGGGACGTACGCTATGCGGCGCGTTTTCTGAAACGGAACCCGGCGTTCGCGGCCATTGCGGTCGCTACGCTGGCCTTCGGCATCGGCGGCAACACGGCAGTCTTCACCATGGTGGACGCCGTGGCTCTGCGCAGCCTCCCCTATCGGCAGCCCGACCGCCTGATGGCCATCGAAACGCGCAAGGCGCAGCAGCCGGAACTGGAAGCGTGGACATCGGCCGCCGACTTCTTCGATATCCGCGACCGGATGACCACCTTCTCTGCGGTGGCCGCCATCTCCCCTATCTGGAGCGTCGTCATGACGGGCCGTGGGGAGGCGGAGCGGCTGGAGTCCCTCTACGTGTCGGCGGAACTCTTCCCCATGTTGGGGGTGAATGCGGCGATCGGCCGCACCTTCCTGCCCGCGGAAGACAATCGGACGCAAGCCTCGAATGTCGTCGTGCTGTCGCACTCGTTGTGGCAGCAGCGGTTCGGCGCGGACCGCAAGATTCTGGGAACAGGCGTGAACCTGGATGGGGGGACCTACACGGTAATCGGCGTGCTGCCGGCCAACTTCCGGTACGCGGGTGAACCGGTTGCCGGCACGGCATCGGAGATCGACGCGTGGTTTCCTCTTTCTGCAAACCCTATCGTCAACTCGATCCGGGGCTTGCGGTTCCTCAAAGTGGCCGGCCGCCTGAAGCCCGGCGTCTCCGTCCGGCAAAGCCAGGACGAGATCCGGCGGATCGGCTTGCGGCTGGCTGAGCAGTATCCGAATTCGAATCGTGGGTTCGCCTGCGACGTCCAGCCGTTGAGTACGCAAGTCATGGGACGTTTTCGCGTGGCGATGCTGTTGCTGCTGGGGACCGTCGGGTTTGTGCTCCTGATGGCGTGCGCCAACGTGGCGAATCTGCTGCTGGC
>JAIQFL010000677.1 GCA_020073365.1 Terriglobia bacterium | reverse complement strand
CGTTCGTTCGCCCGCATGGCCGCCATCTCGCCGGACGCCCAGCCCGAAGAGGTGTTGCCGGCCTTGGCCCGCAACGTGGTCACCAATGGCTACCAGGCATCCCACAGCAACGATGCGCTGGAGCAGACCGAATACCTCAAGCTGGTGCATCGCTACCTTTCACAGGCGCACGAGCTGGCCAAGCTGGCGGGCGATCAGAAGGTGATCACGATCGGGAATTGCGAGTCGCCCAACGTGGCCGAGCTTATCCGCATTCTGGGCTTCCGCATGCGCGGCGGCTGTGGTTCGGAGGTGGTGCTGGAGACGGTGAACGCGGCGCGGGCATTTCTCACCACCGATTCGGGATTCCCGGTGAATGAGCTGGAGCAGGCGCTGCGCACCAACCACCCGTTTACCTACGACTATCACTCCTCGCAGGTGTCGGTGATCTTCGGCCCGGATTACTGGCTGGGCTCGCCCAAAGAGCCGGTGGACTTCATCGAGGCCTTCCTCTCCGACCCGTCGATCTGCCGCCTGTATCTGGGTCTGTCCAAACTCGACCGTGAAACCGCCGAGGCGCTTCGCAAAGCGGACACCTACACGCGCCTCAAGGCGTATGCGCACGTGCTCGACTTCTTTGGCGGCATGTTCGAAATCCGTGGCGGCAAGGCCGTGACACCGGGCGGCCAACGGTCCGCTGCTGCGTGGACCGAGTTGGTGGGAGTCTCGCCCGACAAAGGCGCCGAGTTCCTCGATAAGCTCATGGCCAAAGACGACGGATGGATGGCCAGCCTGTACGACGCGCTGGCCCGCATCCACGGCCCGGTACAGGAGTATCTCACCGAACCCGGACGCATGAAGCGCTTCTACAGCGCGGTGCGCGGCCGCATCACCAGTCCCGGTCCCGCCCGGCCGGTGTTCCGCTCCAATACGGACATGATGCTGCTCACCACGCGGCTGCGTCTGAATCCCGACGGCAAGCCCCATATTCCCGGCAACCTGGAAGTCTGGAAGAACCTCTTCGTCAACCATCCCCAAGGCAAGTACGACGGCAAGCTCACGCGGCTGGCCACCACCTGGAAGGAGCCGGACGACGTACTGGAGGCGTTGTTCGCGCTTTGCCGGAAAGCCGTGGAGAACGAGCCGCTGAAGATTTTCATGGCCATCAGCGATCTGGACCGGAACCGCGTCGCGCCGCTGGATGCCGCCACCGTGGACCGGCTGGCGCGGGACTACCGCACCTACGGCAGCCAGTATTCTATCTTCAGCGAAACGCGTAGCCTGAGCGACAAATCCATCAACCAGTTCCTGGACACCGCCGAGAGCATCAACAAGATCGGCAACCCGTTATTCCGTTCCGATGTGGCGGGTTCGTTCCAGTCGCTGATCGGGCTGTGGCAGATCTTCGTCCGGCAGCAGACCATTCCGGACAGCCAGGCCGATACGGCCTTCTCCGGAATCGTGAGCTCTTTCGGGCAAATCAAAACGGACCGCGACCTGTTCGATTCCGGCCGCAATGGCGTCAAACTGATCCTGGCGGCTGCGCCCGCCCCGCCCGGCGGCGCTACCGTTCAGCCGCAGGAGCGCATGCTGGACCTGTTGGCCGGGGCCGCGGAGTCCGACAACGCCGAGGCTCGCGACCACATCGAACAGGAACTGGGACGCATCATGGAAGCCCAGCGGATCATCTCCCTGGACACTCTGTTCCAATTGGCCGACCACATCGATAGCATTCCCAAGGGAGAGAAGCTGAATACCGCGCTGGTCAACAAACTGGCCGCCCGCATCAGCGAGATCCAGCTTCCCCGAGCGGCTCTGACCGCCAGCGAGAAGAATGCGATGGGTTTTGGATACTGGACCGACCGGCACATCGAGGCCGAGCGGAGACTGAACCTGCGCTCCGCCATCGAGAAGGCGGCCGCCGACCCCGAGAAACTGAAGGACGTCCGCGGACTGATGGCGCCGCTGCTGCGGGACACCATCCTGGCTTTCAACTACGCGCACTATGCGCCTCCGGGAGCGCAGATCCTGTATACCAATCCGGTGTTTGTGCGCAGCCACGATTTTCTAGGCATGCAAGGCAGCTCACATACGTGGCGTCCCACCGAGACGTTCGGAACCGGTTGGCCGTCGAATGCCGGCGGACGGCTGGTGGGCTCGCTCTCCACCCTGCCTTACGCGCTCGCGGAAGCCGAGCAGAACTTCCTGATTCCCGCCCAGACCCAGGCGCTCATCTGGGGCGACCTGGTTCCGCAGATGATCTTGAGCGCCAAGATCCCGCGTTGGTGGAACATCACGCCGCCGCAGGTCCATTGGGTGGGGCTGCACCTGCGCTATGGACGGGAACTGATGGCCCAAGCGGCCTTCGATGCGGATCTGCGCCGCCAGTTCCTCGAAGCCCTGGGGCTGTTCGCGGCGCCGGCACGGACCGCGGGCGTGGGCCGCCTGCTGGAAGAGGGCAATGTGAAAGATGCGCTCGACCGCGTGACGCCCTCGGAGATGTTCTCCGTGGCGCGCGAGCTGGCGCCCAAGCGGACCGGCGACCCGTCCTGCCTGCTGGCCGAAATGAAGCAGCTTGCCGAATCGAGCGTGGGGGTGAACTACACGGCCATCTCCCGCGCATTTGGCACGCCCAAACCAACCCTGGCCAACTCGTGGGAGCCGGATCTCGAAAACCTCCGGACGTTCCCCGCGCTGATGGGCTACTCCAGCCGGATTATGGCGGAGAGCTGGGAATCCAATACACTATATTGGGTGGCATTAGCCGACGAGCTGAGCATGTCTCCGGCGGAGCTCAACGTGCGAATCCCCGAGTGGACGCAGAAACTGGTGGAGCAGATCTTCGCTTCCCATCTGGAGGACTGGCCCGCGCTGTTGAAGTCGCTCCGTTCGGTGGGCGACGATGTGCGGACGCGCTCGCGGGCGGCCATGGCTGTCGAGCAGAAAGCCGCCTTACAGGAATTTCCGAACCGGTAAACTACGATGAAAATTTCGCGACGAGAACTCATCGGAATGGCCGCTGGCGCCACTTTGCTGCGCGCCCAGGATCAGCGGCCCACCTTCCGCGTCAAGGTAGACTACGTGGTCCTCAGCTTTCAGGTGACCGACAGCAAGAACCACTATGTCAACAGCCTCAAGCCGAGCGATTTCCGGATCTATGAGGACGGCATCCTGCAGAAGGTCTCGACCTT
>JAIQFL010000270.1 GCA_020073365.1 Terriglobia bacterium | reverse complement strand
CCGCTCCCACCGCATCTGCCGACGCCCCGGCTGTCGAGGCCGCTCTCACGTCCGCTCTCTGCCTCATGGAACTGCATCGCCAACTCTTGCCCCCGTCCAGCGCAAATAAACAATACCTTCTGTTGTCCCGACGACTCACTCGCATCCGACATCTCTTTGAAAAGCTCAGCCAAGGGCCTGCTGGTGAAAAATAAGCACAGATTGGCCAGTAAATGACTGAAAAAGGTTTGCTCCGTTTCACTGAAAAAGGTTTGCTCCGTTTCGCGGCGCCGGGAACTCGTTTAAGCAGGTGAGGCCGAACGCCGCGAAATGGAGCAAACCGCGCAGTGAACTAAACGGCCAGGAGGTTTGGCGGGACAGTTGCTTCTTGGGGATTGATCAGAATGCCCCGGAAATGTTTTAGAGCGTCGAAGTCCTTGGAAATCTGCTGATATTGCGGGAAGGCTTGGTCGCAGCAGGCGGTGCCAAACTGGTGGCGAAGGGTCCCTTCCGTGGCGAAGACCCATACCGTAACGGTGCGTGGAATCGTCAGGGATGGCTCGGGTGGCGTAGTGAGAAACGCCGCGGTCTCGGTCACCAACATCGATCAGGCCCGGCATTGGGACACGCGAACCGGCGATGCGGGCGAGTATGTGCTGGTTCAGATACCGCCCGGCAACTATACGCTGGCGGTAGCGGCGCAGGGCTTCAAGAAGTATGACCGCAGGGGACTGGTCCTGCAGGTCGCGCAGACCGCGGAACTGGATGTCTCGCTCGAGCTCGGCGCCGTGGGGGAAACCGTACAGGTAACCGCAGAGACACCTCTGGTTGAGCCGGGAAGCGCTTTCCTGGGCGAAGTAGTCACGGGCCGGTCGGTGGAATCGCTTCCGCTATACACTCGCGACCTCAACCAACTGGTGGCGTTGACTCCCGGCGTCAGCGACAGCCCAAATTTCCGAGCGCCCAAATTCAGCAGTGGCAATTCGTCTCAGTTCTCGGCGAATGGAGGACCGGGCGGGACCAACGAAATCATCCTGGATGGTTCACCGCAGACCTTGATGGGGGCGAACCGGGCAGCCTACGTTCCGCAGCCGGAAGCCACCCAGGAGTTCAATGTACAAACCAACAGCCTCTCGGCGGAATACGGGCACAGCGGCGGCGCCGTCGTCAATATCGTCCACAGGTCGGGAACCAGGGAATTCCACGGCACGCTGTACGAATTCCTGCGCAACGAGAAGTTGAACGCCAACGCATTCTTCGATAACCGGAATGGAAGGAGCCGTGCGGCCTTCCGCGGAAACGATTTTGGCGTGGCCCTTGGTGGACCCCTGACGCGCGCCAGGAATTCCACGTTTTTCTTCCTGAACGTCCAGCGGATTCTGGTGGCCGCGCCCATCTCGCAGACCCTATCGGTTCCGACTGTCCGCATGAAGAAAGGAGATTTCGGCGAGGTTGGCCCCGTGTACGACCCTGGCACCATCGATCCCGGCGGCGCGCGGCAACCCTTCCCGGGGAACCAGCTTCCCGCAGCCCTCTGGAACCCCATCGGCGTGAACCTGCTCAAGTATTACCCCGATCCGACCTCGCCCGGAATCGTAAACAACCTCTTCGCCCGGGCCAGTGAGCGTCCCTCGGCAACCGATATTTCCGCGAAGATCGACCGCCGCCTGTCGAACCGGCAGAATCTGTTCGGCCGTTTCTCGCAGGAAGATGTGAGAGACAATCGCCCCAACTACTTCGGAAATCTGGCCTCGCCGGATCTAAGTGCGGCCAATGTAAGGAACCGCAGCCTCACACTCGACGATTCCTACTGGCGCGGCGGGTGGATCCTGCATGGCAACTATGGCTACGGGTACGTCAGTAGCCTGATTCAACCGGCCGCGCCGGGTTTCGACCCCGTGTCCCTGGGGTTCCCGGCCGCGATGCGGAGCGGGCTCCAGGTAGCCAATTTTCCAACCATCAGTTTGGGAGGCTGTGCCGGCCTTGGCCCCAGCACATCCTTCGCGGTGGCGGATTCGAAGTTTGAAAGCCATAACTTCTCGGCGGATGCTATTCGCGCAGTGTCGGGTCACACCGTCAAGTTCGGCGGAACGTTCCGCGTGAACCGCGCATCGCTGTTCCAAGCCACCTCACCCTCCGGTAGTTTTGCGTTTTCCGAAGGGTTCACGCGAGAGAGCTACAACAGCAGCCGCGGAGGCAGTGCGGTGGCGTCCCTGTTACTTGGGCTGCCGTTCACCGCCAACTCGTCCACGTCGGGTGGCGTTGGTTACGAACCGGCTCTGGCGGTCCAGGCACGCTACGGCGGTCTCTACGTGCAGGACGACTGGCGGGTCAATAGCCGGCTCACGCTGAATCTCGGGCTGCGCTGGGATAGCGACCGTCCGCTCACCGAGCGATTTGACCGGACCTCGTGGTTCGACTTCAACGCGACTCCGCCGGTGACGGCGCCCGGGCTTGGACCGCTGCGGGGCGGGTTGGTCTTCGCGGGCCGGAATGGCGCGCCCCGCGGCAACAAGGACGCGGACAACTACAATTTCGGCCCGCGTGCCGGCCTGGCTTACAGCGTGACCCCGCACCTGGTAATTCGCTCCGGCATCGGCATCATGTACAGCCCGAGCCTGAATGGCGGACCGACCGCCACCAATACAGGCGCTCTCGGCTTCAATGCGTTCACCGACTACATAAGCTCGATTGACAGCGGCCGGACGCCGTTTACCACGCTGTCAAATCCTTTCCCCAACGGCTTCAACAAGCCGGCCAACGGGCGCGACGGGCTGCTGGCGTTGATTGGCCAGAGTGTCAATGCCCAGGTTCGCGGGGACCGCACGCCCTATGTGGCGCAGTGGCATTTCAACATCCAGCACGAGTTGCGCAACGAAATGCTGTTCGACGTTGGATACGCTGGAAGCGCGGGGGTGAAGCTGCCGGCCATGGCGCAGCTTAACCAGTTACCCGATCAGTACCTCGCGCTGGGCAACGGCCTCAACAGCCAGGTGACGAATCCGTTCTTCGGAATTATCCCAGCCACTAGCTCGCTCGGAGCGCCTAAAATCACGGCCGGGCAGCTTCTGCGCCCCTACCCGCAATTCAATAAGGTCATCCAGACGTGGGGATCGCTGGCTCACTCCAGCTATCACGCGCTCCAAGCCAAGTTTCGAAAACGCTATCGACGGGGCTTTCAGGTGCTGGCCGCCTACACCTGGTCGAAAATGCTCGACGATAACAGCGGCGCCATCAACGGTGGAAACCAGGGTCCCCCGTTTGCCGACAACAACCGGCGCGATCTCGACAAATCGTACTCGGCCTTCGATATCCCCCACCGCCTGGTAGCGAGCTTCGACTATGATCTGCCGTTCGGAGCGGGGCGGCGCGTGAGCGGAATCGCGACCTACGCGAGCGGCGCTCCGATTTCCGTGGCAGCCATCCCGAACCTGACCGGCTCCTTCGACGGAAATGCGCGTCCCAACCGGACCGGAATTTCGAGCAGGACCCCGGGCAGCCCGAGCGATCGAATCGACAACTATGTGGACCGCGCGGCATTCTCACTTACGCCTCCGTTCACCTTCGGCAACGCGGGGCGTTTCATTCCGGAGAACCGCGGGCCCGGCCGCCAGGATTGGGACGTGGGGATCACCAAGTCGTTTCCGATAAGCGAAAAGTTCCATCTGGATTTCCGGGCGGAGGCTTAAAATCTGCTCAATCACCCGAACTTCCTCGGGCCGTATCCGCCGGTGGCCAGTACCTTCGGACAGGCGGGGTTCGGAACCATCGTCAATACGGACGGCGCCCGCGCCATGCAACTGGCGCTGAAGCTGAACTTCTAGAAAGCAGGAGAGAGAAAATGATTCGAGTTGCAGTGCTGTCAGCGATTGTGTGCGCTTGTGCGATCTTATCCTTCGGACAGGCCGAAAATGCCCTGGCGAGAGTTCGCGCGCTGAACTTACCGATCTTGGACGGCGGTGTCACGGTCATTTACAGTCCCTCGGCAAAGGCCCGGGCGCAACGCTATCAGGCTGCGCTAGAGGCTGCCCACAAATGGTACGAAGCTCAACTCGGTGTCAGTGTGCCGGTTACTCTGGCGGTGCTCGACAAGCCGGATTGGGAGCGCGCAACTTCGGTCCCCTACCCGATGCCCAACGCCAAGACCGGCCTGGTGACAGTGCCTTCGAGAATGGAAGATTTTCCCGGCTTCGCGGACATGCAGGCCGACGCCGACATACTCGCGGAAACAATCTCCTTCCATGAGATGGGTCACATATTCGCGGACGACTATGAAGGAATTCGTTCGCGGAATTCCTGGGTCAACGAGTTGGTGCCAAATATCTTCGCGCAGGAGTACATATGCGCGCGCCAGCCAGGACTGAAGGCCTTTATGCCACGTCCTGTGCCGGACGCTCTTTTGCCCAGGTATACATCCCTGGCCGATTTCGACTACCTCACCGGAGTTCAGAGTGTGCCCTTTAGTAACTATGCCTGGTTTCAGTTTCATCTGAACCGCCTTGCGTTCTTCGTCGCGCAAAAGCGCGGTCTGCCGCAGGTTGTCGAGCAATTGAAGCTTGCGTTTCCCGCGGCCCAGGGCGGTTACTTGCCGTCCGAGGAAGTTCTTCGCCGCATGGAAACCATCGCCCCCGGATTCACGGCGGAGCTGGGGCTGCTATCGGGGCCGGCCACGATCACCAGAGTCGATGAATCCATCTGTAGCGGCGCGACGGCCAGCGAAGGCGCGCCAACCCTTCTGGTTGTCGATAACCGGACCTCGCGCGAGATGACCGTATCGCAGGATGGAAAAAGCCCGATTCGTCTGGCTGCCGGCCGGTGGCGGCGGTTGAATGTACGGGTAGGAGAGAAACTGAAACTCTCGAGCGGCAGTTGCCTGGTCGCCTCGGGTGAGCCTACCCTGGCGGTGATCGAAAAACCCTGATCACTCGATCCCCAAGAGAATACGCGCCCGTTCAACAGGTATGGATTGCCAACGATCTCCGTGCAACGGAGGAGGGAAATCGCCAAACGTCCCGAGGAGTCGGGGGTGCCTCTTGGGCCCGGCAAGCACGAGTGTTAGCGCCACGAAAGCCAGTCCGGCAACGCAGCCGCCAACTGGCGTTCGCCCTTCCGAATGCGCGCCCAACCGGCACCCCGGCCAGCCGACGGCCGCTTTCCTTCTACCATTTGACAACCCGCCGAGGCGCGCGGTACAAGGATTCATGCGAACCTCCTCCCGGCGGGAGTTCCTCTCCGCGAGTGCGGGCGCCGCGGCACTCTTGCGACTTGCCCGGGCCGATAGCTACGGTGATCTGGCGGGATTGACGTTGCAGCAGGCGTCCGTCCGCATTCGATCCCGAAAGGTCTCTCCGGTAGAGCTGACCGAAGCCTGCCTCGCTCGCATCCAGACCTACAACCCGAAGATCAACGCCTGGATCACCGTGATGCGCGATAGCGCGCTGGCCCAAGCCAAGGCGCTCGAAAAGGAGCAGGCCGCCGGCCGCTTCCGCGGTCCTTTGCACGGGATTCCGATCGGCCTCAAGGACAACATCGACACCGCCGGCGTGCGCACCACGGCGGGCAGCAAGACCCTGGCCGGCAACATTCCCACTGCGGACGCCGAGGTGGTCGAGAGGCTCAAGGCGGCGGGCGCCATCCTGATCGGAAAGTGCAATATGCACATCTTCGCCTCGGGGGCCACCTCGGCCGTCAGTTATTTCGGCCCCGTGCGCAACCCATGGAACCTGGAGGCGATTGCGGGCGGCTCCTCCGGCGGTTCGGCGGCGGCGGTGGCCATGAACAATTGCTACGCCGCTCTGGGAACGGATACGGGAGGCTCCATCCGCACTCCCTCCGCCATGTGCGGCGTGGTTGGTTTCAAGCCGACCTACGGCCGTGTCAGCATCCGCGGCATCGTTCCCTTGACCTGGTCCCTGGATCACTGTGGTCCCATCGCGCGAAGCGTCGCGGACACCGCGCTGGTGTTGCAGGTGATTGCCGGTTACGATCGCCTGGACCTGCAGAGTATCGACTATCCAGTGCCGGACTATTCCACTGGAATTGGCGCTCCGGTGTCGCGGTTCCGGCTGGGCATTCCGCCCCAGTTCTACGACGGGCTGGATGAAGAGGTGTCGCACGCCATGGAAGATGCGATGGCGCTGCTGAACAGGATGACGAGGGGCTCGCAAGAAGTCGAGCTGCCCTCGATTCTCGGCACCGGCGCCGCGAGCGAAGGGACGGTCTATCGCGAGAGCTTAGGCAGCGGCTTCGTCCGCAATGAAATTGCTCCCGGAGACGGTGGCGCCGGCGGCGGCCGCGGCGGTGGGGGCGGCAACGGCGTTGGCGCCAGGGCGGTCGATTACATCCGCGAATGGCGCAATCTGCGATTGGTCCGCCGCACCGTCGACGAAGAGGTATTCCGCAAGCAAAACGTCGACCTGCTGGTTACGCCCACCATTCGTGAGCTGCCCTGGACCATAGAAGATGAGCTGGTGCGGGCCGCCAACGCGCGGCCGCGTAACCCCAAACCGGGAAACACGCGCTCGCTCGACGACTACGGATTGCCCACCATCACGGTCCCCTGCGGCTTTTCCAGGGCCGGCATGCCGATCGGTCTGCAGATTAGCGGGCCGAACCTAGGAGAAATCAACGTGCTCGCACTGGCGCACGCCTATGAGGAGGCCACCGATTGGCATAAGCGACAGCCGGCGCTCCAGCCCGATACGAAAGTGCCGGTGCTCTCCAAAACAGCGGCCGGCCAGACCGGAGAAGCATCCGACCGCTGAATCCGCGTCAACCCCTTCCGATGAAGGGCATCGTGGTAGCCATCACGGTCATGAACTGAACGTTGGCTTCCAGCGGCAGACCAGCCATGTATAGCACCGCGTCCGCCACATGCCGCACATCCATGCGGGGTTCCACCATTTTTGAACCGTTCGCCTGGGGAACGCCGGCCGTCATCCGTTCGGTCATTTCCGTGACGGCGTTCCCGATATCGATCTGGCCGCAGGCAATATCGTACTTGCGCCCATCCAGCGATATGCACCTGGTCAGCCCGGTAATCGCATGCTTGGTCGCAGTGTAGGGCGCCGAGTTGGGCCGGGGGACATGCGCGGAGATCGAGCCGTTATTGATGATTCGTCCGCCGCGCGGGTTCTGTGCCTTCATGAGCCTGATGGCCTCTTGGGCGCATAGAAACGTGCCCGTGAGGTTGACGGCCACAACCCGGCTCCACTGTTCGTAGCTGAGATCTTCCATGGGAACAGCCGGGGCGCCACAGCCTGCATTGTTGAAGAGAACGTCCAGGCGGCCGAAGACATCCCGGATCCTGGCAAACAGCGCGCGAACGGCATTCGGGTCGGTTACGTCTGTGGGGATTACCAGCATTTTGCCGACCGACGGTTGTGCCGATTGGGCGGTCCGTTCGAGCTGCGCAACACGGCGGCCGGCCAGCGCTACGGAGTAGCCCGCAGACTGCAGCGCCAGGCTGACCGCCCGCCCGATCCCACTGCCGGCGCCAGTGACGAGCGCTACTTTGCCGTCGGTTGCCATTGGACCACTATCCAACGTGGGACAGACGCTTTCGTCTGTCAACCCCGCTCTCCCAGCGATTATTTCACAGTTTCCGCCGGTGCTCTATTCCCAGCGTCTGCCCCGCCAGAGCCAGCTCCAGCGCCCTGCGGCCATGCCGCGACATACTCCCTGACCAGTTGAGAATAGTCGACGCTCCATTGCGGGACAAGCGCGATCTCTCCGGCCTGGATCCTGCCCTGCTCGAGTTGACCGAGCGCGTATTCCATAACCTTGTCGTTCCCGGACCTGCCCGATCCGTCTCGTCCAAAGCCGCTCAGGTGGTAAGATTGCGTTCCGGACCAGCGGTACAGGTAGTAAATCTCGCAGAGCTTGATGGCGTCGTAGTTCTTCCCGCCCCCGATTACCTCTTCGAACCTGGCCTCGATGTCCTTGTCCTCGCCCGAACCCATATGGGCGTAGCCACCGACCTCGTCGAAGAGGCTGCGGTGCCACATGCACGCGGCGTGGTATCCTTCCGCATCCGGGCCGCTGATCACGCCGTGGTTCAGCACGAACGCCTTGGAAGGTTTGAAGAAACGCTTCTTCTCGTCGTACTTCGATATTGAGAAGCTGAGGCGATGAGGTAAGCAGATGTCGTCGTCGTCCCATAGCGCCACCAGGTCGTGCCGGCACATGGCTGCGGCGGCGTTCCTCTTTTCGCCTACGGTGCGGAACCGCGCGGGAACGTTGACAACGGTCACCTGCGGATGCTCAAAGGCAATTGTCTGCTGCTGGAAATCGTTCAGGATCAGGAGCTCTTTGTCGCCGGGGTAGTCCTGGTTCAGGAATGAATACACCGCTTCTTCCAAGAGTCGCTTGGGCCGGGCGAACGTGAGGCACATGCAACTGACCGGGGGATACGTCACAGCATGCTCCAGCGATCGCCAACGGCCCCGCACATCGCCCCGGATACTTCGCCATCCACTCGAGTTTCTGTCGCCCCCCACCGGCGGCGCCCCGTGAGATCGCTTTGTTTCAGACCACTATTCTGCCACAACTCCAGTTCAGCCTCTCGAACATATCCGGACGCGCCACCGCACCTCGTCACGGGGTGCCGGCTGGGCCCGGCTCGCAATCGCTGGCGGAGCCGCGACTGTGAGGTGAGGGATCTGTGAAAGAATCGCCCGCCAGCGGGCGAGGCAGGCGGAACCGCCTGCCCCACCACTGCCGGAATACTGCCCACGGCCCACTAGCCTCCCTTCTCCCCGTTCGTCTATAACAACTGCCGGTATATCAAGTTCTGTTATAGTTGTAGCGTGCGCAAAGACCTTGACCTCAATCCCGAATCGTTCCTGCCGCTGGCCCCGGCCGTCTTCCATATTCTGGTGGCCGTAGCGGACCGGGAGCGCCACGGATACGCCATCATGCAGGACGTCGCGGCCCGGACCGGCGGCAAGCTGAAGATGAGCCCCGGCACTCTCTATGGGTCGATCAAGCGCTTGCTGCAGGAGGGCTTGATCGAAGAACTGGACGAACGCCCCGACCCGGAACACGACGACGTCCGGCGGCGGTATTACCGGATCGCGCGGTTCGGGCGGGAGGTGGCCATGGCGGAGTCGGCGCGGCTGGCGAAACTCCTGGGACAGGCCCGCGCCAGCGGTCTGGCGGCCAAGCGGACCTGATTGATGGGTTGGCCGGAACACATCTATCGTGCGCTGCTTATCTGCTACCCCGCGGAGTTCCGCTACGACTACGGCCCGGAGATGGCCCAGGCGTTCCGCGACCGGTGGAGAGAGGACCGCAGCCTGCTGCTGTGGTTCCACCTGGTTGCCGACGTGGCCATCACCGCATCCAAGGAGCACTGTCATATGCTGCTGAACGATCTGAGTTACTGCGCGCGCACGCTGCGGAAGGCGCCGGTTTTCACCGCTGCCGCCGTCCTTACCCTGGCCCTGGGAGTGGGCGCAAATACCGCGATCTTCACGGTGGTGAATGCCGAACTGCTGCGGCCGCTGCCGTTCGCCGAACCCGACCGGCTGGTACGGCTGTTTGAAAAGAACGACAAGTTGAACATTCGGCAGTTCTCCGCCTCCGTGTTGAACTACCTTTCGTGGAAAGAGCAGACCGAGACGTTCGAACAACTCGGCGCCATCGGTTTTGCCAGTTTCAACCTCACCGGAAGCGGCGATCCCGAACAGTTCAACGGCACTACCATCAGCCCCTCGATGTTCCCCTTGCTCGGCATTCAGCCGGTTCGGGGCCGCGCCTTCCGTGAGGGCGAGGACAAGCCGGGCAGCCCGCCGGCCGCGATGATCAGCGAGGGGCTCTGGAAGCGCCGCTTCGGTGGTGATGCAAGCCTGATCGGAAACACCGTGATGCTGAACGGGGTCGCGTACACCGTGGTGGGAATCGCTCCGCGGGCGCTCGCCACGTTGACCGGCGGCGATATCTGGATTCCGCTGCCGATCGACCCCAACCGCGAAGCACGCTTGAATCACGTGATCACCGCCGTGGGGCGCACCAAGCCGGGCGTTACCCTGCAACAGGCCCAAGCCGAGATGGGCACCATCTCACGCCGCGTGGGCCGGCAATATCCGGAGACGAAGGACTGGGGCATTCAGGTTGTGTCGTTTTACCAATGGTTCGTGCAGGACCAGCTCCGCACGGCACTCCTGGTGTTGCTGGGCGCGGTGGTTTTCGTGCTGCTGATTGCCTGCGCGAACGTGGCCAACCTGCTGCTATCGCGCGCCGCCTCGCGGCAGAATGAAATCGCGGTTCGCACCGCCATGGGCGCCAGCCGCGGACGCCTGCTGCGTCAACTCCTGACGGAAAGCCTGCTGCTCTCCGCAATCGGCGGAGGAGCCGGATTGCTGGTGGCAACCTGGGCCGTCCACCTCATGAACACGGCGCTGCCGCCGAATCTCCTACCGGTGGACAACCTCGTTCTCGACTCTACGGTACTGCTATTCACCTTGGCGATCACCCTGGCGACGGGGCTGCTGTTCGGGCTCGCGCCGGCGTGGCAGACCGTCAAGACCGACCTGAACACCGTCTTGAAGCAGGGCGGACGCTCCTCCTCCGGTGGTACGCGGCCCCTGCTGCGCAACGGCTTGGTAGCCGGAGAACTGGCGCTGGCCACGGTCCTGCTAATTGGCGCCGGCCTGTTGATCGAGAGTCTGGTGCGGCTCGAGCAGGTTCGTCTCGGCTTCCGGCCCGACAAGCTTCTGACCTTTCAGCTCTCCCCGCCGCCTGCCAAATACCCGGGCAACGCCAAGGCCTGGGCCTTCTACAAGGCGCTGCTGGAATCGTTGCGCACCCTGCCAGGCGTGCGCGACGCGGCCCTCTCGAGCGGAATCCCTCTCGGCGCGGGCAATTACACAGCCACGCCGGCGGCCCCGGTCGGAATGTCCGCGCTGCCTCCCGGCGCGGCAATCCCCATCGACTGGCGGATCGTCAGCCCCAGCTATTTCCGCACCATGGAAATTCCCCTGTTGCGCGGCCGCACCTTCACCGACCTGGACGGTCCCGACACCCCGCCCGCCATGATCATCAGCCAGGGGGCGGCGAAAAAGCTGTGGGGCGCGGAAGACCCGGTCGGAAGAGTCATCCGCATTGTCGGTAGCGGCCAGGAGCGGACCGTGATCGGAGTTGTAGGCGACGTGCGGAACACCAGTCTGAACCAGGAACCCTCGGCAGCCATGTATTTCGCGGCGTCCACTCGGATTTGGCCGCTGATGGAAGTGGCGGTACGGACCGAAACCGACCCGGGCGCGGCGCTGGCCGGTGTTCGGCGGAAACTACACGAACTGGACGCGGAGTTGCCCATGTCCACCATCCGCACGATGGACCAGTGGGTCTCGAACAACGCCGCGCAGCCGCGGCTCAATACAGTGTTGCTGGGCGTCTTCGCGGCCGTCGCGCTGTTGATCGCCGCTATCGGGATTTTCGGCGTGCTGACGTACTCGGTGAATCAGCGCACGCGGGAGATCGGCGTAAGGATGGCCCTGGGGGCGCAACGCGGCCACGTCCTGCGGCTGGTGGTCCAAGAGGGAATGGTGGTGGCGCTGGCCGGAATCGGCGCCGGGCTGGCCGGCGCATTGGCCGTGAGCCGCGCGCTTGCGACGCTCCTGTTTGGCGTCAACGCCCGCAATCTGCCGACGTTCGGAGCGGTGGCGGGTGTGCTGGTAATCGTCGCGCTGGGTTCCTGCTACCTGCCCGCCCGCCGAGCCACCCGCGTGGATCCGATCGTGGCGTTGCGGTACGAGTAATGTGGGGCATGCTTTAGCTTGCCAATCTGTTCTTGTGTGTTTCCAGGGCAAGCTGTTGGGCAACTACTGCTGCGTGCCCGCCGGCTTGCCGCCTCCCAGCAGACGATGGATCTGGTTCACCGCATACTCGACCTTCATGTCGAACAGCCGTTTGCCGAGCGCCGCCGTAGAGGGCCGCGCATCGCCGGTGATGCCATTGTTGACCCGCCTGGCGTTCGGGTCCCTCGGTTCGCCGGGCTTGCGAACGGGATCGCCCAGCGCGGTCGCCACCAGCTCCTTGCGCACCCAGCCCAGGTCCCCGCCCAGATAAAGCATCTCGGACGTGTCCGCGATTCCCGCGTGCGAGCTCAAAGGCATGCCGTGGGCCGCCAGGTACTTGTCGAAATCGGCATTGGCCTTCTCGTAAACCTCGTCGCAATAGACCACGCGGATCCCCGCGGAGGCGTACTTTTCGCCGAGTTTCCTGGCGACCTCGCCAAGCTCCTTTTGACCGCCGCCGTGATCGCCCATCAGCACGACGTTCTTGAACCCGTTCTTGATCATCTGTTCGGCGACCTGCTCGTTGAGTGAGGCGTAGAGCGGCGCCGTCAATCCGATGGTACCGGGCAGGTTCGCGTTCGCGTTGTTGGGCGAGAAGGGCATCACCGGCGCTGCAATCGCGTCCCCGAGCTTCTCCGCAATCGCGATCACCGTCCGGTGGGCCATCAGGGTGTGGCCGCCGTTGACGTTCTGCGGACCGCGCGTCTCGGTGCCGCCGTTGTAGATCAGCGCGGTGGTCTTGCCCTCCTCCATCGCTTTTTTCAACTCGGGCCAGGTCATCATCTCGAGGTCCACCAGGGCCTTCGGCGCCTTCGTCTGCGCGTACCCGTTGGCCATACAGACGGCCAGTATGCAGATGGTCGATGTCACGAAACGCATAGTTGCTCCCCTCCCAGACTCATCCAAAACTGCCTTCGCGGCAGGATACCATCGCGCCGGGAAGCAAAACAAGGGGCTAAGGAGTCGCCCAGTCGCCAGCCATTCCCGGCCAACCCGCCCGCCGGTCCTGTGTCGCGCCATCCACGCTAGAATGGAAGCAGATCCCATGGGCAACAAGCTCGACATTCTGGGTACGGCCGCGGCCATAGCTAAAGGGCTGGGAGTCACGTTTAAGGAGATGATGTCTCCCACCGTGACGGATAACTACCCGGACGAACCGCCCAGGTTCGAAGAACGCTTCCGCGGCGTCCACGTGCTGCAGCGCGACCAGAACGGTCTCGAGAAGTGCGTGGCTTGTTTCCTTTGCGCCGCCGCCTGTCCGTCGAACTGCATCTACATCGAGGCTGCGGAGAATACCGATCGGGTTCGCATCTCGGGCGGCGAACGCTACGCCAAGGTTTACAACATCGACTACAACCGCTGCATCTTTTGCGGTTACTGCGTGGAAGCCTGCCCCACCGACGCCATCACCCACGGGCATGGCTTTGAGGTAGCCAGCTTCAACACTTCCACATTGGTTAAGCGCAAAGAGGATATGCTCGCGCCCGTGCCTCCCGGTGCCAAACCTCCGGTCGTCGTGCCCGAAGAAGAGGGAGCCCCGGCCGCTGCGCACTAACGAATCCCGGCCGCGGCGCGCATCATCCATTTGAGTACGGCATGTTTCGAGCCATCAGGGAACAGATCGATACCATCTTCCGGGAGGACCCGGCAGCCAAGAGCGTAATCGAGATCTTTTTCTGTTACCCCGGCTTCCATGCCATCCTGGGACACCGACTGGCCCACCGGCTCTATCGTTGGGGCGTGCCGCTGATCCCGCGGGTGCTCTCGCAGATCAGCCGGTTCTTCACCGGAATTGAGATCCACCCCGGCGCCAGCATCGGACGCCGGTTTTTCATCGACCACGGTTCCGGCGTGGTGATCGGCGAGACTACCGAGATCGGCGACGACGTGCTGCTGTACCAGGGCGTTACGCTTGGCGGCACCGGCAACGAAAGAGGCAAACGCCATCCTACGCTGGGCAATAACGTGGTGGTGGGCACCGGCGCCAAGGTGCTGGGCAATATCCGGATCGGGGATAACGTCAAGATCGGCGCCGGTTCGGTGGTGGTGCATTCGGTTCCGGACCACTCGACGGTGGTCGGAGTCCCCGGCCGCGTGGTGCGCATTCGTCCGGAGGGCGGCCCGCTGGAGCACGGGCGACTGCCCGACCCGGAAGGCCAGGCCATCGACGATCTGGCGCGGCGCGTGGCTGAGTTGGAGGGCATGGTGCGGCAGTTGATCTCGGAGCACGAGTTGGAACACCATCGGAAGGGCTAGAGTCCGATATGGAAAATCGGGTGTGGCTGGCCGCCGCCTTGCTTTTCGCCGGATGCGGGAGAGTGCCCGAAAGCGCGGCGGATCCGGAGCTTGCGGCGGAGATCCGTAATATTCGGGCGATCGACAACCACGCGCATCCCGTGCGCGTGGTGGGGAGCGGCGAACAACCGGATCGGGGGTTCGATGCATTGCCCGTAGACAACATGGAGCCGTCCTCGGATCCGGTGAACCTGCGGCCCGGCGCGGCGGCCGTGCGGGATGCCGCCCGGACACTCTACGCCGCCAGGTCGAAGCCGGACACGATTCGGGAGAAAGGCGAGCAATACCCGGCCTGGGTGTTGGATCAGATGGGCGTGGAGACCATGCTCGCCAACCGCGTGGCCATGGGAAGCAGCATCCAACCACCCCGTTTCCGATGGGTGCCGTACGCCGACGCCCTCATGTTCCCGCTCGACAATGCCAGGCTGGCGCAGCGGAATTCCGATCGCAGGTCCTTCTTCGCGCTCGAAGATACTCTGCTGCGACGCTATCTGCAGGACGTGGGGCTAACGGCGCCGCCGGCCACGCTCGCCGAATATCTCACCCGCGTAGCGACCCCCACTCTGGAGCGGCAGAAGCAGGGAGGCGCCGTCGCCGAGAAGTTCGAGGCGGCGTACTTGCGCTCCCTGGCGTTCGACCCGGTGGATCGCGCGGACGCGGAGCGCGTGTATGCACGCTTCGCGGGCAGAAGCGCGCCTTCCGAGGCCGATTACAAACCGTTGCAGGATTACCTGTTTCGATACATCGCGGCGGAGTGCGGACGGCTGGGTATGGCCGTACATATCCACACCATGGCTGGCGCCGGGAGCTACTTCGAGGTTCATGGGGCGAATCCATTACTCCTCGAATCCGTGCTGAACGATCCCGGGTTGCGCAAAACCAGGTTCGTAATGGTGCATGGCGGATGGCCGTTCACCGCGGAGATCACGGCGCTGCTGGAGAAGCCCAACGCGTATCTCGATTTTTCGGCGCAGTCGCTGCTGCGCGAGCCGGATGCGCTGGCGGGAACCATCCGCGAGTGGCTCGAACATGTGCCGGAGAAGGTGATGTTCGGGACGGACGCGTACCCCTACAGCAACGAGATGGGCTGGGAGGAATCCGGCTGGGTGGCGGCGCGCGCGGGGCGGCAGGCTCTGGCCATCGCTCTGACCGGGATGATTCGGGATGGCGAGATTTCGCGTGCCCGCGCCTCCGAGCTGGCGCGAATGGTCCTGCGGGAGAACGCCAGGACCCTGTACGGATTGTAGGGCAGTTCGGCGCCGCAGGCTGGGCCGGTCAGGTGCCGAAGCAGACGGAAGCAGGCTGCCCTGCGATCGGGATCCCGGTCTTCCGTGGTCAGCGACTGAAGCACGCTCGCCAGCGCTTCCCGCCGCTCCTCCTCGAACTTCGAAAGCGCGGGCTCCGGCCTTCCGGTATCTCCAATGTCTCTAAGAGTTGGACCCTGCATTGCCTGGCTTGATGCTGGCGGGCCGATGAACCTAAGAACGGCAGTAGGCCTCGTGCCTTGAATAGAGAAACAGTTACCATTGTTCAACATGAACAATGAAGAAGAGGTCGTTCAGGCTCACCCGGAGGGTGAGGTCCAAATCGCGGGAAATCAGCCAGCAGAAACCGGTACCAGCCTAGACACCTTTGCGGGCAAGATTCATGTGAAGTGGGCACCAGAAGCCACGGTGAGCAGCCTTGGGCTGATGCCATTCTTCATC
>JAIQFL010000705.1 GCA_020073365.1 Terriglobia bacterium | reverse complement strand
GAGCGCGGTCACCTGCCGTTGCAATAGCGGAGCGGTGGAAGCCACCTGCGTGACGTTCACCGCAATCGGCGCAAACGCATTCGCGACGCTCGGCGAGATCGTCACCGACGTGCTCCGCGCCGTGGTCAGGGTGTTGCTGAGGCCCAGGATGTTCACCGTGCCGGGACCACCGCCAGTGCCGGTGCCGCCCGATACGATCTGCACCCAGTAGGCCCCCGAGGTGGCCACCCAGGCATTCGCCGCGGTGCATGCCGCACCCGGCGTTACCGTGAAGCTGGCGGCTTGCGACACCGGAGTGCCCGTACTCTGCACCGCGTTGGTCAGGGCCACGCCATTGGTAACCGTGAAGGTACAGGAGGTGGGCGGCGGCTCCGGCTCAGCCAAGGTGGTTAAGGTAACCGGAACAGTAACCGAGCCAACACCCGCACCGTTAACCGTAATGCTGGTGGTGTGAACCGTGCCTACCACGTCCGACAGTCTCGACGCGTCGGCACAGATTTGGAACGTCTGCAAACCGGTACCCACGTTGGTCGGTCCAGCCGCGAACGCACTGCCGGGGACGGCGAGTGGGGCAAGCCTGCCGAACACGCCGCCGTTCGTGCCGAACTGCGGTATGTGCCCGTCGAAGGCCGCCGGCGCCGCTGCCAGGAATAGCCATGGCACCGTGAGCGGAGCGATCGTCACATTGTTGACACCGCCGTTGCCGAAGCCCGGCCCGAAAGTGCCACTGGTAGCGTTCAGATCCACCACCATGCAAGCGGGCGTGCTGTTGCTGATCGTAGCGGTCAACTGCACCCCGTTAGCCGGAAGCGGTACCCCCAGGATCGTCTGGAAGAACCCGGGAATCGGATTTTGCGGAATTCCCGGACCGAAGGTCGGGTTCGGGAAGAACTGCGGCTGCGTTACCGCCAGTTGCGGGAAGTTCGTCACGTTGAGCGTGAACGGAACCACCATGGAACTGGTGGGCGCCAGGCCGCCGGTGGCGCCAAACGTGATGGTACCGCCGTAAGTCCCGGCGGGAAGGTTCGTCGTGTTGATCGCCAAGCCCCACTGCACCACCGGACCCAGCGGGCTCAGCGGCAGGGCGCTTTGTTGTGCCCAGGTTTGGTTGCCGGTAAGCAAAGCGATGGTGAACACACCGGCCGGGAAGGCGCCGCCGTTCAGCGGGCCGCTGGTTACGGCAAACGCGGGCGCACCCGCGGTTACCGGCGTGAGCGAGGTGTTGTTCAGCCCCGTCACCTGCAGCACGATCGGTGTATTGGCCGGACTAGGTTGTATTACAGGCGGTTGACCGGGCAACTGCGGGGCGGCCATTCCAGCCGCCAGGCAGAACACCAACGGGTACGCCCCATTGGTCGGCAACTGACCGGGAGTTCCCGGGCTGGGGGGGCCGCCGGGAGGATTAATCGCCGCAGCCGTCGTGCAGCTTGGCGGCGAGTTGGGCGACGTAATGAAGGTCGGCGAGTTGGGCGGCAACATCAGGCCCAGCCGGGTGCCCGTCGCCGGACCGACGTAGACGATGATCGGCACGGTCGTCTGCGGGAACGGCAGCGTCCCCTGCAGGGCCGTGGCGGCTTGGCCGGCGCCGCTGATCTGAATTATGCCGGAGTAAACCCCGGTGGTCAGATTGGCGGGATTGATTTGAACCGGAATCGCGAGCTGGCCGCCCACCGGGATGGTTCCCGTGATGGTGGGCGAGCCCGGGAAGGATATATTCGCCGCCGGAAGCGCGGTGCCGAAGTTGGGATTGGGCAGATACACCCCGGTGAATTGGAACGGCCCGGCGGTGCCCACCGGATTCGACAGGGTCAGCGACGTCTGCTGCGGCGTCTGCGAGCTGCCGAAAACCACGGTGATCGGATTATTGGCCAGAGCCCCCGGCGTGATCGTGATATCGATCGGAATCGGCGGCGGGGTTACGCCATTGTTGGGCGTCTCCGGCGACGACACGATCACGATGCTCGCCTGGTACTCGCCGATCGGCAGGGAGGCGATGCAACTGGTACTCACATTGACCGGGATCAGGTTCTGGTTGGGCGCCAGCGTCCCGAAGACGGTGTCGGCGGGGAAAGGTAAGGTCACGCAGTTAACCGCATTCGTGGCGTTCCAGTTTGTGCCTCCGACGAGCTGAACGGTGAAGTTCACCGTGCCCGACGACGTCGTGACGCCGATCGGGAATTGGAGAAACTCGTTGGCTACCGATTGGGTTCCGCCTGCGAGGTACTCATCGACGATACCGCTGGCCACCTTGGAATGCACCACGAACGTGTTGGTCGGAATGGCATCCAGCGGCGCGGTTACCGTGAGGGTGAAAACGGCCGGATCGACCTTGTCGATAAACGGTTGGCCGCCACCACCGGCGCATCCGGCGCTCGGGTTGAATTTCCACACCGCGGTCCACACACCCGGGTTGGCTATGGCGTTGGCCGTCGGGATGACCTGCCACACCGGGGTCACGCCGACCTGTGTCACCGTGAACATAGCATGGGTGAAGTCTTCCGCCGGCGTTTCGAATTCGGCGTTTTGCATGATGCCTGCCGAGTTCGTCGCGTCACCTACTACGGCGGGGACGATGGTGCAACCCGGCGGTATGGTGATGGGCTGCCCTTGCCAGTTGGTCATGGTCAAAAGCTGCCTGGTTGGCGTGGGGCCATTGACCGTGGTGGTGAAGTTGAGCGTGCCCGGCGTGGCGATGAAATCGTAGAACTGAATCGCCCCGTAGATCACATCCTCAAAAGCCTGCGGGGTGGCGCTGGCGTTCACCGTGCCGGTGCTTCCCCCCAGTCCGTTCTGTGTAGGTGGAGTGGGCAGAACCGAAAGCTGCAGCGGAGACGTCGTCAGGGTGAACGTGCCCAGCCCGCCAATCGGAGGTGGGATGAAAACTGGATTCGGATTGCCGGAGCAACCGAGCCCCACGTTATTAATCTGGAGGCTCACTGTACCGTCAGCGTTGATGTTCGCCTGGACGTCGGGCGGAATGGCACAGACCAGGGGGTTGGGGGGTAAGGCGTTGAAGAGCACGGTGAGGATCCCTCCGGCTGGTGTATAGCCGCTGCCAGCGTTGGTGAGGGTGATGCTCAACCCGTTGTTGGGGGCGACGATCGTGGCGGTGGCGGAAGCCTGCTGTCCACCGCCGGTCGTAGCCGTCGTAGTGCCCACGAAGAACGCTTCCCGGAAGGCATTTACCGCGAT
>JAIQFL010000676.1 GCA_020073365.1 Terriglobia bacterium | reverse complement strand
CAACCGCAGCCCGCGCGCGCGCAGCAGCATGTTGATGGCGATCCAGACCGGATTCACCAGGGGCGGACCGAAGACCGCGCTGCCGCCGGGCGAGGTCCACACCCACCCGCTCATCCCTATCTGGACGTACGCCACCATCGCGTGATCGCCGGGCTTGGTGAGTTGCAGACCCTTGGTGTCGCTGCGCCGGATCACGATGAACGCGGTCCCGGCCGCGTAGTTGTCCTTGAACGTCGAGTTGCCGGAGAAGACCTTGCGCCAGTCGCCGCCGGTTGTGTTCCCGGATTGGTCGAGAGAGAACCAGTCGCCGTCGGCCGCAGGATCCGCGCCCAGAACCTGGCGGATACCGTAAGTAGGTTGGTTGGGCCACCCGTGCTGCGCCTGGCCATCGAGCGTGCTGCCGACGAAGACGGCGCCGGTGCTGCCCATGGCGACCGGGTTCCCGTTCAGGTCTTCGTAATGCGCGGCGGTGTAGGAGATGAGCGGTCCCTCGCCCACGATCCCCAGCGCCTCGTAGAAGTCGCTCTCGTCACGGCCCGCCGCGACCTTGCAGTTCACCGGCATTTCGCTGTCGGTGTAGATTTCCGGAATGGCCTGATCGTAAATGGAATCCGACACCAGCGATACGCTGGTGATGCTCGACCGCCCGAAGCCAAAGACGCCGGTGGAGTTGTCCTTGATGGTCACTCCCTGAGGCTCCGCGATCACCGCGCCGTAGTACCGCTTCATGCCGTGCGCCAGGCATCCGTTGGAGGTGTCATATCCCTTGTCGCACTTGCCGGCGTCCGCAGACGGGAAGTGAACCAAGTCCATCGCGCCAGCGGTAGCGAACGGACACGCGCCGATGTTGAACGCCTTCCAGCAGGAGCGCGATACCTTCCTGGTCGGGTAGGGCAGGTTCAGTTCGTACAGGCCGTCGGCGGCGGTGACCTTGAATTCCGCGCCGGAATCGAACTGCCAGTTGATGATGTCGCCCTTCCACAGGTCGAGCTTGATCTGCTGCCCGACGTGGTAAAGCGAAAACTCGATGGCCGCGCGGAACAGGTCCACGTTGTTCGCCAGGTCGCGCATCACGCGGTCGGCGTTACCGAAGGTGAAGGTGGCGTCGTCGGCCTCGTTCCCCATGCCCTGCGAGATGCCATCGAAGTCAACCAGACGGGGAAGGTACAACTGCGCACCGATGGTGCAGCGCCTGTCGGAGAGATAGATGGCGGGGTAGCCACTCTGGAGAGGCTGGATCTTGATGAGAGGAATCATCTGCTGCACCTGCGACAGCAGAGCGTCCTTCAATTCGTCCGGCGGGAATCGGGTTACCGTCGAGGAGAGCGGGTAGGTGGGGTTCGACGCCGGGATCTCGACCAGCGTCACGCCCAGGCTGCAGGCGTGGTCCGCGAGCATCTCCCAGGAGAGAGGCTCGTTGGCGAACCGGCACGTGTAGGCGGTCGTGCCGTTGCCATCGTCGTTGGGCGCGTAGTATGTGAACGCGCCGTAGAGACCGTACTTCGACTCCCAAAAGTCGCGGAGAGCGCGCCGGTCGGCGTCACGCAGGAAGGCGCGCCGCACGGTGAACCGCTTCGCGCCCGCGCCCAGCAGGAAGCGCTGCTCGATCTTGGCGTTGCCGCTTCCGAACTGGTGGATCGCCACGTCCGGATGGCTGGACCGCCCGAACGGGTAGTCCGGAACGATGGGGAACGTACCGGAAGCGGCGATCTCCGGTACATTGATGTTGCCGAGGGCGTCTGGCATTGGGAAACGTCCGCGCGCTTAGAAGTAGTTGTGAAACGCGATCATCGGCAACGCCAGCGTCGCTGTGGGTGACCAGCCGGCTGCCGATACATCAGCCGTGGGCGCCAAACTCGCCCCGATCCCAGTGCTGCTTGCCATCCCACTGATTACCGCCACAGCGTGGACGCCCCCACCAATGCTCCCGTCGATCACTCCTTGCACGTTGGCGGTGGTGTAGACGTTCGAGATTGCCAGCGTGGTGGAGTCAGAGTCGAAACAGAGCCAGTACGACCCGGCTGGTAGCGTGGCGACCCCGCCCGATACCGCACTGCCGCTGCTCACCGCGAATCCAATCGCCACGGCGCTCGCATTGATGTTGGGCGTGCCCCCGCTAACCAGCACCGCGGTCTGAACCACGATTGACGTGAGGTTGTTGCTCCTGATCGAGATGACAGCGCCGCACGTACCACTGCATGTTCCCGATGCGGCGGTGATATATGCGCCGATCGAGCGAAACTCTAGCGTGGAGAGGACAGTGAGCGGAATCCTCACTCCATGGTTCGCGCCGCCCACACCGAAGTAGGCCGACCCGGCAGAGCTATAACCGATCCCGTAGGGATAATACGATCCCTTTTGGCCGGCATTGACCGCTGCTGTGTTGACCGGCCCAATCAGCGAGGTACACGTCCCCGGCCATTCACCCGAAGCCTTCGGCCCCCAGAGGCAGTGGGTATCAGTCCGTAGGAAGAAGTCTCCGTCCACTCCCTGTCCCGAACTAGGCCCAGAGGTCCCGCTCAGCACTGTGTTGCCATTGCTGCCGTTACTGCCATTCGCCCCGGCAGCACCCGCCGCGCCTGTCGCGCCCGCGGCCCCTGTCGGCCCGATGAGCGATGTGCACGCCCCCGGCCACACACCCGAGGCTTTCGGTCCGTACAGGCAGGTGCTCGTGTTATTAAAGTAGAAGTCGCCGTCGCCTCCCGTCCCCGGCCCCGGAGCACCGGCCCCGTTCAAGATGGTCTTCCCGTCTGCACCCGACGCGCCCTGTGGCCCGGTGGCTCCAACATTGCCTTGCGGCCCTTGCGAGCCGGTAGCTCCAGTGGCCCCAGCATTCCCCTGGGCGCCTGTGGCCCCGACGTTTCCCTGCTGCCCGGCTGCACCTTGCGGTCCCTGCGGGCCGGTGGCCCCAACATTTCCCTGAGGCCCAGTGGCACCGACATTCCCCTGCGCACCTGTGGCACCCGTTGGCCCGACCAGCGAGGCACACGATCCGGGCCACGCGCCCGCAGCCTTTGGACCATACAGACAGCTTGTCGCCGTGTTCAGGTAGAAGTCTCCGTTCGCTCCGGTACCAGCCGATGGTGGCACCGCTCCATTGAGCACCGTGCGACCGTCAGCACCGGGCACACCCTGAATACCCTGTGGGCCTTGAATCCCTTGGATGCCTTGCGGACCGGTGCTACCCGTCGG
>JAIQFL010000675.1 GCA_020073365.1 Terriglobia bacterium | reverse complement strand
CTCGGTCCGACGTTTGACGACAGCCTCTGCCACGGCCTCGCTGATGTCGAGCACTGGGGCGATCCGGGACGCGGTCCCTGTGTTCACATTGACCTTCGTGAGGTTCCGCAAGAGAAACCGAATGAGCCGGTCAAACTGCTCGTCCGAGCCTTTGGCGCCCAGCTTCACCATTTGCTCGACAGTTTCCGTCCACTCAGGTTCCGAGCGGAGACCTTCAACCAGACTGGCTGAGTGGCAGGCGCCGCAGACCGCCTCAAGCGCTCTCTTGTCGGCGGCGTCGCCTCCGGACGTCTGGCCCAGGGCGCCACCGCAAAAGGCAACTGCCGCCGCAATGAGCAACCAGCCGCCGGCCATCCGCTAATTCCTTCGAGTGGTCCCGGCATAGGCGGCCGTTGCCGGCGCCGCCAGACCATTACCGAACTGATTCGCGACGCGCGTCAGCTTTCCGTTCGTGAAGACCATGTCCAGGAGCTTTTCACTGTGCATCGGCCGGCCGTACTCATCCTTCATTTGTCCCACGATCTTGCGCGTCTTCATGTCTATGACGTCACCGGAGGATACATAGGCGAGGGTCCCATCCAGACCGACCGTGATCCAGTAGGGGCCGGCCGTAGTCTTGATGCTCTGGATCTGCCTCGGCGGCATCCTGGTGTTGTCGAAGATATGGATGTAGTTGTTCAGGCCGTCGGCCAGCCAGATCTCCTTCTCATCGTTCGTCAGGGCAATTCCGTGGCTGGGACAGCCGTGCGGAATTCTCGGGCGGGGCGTCACGTTCCAGTTCTCGGGCCAGCCGAAACCCTGAACCTCCACTTTCTGAATGATCTGCCCGCTTTTCACATCCGCGATCACGAAACCAAGCAGGTTGTTCAGATTCGAATAGATTAGCGAGGAATCGTGACTCAAAACGAACACCCGGATATTGTCGGGGAACGCGATCGTCTTCGCGAGCTTGTGCGTGGTGGTGTCCGCAATGCCCATGACCTTTCCGTTGGGCGACATGAAGGCGGTCTTGCCGTCCTGGCTGAGATTCAGGTTGTGCGCATTGGGGCTGAGCGGCGACTGAACTTTGGTGATGAGTTCGCCAGTCTTCGGATCTACCACGTACCAGAAGTCCTTCAAGTCCGATCCCACGTACATGAACTTGCCGTCGGGCGATACCTGCGGCCGCTCGCAGCATTGACCGTCATAGGCGTTTTCCCAGACCTTCTTCTCCGTGGTGAGATCCCAGGCGCCCAGGCGGCCGCGAGCCGCGACATAGATCATTTGCGTCACGGGACTCGCGGTAACGCCTGCAACCTGCTCAGGATTCCTGCTGGCCGGAACATCCCAGGTTGGAATCCGCTTGACGAAGTTGTAGTTGTTCTTTGCGTCGAGGACCACAATCCCGTTGCCATTGCTGTCCGGCGACGCCTCCAGGGTTCCGGGAAGCGTAACATAGATCAGCTCCTTTTCGGCTGGACCGCGGAGATAGCTGCTTCCGCGGCCCGCCGGGGCCTGCGCCCGCGCGTCCTGCCCAATGCCGGCAAGCCCGGCGAGAACACAGATCGCGCATCCTATCGTTCTAAGCTGCACATTGCACCTCCTCCATCCTCGCTCAGTAGTGCGTGTGGTTGGCAATTGAATTTCGCACGTACTCGGAATCGCGCTTCACCCGGCAGTCAGAATGGCCGCCAACCAGAGTATTCGCGTCATGCTCCCCCAATTCCGCCGTTTCAAAATTGCCGTTATTCAATGGCACTATCGTAACCGATTTCGATATTATGAAACGTGGCCACAAAACGAGGCGCATCACTCGAAGGCGCGCGAGGCGCGCGAACCAAGGCGACAGCACCGGTGGTGAAAAGTCGCGACAAGGGTCAATACTTCTCTCGCGCGGTAGCCAAAGCGCTGGAGGCACTGGAAGTCCTTCAGGCGGGAAATGGGCCCATGGCGCTGAATGAGGTGGCGCAGCGTCTTCAGTTATCGAAGACATCCACCTTCCGGCTGCTGCGAACGCTGGAGTCGTCCGGTTGTCTGACGGCGGGCGAGTGGGGGAGGTACTCGCTGGCGCCGGGCGTGAACTCAGTGGTTTCCACGCAAACCGTGGCGCGGCTGCTCCGCGCGGGTATCCCCTTGATGCAGCAATTGAGCCGGCAGTTGCGCGAAACCACCAGCCTGGCGGCGCTGTTCGACAACCGGATCGAGGTGATCGCGGTTGTGGAAAGCCCGCAACCGATCCGCATGAGCAACATCGTGGGCCACATTCTTCCTCCGAACGCCAGTTCCCTTGGCAAAGTGATTACCGCATTTCAAAACGAAGATCGCCGTGAAAAGCTGCTGCGGAGCTACGGAGTTTATCGATTCACCGGCCACACCATCACCGATCGCACGGAACTGGACCACGAATTCGCGCGGGTGCGGGAGCAGAAGTTCGCGACGGACCTGGAGGAATCTGTGTCCGATGGCCACTGCTTCGGTGTCCCGATCTTCGCCCCTGCGGGCGAGGTCGGCTCGGCGATCAGTGTTTCGCTACCCAAGGCGCGGGTGGGGGATAACGATCATCAGAAGGCGATTCTGGCGGCACTGCGGGCTACGGCCGACCAGATTGCGGCCGATCTGCGCGGCGTCTGAAGCTTCTATCGGAGCGTTTTATCGGTGCGCCAGTTTGCAGGAGCAGGATTTCGTCATGTGTTCAACGCTTGAAATCACTGCGGATTGTCCACCCGCGGACTTACCCGCGGAGGTGGGGCTTCATGAACTGGTCCCAGGCATCGCGGAGGGCCTGCTTGCCGGCCTCGTCGAGCGGGGGTGTTGCGCCTCGACCGGCGCGGCCGCCACCGCCGCTCGCCGCAGCTCCGCCCCCCATACTGCCGCCGCGCGTCTTGGTGTCTTCCTTAAACACGCCGCGGAGGACCATGAGATAGCTTCCGGCGCCGGTAATCGTGTTGAACGCCTGGAGCCGGCCGAACATGTCGAACGCCTCGCGCCGCTTGCCCGAGTGCCAGAGATCGAATGCGGCGGCATAAAAGTCGGAGAGCACCGTGGTGGGGCAGTGGCCCGAGAAGCCCAGCCGCATCTCGTCGATCATGGTGCGGACGCCGTTGCCGGAAAACACTGCCAGCTTGTCATTGGTCCGCTCACGGATCTGCGTCACGCGGGCCAGGGGATTGCCGGCCTCGTCCTTGACGCACTTCATGGTCGGGATCTGCCTGGCCATCTCGACAACA
>JAIQFL010000674.1 GCA_020073365.1 Terriglobia bacterium | reverse complement strand
GTGGTTCGTTTTCACAACACCTGGCCGATCCTGCTGATCGTCATTGGACTGGTGAAGGTGCTCGCTGGAAACCTGGACACCACCGGGCACATGGACGTCATCGCGCCGGTGCAAGACGATCGCAGACGGAGCGTACGGTCCGATTCGATCTGGAGGCACAAGGCACCAAGTCCATTGGCCTGCCGCGACCTTCCCCGGACGGAACCGTCGTTGTGTATTCAGCCACGGACACGGAGGGCCAGCGAATGCTTTGGCTCCGCTCTCTAGATTCCGAGGGGGCCACGGCCCTCGCCGGCACGGAAGATGCGCTGGAACCTTTTTGGTCTCCCGACGGACGATGGATTGGCTTTTACGACCAGGGAAAGCTCAAGAAAGTCAGCCGGGATGGAAGCAGCGTTCAAACCATCGCGTCGAGCGGCTTTGAGACTCCGTTTGGAACGCCCGCTTGGAGTTCCACCGGCGAGATCCTCTTTTCGCCGGCCAATCGGCAGCCAATCTACGCGATACCGGAGTCGGGAGGCACGCCGCGCCAGGTGACCAAGCTGGATGAATCGCGAACGGAAAATTCGCATCGATGGGTCACGTTCCTGCCGGATGGCCGCCATTTCCTTTTCCTGGCGCGATGCGGCAGCCGCGAAAATAATTCCCTATATGAGGGATCGCTCGAATCCGGGGACATTCAGCGTCTGGCTCACATGGAGTCAAACGTTGCTTATGTGGCCGCTCGCGACGGGCACAGCCCAATGCTTCTGTTTGCCAAAGATAACAAACTGTTCGAGCAGTCCTTTGACGGCAACAAGTTGCAAGGCGAACCCATGTTCCTGATGGACGTTCAGTACAATCCCATCGGTAACCAGGGCGATTTTGCCCTCTCTTCCGACGGCCGTGTGCTGGTCGTTCGCCCTGCTTTTGAGACGGCCACCCGGATGACGTGGTTCGACCGTAACGGAGTGTCGAAGGGCACGCTCGGGCCACCAGGCGTTTACCAGCAACCCCTGATCTCACCGGACGGCAGCCGCGTAATGTTCGACCGGCCAGACGATAATGGCGGCAACCGCGACATCTGGTCCATTGACATCGGCCGTGGCGTCGCTTCCCGCTTGACGCTGAGTCCGGCTAACGATTTGAGTGGGGTCTGGGCGCCCGACGGCCGGCGGATTATCTTCAGTTCAGATCGCACCGGGAAGAACCTCCCCAGCATGTTCGAGAAGAGTTCGATGGATCCGGGCGCTGACGAAACGAGGGTTCCAGGCGTGCCCGATAGCGGCAACCCCGAGGATTGGTCGCTGGACGGGCGTTGGATCGCCCTTACCAGCGAGGGAATTTGGATCGCTCCGACAGTTGGAGAAAAGAAGGCGTTCCGGTTCCATCAAACTTCGTTCGAAGAGCGAGCGCCTCGCTTTTCCCCGGATGTCAAGTGGATCGCATACCAATCGAATGAGTCAGGCCGTTTTGAAGTGTACGTGCGCCCATTTTCGGGCGCGCCCGCGGCTTCGGAGGGGAAGATCCAAGTCTCGGAGCGGGGAGGCTACTGGGGAACCTGGAGTCGAGATGGGACGGAGCTGTTCTTCTTGGGGCCGGATTCCAAGCTATATGCGGCAGAGGTAACGGGGTTGGGACGCACGGGAACGGTTGCCAAGCCACATGCTCTATTCGATGTCTGCCCGGGGAATGTGCCTACCGGGGCAGCGACGGAAGGCCGACTGTTCGACTCGGCTGGCGATGGGCAGAAATTTCTTTTTGTGTGCGGGAACGCGGCAGAAAACCATTATTCGGTATTGGTGAACTGGAAGCCGAAGTGACTCCGGCGAGACGACGTCGCTCACCCAAATCGTAGCGGCGCAGAGCAGCGAGGTTGGGAATCGCAGATTTCAGGTCCAAAGGAGATATCGCATGTCACAACAATCGGTGTTGGGTGCTTTCGTGGCACTGCTCTTGGCGTTGTGTCCGACGCTGGTGATGGCGCAGATGGCGATTCCGTACGGCATGTCCATCAGCCTGGACAACGCCAAGAAGGTGGCGGCGCCGGCGCTGGCCGAGGCGCGAAAGAATAATTGGACGATGGCGGTGGCCATCGTGGATACGGCGGGGAACCTGGTCTATTTCGAGAAGATGGACGGGACGCAGGCGGCCAGCGCGAGCATCGCGCTCGATAAGGCGCGCTCGGCGGTGGCGTTCAAGCGTCCGACGAAGGCGCTGCAGGACGCGCTGGCGGCCGGTGGCGACGGGCTGCGCATTCTGGGCCTGACGGGGGCTGTGCCGGTGGAAGGCGGGATCCCGCTGGTTGTCGACAACAAGATTGTCGGCGCGATCGGCGTTTCCGGCGGGGCGAGCAATCAGGATTCGCAATGCGCGGCGGCGGGCGCGGCGTCGATGAAATAAGCACGCCTTCACGAGGGCGTAAAAGAAGGAAATTGCTCAACACAGAGAGCACAGAGACCGCAGAGGCCACAGAGCAAGAAACAAGGGGAGTCAGAGAGGTCCCTCGTCGCGTTGCTCCTCGGGATGACCATCTCCGGTTTCGTGAGCCCGGTGGACTCCACCGGAGTCCAGCAACCGGACCTCCTCGGATGGTCACGTTGACAGGCCGCACACACAAGACAATAATCGCTGCGGAATGATTGGTCATCTGCGCGGAAAAATCTCCGACAAGCGGCCCAACCAGGTCGTGGTGGACGTGGGCGGCGTGGGCTATGAAGTGTTCATTCCGCTGTCGACGTTTTACGCGCTGGGCGAACTGCACCAGGACGTGAACCTGCTCATCCATACCCACGTGCGCGAGGACACCTTGGCGTTGTACGGCTTTGTGACCTCGCGCGAGAAACAATTATTCGAGGTGTTGCTTTCCGCGTCGGGCGTCGGACCGGTGCTGGCGCTGAAGATACTTTCGGGGATGAGCGTCGAAGAGTTGCTTCCCGCCATTCGCGCCGGAGACCTGGCGCGGCTCACGACGATTCCCGGCGTGGGGCGAAAGACAGCCGAGCGGATCGTGGTGGATCCTTATTCCAAGATCCGGCGCTTCTGGGCGCGCCGTCCGGCATCGAAGTCGCTGGGAACTCACTGCGATGTTAAAGAATTTCCTGTCAGACGCTGTGCGCAGGCTTCACATGGAAAAAACTCTTCAAGTAGTGGACGCGACGTCGGGATGAGCATCACGGCGCTTCCAATTCCCCAGTGGGAAGAAGATATACCCGATTCCGAAGTCCTCAAG
>JAIQFL010000673.1 GCA_020073365.1 Terriglobia bacterium | reverse complement strand
GGGAAAGAGGGAGCCTTTCTGCCAAATCTTCTTCTTGTCTGGGGAGGCATCATGCGAAGACGAAGATTTCTTCAGACCGCCCTCGGTTCAGCCGTAGCAGGCCAGACACAAATTTCGAGCGGCTCCACCGCCCTCCCGCCCGACGTCGCAAAAGGACTGGTTCCGATTGAATCGATCACCGTCATTTACGATGGTCGCTCCTCGGCCGAGGCCGCGGCAGCGCAGGAACTTGCCAAATTCCTTGGTCAGATGGCCCGTAAAGCGCCGCGACTCGTCGATGAGTCAAAAGAGGCTGCGCCGGCAAAGCACGATCGGTTGTTCCAGGTAGGTCGGACCACGGCGGTGCAAGCCATGATCGCGGCAGGAACACTGACTGACCCTGCCGGGAAGGATCCGGAAGCCTACCAGGTTCGGTCGGTGTCATGGCAGGGGAACCGGAGCATGGTCCTTCTGGGAGGGTCCGGAATCGCCACCCTGTATGCGGTTTATCACTATCTGGAGAATCTCTGCGGTTGCGGTTTCTTCGCGGACGGCGACCACGTTCCTAAGCGCCGCCTCGTTCCCGCCGATGGTACCGAAATCGTGACCCAACCACGGTTCAAAGAGCGCATGCTCATGAACCTGACGCTCTATTGGTATTCGGTTCCGTGGTGGGAGTGGGAGGACTGGCAACAGTACATCGATTGGGGACTCAAGAATCGCTACAACATTCTCAGCCTCTGGGATACGCCGGGAGAAGATCAAGCGTGGCATAGAGCCTGGAAGAAACTCGGTGTAGAAGTCGCGGAGAGCAGTTACTCGGGACCTCCATTCGGCATCTTCGCGCCCATCAAGTACCAGGTGCAGCCTCCGCTGCCCGCGGCATGGCGCGAGGGTCAAAGCGAGCTCAATCGCAAGATCATCGAATACGCGCGGGCGCGAGGAATGCGAACTCTCGTGCCGGCGATTCCGGGAATCGTCCCGCCGGAATTTTGCAGCCATTATCCCGACGCGCGCACCTTCCAGATTTCCTGGGCAGATCTCCCCAAGCAGAATTACATCCATCCCTCCGATCCGATGTACGCACGGGCCGGAGAGGCGTTTCTGGAGGAGTACCTTTCGCTTTACGGGACTGACCACCTCTACTGGCTGGAGAATTACTTGGAATGCGACGTCCAGGGCCCCGATGAATTACAGCGGGAAGTCCGACGTGAAATTGCCGGGGCCAACTTCAAAGTCATCGACCGCATGGACCCCAAAGGCGTTGGGATTCTCTCCTCGTGGACATTCCTATTTCGTCCGGCTATCTGGACGGCGACGCTCATTCGCGAACACCTGGGCCGGGTGCCGGCCGACCGGGTTCGGGTGCTGGACCAGTGGGCGGAGCAGTTTCCGGTCTACCGGCAGATGGAGTACTTCTTCGGGCGGCCATGGTACTTCGGAGTGGTGCATTCGTTCGGAGGCAACACCAACCTCCATGGAGACATGCCGCTCGTCGAACGGCAGTTCAAGGAAGTCGCGAGCGACCCGCGCGCTGACCGCTGCGTTGGCTTCTCGCCCACCGAGGAAACGATTCTTCACAACTATTTCTATTATCAATTTCTGGCCAAGCTGGCATGGAATCCGGCGGAAGTCGATCTGAAGTCCTTCACGCGGCAATACGCAACAACACGCTACGACAACGCCGGATCTCCGTCCATGCAGGGCGCCCTCGAGGAATTGCGGCAGAGCATCTATCGATCCGACGATCTTGCACTCCCCCTGCGTGCGCAACCGCTCTATTGGCATCGTCCGCGGCCCGAGGAGAATTTCCACATCGCACAGCGCGCCGCGTATATACCGCACCTGCGCCGCGCCTTGGAGCGTGCGCTGGAGGCCAAGCAGGCCCTGGCAGCGAGTCCCCTTTACCTCCACGACCTCAACGACATTGCACGACAGTACTTGACCGAACTCTTCAACGCCCATCTACTCATGTTAAACGAGGCGCACTCGGCCCTCGATGGGGCCGCCTTCGAAAAAGAAGCCGCCAAGGTCACCCAAATTCTGGAAGAGATCGAAAAGCTGCTGAGCCTCGACGACTACTACTGGCTCTCCCCGCGAATCAAGAAGGGCCAGCGCCTACCGGGTGCGCTGCCGGATACTGACCGGCGTACCCGCGACATCTTCACTTTGTGGGCCGGCGTGATTCGTGATTACGCCTGCCGCGACTTCTACGAGGTAGTCCGGGGTTACTACAAGCCTCGCGTCACGATCTACATTCAGGAATTGCGCGAAAGGATGCGCCTCGGTCAGAGGCTGCTTTACAACTCCTCGGACCTGGATGCCAAGTACGACGCGCTGGAGAAGCGATGGGTCAAGGAGGGATTCCCATTGCTGGAGACACCGGCCAAGCCCGCGCAGGTGATTGGACGGGTTGAGGAGGTCCTCCGCACTTACGCTTCTGGACTGAAGACTTAATAAGTCGACGCGGAAGTCCGGCAGCCCAGTTCCGCGGCGGAGGATTGCTCGGGCCGTGGGTCCCCCACCAACCCATCGTGAAGGGCGGCGGTAGAGATGGGATATTGCTTGAAGGAAGGTTGCCTCATGCAAAAGAACGAAGTGATTCTCGGATTGAGTTCTCTTTTAGTGTGTGCTCTCTTTTCCAGCCTTCTTACCCTGCAAGCGCAAAGCTCGCGTCCGGAAGAAGCGGGCGCCGATTCCTTGGCGATCGTCGTGGGATCAAACCCGGGCCTGGTGCGCAGTTTCGCCGCCCAGGAGCTGGCTCGTTATCTCGAACGCATGACCGGCCAGAAGATTCGAGCCGGAGCCACGGCTCGGCATCGAATTTACATTGGTATGGTTCCGAGCGAGGTAGGGACGCAGCAGGCGGCGAAGTTTCGCCAAGATCTGGCGGGACTGGCGGCGGACGGCTTCCTGATTCGGAAGGCCGGAAACGACATCGTCATACTGGGCCGGTGCGAGCGAGGCGAGCTCTACGGTTGTTACGCGCTGCTCGAACGAATGGGCGTCCGGTGGTTCTTCCCCGGCCCGGAGCATGAAGTGGTTCCGCGCCGGCCACTGAACTGGTCGAAACCCCTCGAGGTCACGGAATCGCCCGCCTTCCCCGAGCGCATTCTCTTTTATTGGCCTCACAGCTACACCCGCTTCGAGGATTGGATAGATTTCTCCGCCAAGGTACGTCTGAACCGGATCGCATTTCATTACACGTGGCCGGCACGCGACTGGTACATCAACC
>JAIQFL010000672.1 GCA_020073365.1 Terriglobia bacterium | reverse complement strand
TTCGAACAATCACTAGCTTCTGCTACCTGGTGGGCCTCAGCATGATTCATCTCATGACCTCACGCACGGAAGTGGTGGACCTGGAGGCGTCCCACTCGCGATTGGATCGGGAATGACCAGCAAACAGCGGGTGAGCGCCACGCTCGACCATCGCCAGCCGGACCGTGTTCCCGTCGATTTCGGCAGTACGTTCGTTAGCGGCGTGCACGTGAGTTGCGTGGCCGCTCTGCGCGATTATTTCGGTCTGGAGAAAAAACCGGTGAAGGCGATCGATCCCGGCCAGATGCTAGGCGAGATCGAGGAAGACCTCAAAGCAGCTCTAGGCATCGACACCCAAGGCATTTTTCGCCGGAATAACCGCTTCGGGTTCCCCAATGAAGGCTGGAAGCCCTGGCGCATGTATGACGGGCTGGAGATCCTGGTGCCGGGCGGCTTCAACATCACCATCGATCATAACGGCGATACCCTGATGCACCCGCTCGGCGATACCTCCCTGCCGCCGAGCTCGCGCATGCCGAATGGCGGCTACTTCTTCGATCCCATCATGCGCCAGGGGCCGATTGACGATGACCATCTGAATCCCGCGGACAACCTCGAAGAATACGTGCTGATCTCCGATGACGAACTCGCCTATCTGGAACGCGCAGCCCGGAGGGCGGCAGGGGCCGGCCGCGCCGTCGTTGCCAGTTTTGGAGGAACATCGTTTGGCGACATCGCGCATGTGCCGGGCGTCGGCCTGAGAAATCCGAAAGGCATTCGCGACATCACCGAATGGTACATTTCCACGCGAGCACGGCGCGACTACGTCAACGCCGTGTTCGCCGGACAAACGGAGATTGCCCTGGCGAACCTGGCCCGTATCGCTCCGCGGCTGGCTGAGATGGTCGACATGGTGAACATCTGCGGAACCGACTTCGGCACGCAGAAGTCGTCATTCTGTTCGGTTGCCACCTTCCGGGAACTTTGGATGCCCTATTACCGGCGCGTGAACGACTGGATTCATAAGAACACGCGCTGGAGGACATTCAAGCATTCATGCGGTGCGGTCGAAAAATTCATTCCTTCGTTTATCGAGTCGGGGTTTGACGTCCTCAACCCTGTGCAGTGCTCGGCGGCGGGCATGGCGCCGGAAGTGCTCAAACAAAAGTATGGTCCCGATCTGGTCTTCTGGGGAGGCGGCGTCGATACGCAGCAGGTCCTGCCCTTCGGCACCCCACAACAGGTGCGGGAGCAGGTGCTGAGCCGGTGCCAGGTCTTCTCCCAGAACGGCGGCTACGTCTTCAATACCGTTCACAACATTCAGGCGCAGACGCCCGTGGAGAACATCGTCGCGATGGTGGAAGCGGTGCGGGAGTTCAACGGCAAATGACCGGACGCAACTACATGGGTGGATTCCTCCTTCCACAAGTGATCTACGCCGTTTCGGCGCGCTGTTAACCAGAGGGTTGCTCGATTTCTTTGGGTCCCCGGACAATTTAGAAAGGTCGCTGGATAGTTAACAGCGAGGGACGGCGCCTGCGGTGTCGTCGCTGGCACCAGAAACTTTGCGACAGGATTTGCGATCGTGGTGCAGGGCAGGTTCGGCAGTTAAGGCCGAGGTGGAATTGGTGCTTCGTGCCCGATTAACAGCGTGGCTCCGGCGTTGGCGATCACTGACATGGTGGCGACTGGTGTCGAGTACGACGGCAGTTTTGACCCCGTTGGAGAGATTCTTAAACCTATCGCAGCCGGGCCGAACCTGGTCCATTTTCTGAAAGAGGAGAACGAAGATGGCGGCGGGCAAGAAGAATCGAAAGCAGAGGAAAGAACTGGCACGACAGCTGCAGTCGGCCAACCCAGGCTTGGAGGTGGTGCATCCTCGCGCCGCCGGAATCGATGTAGGCAACGGCGCGCATTACGTATCGGTACGCCCCGAGCAGGACCCAGAGCCAGTGCGCCGGTTCGAATGCTTCACGGCAGACTTGCATCGAATGGCGGATTGGTTGGAGGCATGCGAAGTCGAGACGGTAGCGATGCAATCCACAGGTGTCTATTGGATCCCACTGTACGAAATCCTGGAAGAACGGGGCTTTGAGGTGTACCTGGTGAATGCGCGGCACACCAAGAATCTGCCGGGGCGCAAGAGCGATGTGCAAGAGAGCCAATGGCTTCTGAAGCTGCACACTCACGGATTACTCAACAATTCGTTCCAGCCCACAGCGGAAATCCGCGCTGTGCGGACGTATTGGCGGCAACGAGCGGAGCATGTACGCGGCGCGTCCACCAGCGTCCAGCGAATGCAGAAGGTGTTGACTCAGATGAACGTGCAGTTGGCCAACGTGATCAGCGATCTGAGTGGGCTGACGGGACAAACCATCGTGCGCGCGATTCTGGCCGGTGAACGCGATCCGAGGAAACTGGCGGAACTGAGCCATCCCCAGATTCGCGCCAATCGAGAAGAGATCGCCAAGAGCCTGGAGGGCAACTGGCGCCTCGAACTGCTGTTTGTGCTGAAGCAGGAAATGGAGATGTACGACACCTACCAGCGCAAGATCGCCGAATGCGACCGAGAACTGCAAGCGCTTCTGAGGCAGTTTGCAGACAGCGTGGGGCTGTCAGCGCCAGGGTCGGTATCGACGGAACAGCCCAAGCCATCCAAGGCAAAGAAGGCGAAGAGAGTCCAGGGGAATGCGCCTGCGTTCAACCTGAATAGTGAACTGCAGCGAATCAGCGGTGTGGACCTGACCGGCATCGATGGGGTGAACGTGATGGTAGCGCAGACGATTATCAGCGAGGTGGGTTTGGACATGAGCCGCTGGAAAACCGAGGCGCACTTCGCCTCGTGGTTGGGATTGTGCCCGGACAATCGCGTCAGCGGGGACAAAGTGCTGGGGAGAGGCACGCGCCGTGTGATCAACCGAGCAGCGATGGCGTTGCGCATGGCCGCATCGACACTGATCAGAAGCCGGAGTTATCTGGGCGCGCTGCTGAAGTACGGTCGGGAGTACATAGACAAAGGGATGCAGTACCACGAGGAGCGCAACCGGCTCCAACAACTTCAACAGCTCAAGAAGAAGGCCGCGAAGCTCGGTCTTCAGATTGTGGAAGCCCAGCCGGCGTGAGGGCAACTCGAGGAGAGTTTCTGGAGAGCCAGGTCACAACAGTTATGTGGAGGGAGGCACGGGAAACGCGCAAATTCTGTTTCCGAAATTGCGTGCAGATCTTGGAATCTGCTCATTAGAAAGATGTTTTCCCGCATGGCGCGCCTTCTGCATGCTTTGTGGCGGCCAACAGCGGCATGCGATCGTGTTCCTGGCCTTGTTAACCATCGGGGCAAAGATAATCATTCGGGTGCCCAAGGAATTCGGAGATCCTCCTCCGGTTAACAGCTCATCGGCCGCATTCGTTGATCCGGGCTGCTTCTCCGACCCGGCAGTTCCTGCCGAACGACACGCTCCAGTGACGAGACAGCCAAGAATACCAGCCAAAATGGAGGTACAGTCACACACATGGGTAACAACGTTACGCCGTTCCCCATCGATCCGAAGCGGCGGGTGACCTTCCGAATCGGTGGTCGGGAGCATGTTCTGATCATCCCGCCGATTCCTTTGGCCCGTGGGCCTAACCGCGCGGAGGTGATCGCGATTTTCAACGGCGCGCGACCGGCCGGGGTGCAACCGGCTGGAGTGCAGATTGGCTTGCTTCCATTGCCGAACCGAGGGATGAATGTCCTGACCACGATGGACGTGGCCGGGAGAAGCAAAATGAAAACACTCTTAACGGACAGCGAGAGCAAAATCGCCAAGGTCGAATCCGGGTCCGAGGGCAAGCCGAACACGGCGGTCAATGCCGAGCGGTTCAACAGCATAGAGGAGTTTGCGGAAATGACACAGGACTAGCCGCTGTCGCGGCTGGTCGTGATGTGGAACGGACTGCCCGGCGTGACTTCGGTGAGCCGGTTTACAGACCGAAAGACCGCGGTAATGCGGATCTGGAAGGCTCTGCGGAATCCAGCCGGGGCCGCGAACGGTTCGGCGCCTTCCCCCAAACGAGCCCGCCGCGGGCGAAGCAAGAAGGCTCGGATCCTCACCCTGCTGCAGCAGGCGAAAGGCGCTACGCTCGATGAGATCATGCGTGCCACCGGCTGGCAGGCACATTCGGTTCGTGGCTTTATCAGCGGGAATCTGGGCAAGAGGATGGGGTTGAAGGTACACTCCACGCGGCGCTCCGGCGGAGAACGGTCGTATCGGATCCTGAGGGGTTGACCAGAAATT
>JAIQFL010000269.1 GCA_020073365.1 Terriglobia bacterium | reverse complement strand
AGTGCGGCATAGAATGTATCCGAGTGGCAGAAGTCCGCCGCGGGAAGGGATGCCACCAGGTCGATCACCGCGTCGGCGTCCGCCATCCCCTGCCTCAGGCCGCGGCGCAACGCGATCAACTGGTCGAGCGTGGGCACCTGCGGGGATCTCGACAGCGTCGTCGTGCTTTATCTTCTCGTCAAGACTATCAAACATGGCGTTCCAGCCTCCAGATAGGACGATTTACCGTGTGGTATTCTGCCTCATCACGAGGCGAAGAAATCATCGAGGCGGCGGTCTCCGGCTCGACGGTCATCTTAACTGGTTGTTCAATCAGCCTCGGATTCTTTCCTTTGGTGAGGACCATCGGTGCGAAACGTCCAGGCTTCGCCTCGGACGGTATCCTGAACTTGATCGATGTGGACGTTTGTTCGATCATCACGACCTTTAGGTCCGTGTTTCCATCCGTCAGGTACAATGCAGCTACATTGTCCTGCCCAAGGTTCGCTCCTTGTATCGACAGCACATCGCCAACCTTGCCGGAAGCGGGTTCAACAGAACTTATCAGGGGCATTCCGTCTTGAGATTGCAGATTTGCCGGGGCGAGCGCAATGAGGAGCGGGATCGACAATAAGGATATTCTCATCTCGATACCCTCCATCCATCATGGTAGTCCCAGCGGCGTCGCCTTGCAATCCCCAGGTATCGCAGATCGCACGAACGGAGTCCTCGCACTCACAGGCTGCTATCTGGTTGGGGGAGGCGCTTGACCGATCGAGCGCAGTGATGCGTCGCGGACGAAACGCGCGGGCGGCGACCAGCGCCGACGGCACCCGGATCGCCGGTACGAGTATTGAGTACGGGGACACTACGTATCTTGCGTCGGACCGGCGTCGAGCGTACACTTGTGGCGCCAGGATGATCCTGCGAAAGGAGAATCTGTCGTGAATTGGACGCAGCTCTTGAAGAGCGAGATCGAAGGCGCTTACACAACCACCGCAAGACTACTGGACAGAGTCGATCCGGAAAGTCTCGATTGGAAGCCGCAAAGCGGCGCCAACTGGATGACCGTCGGCCAACTCCTGAGGCACATCACCAACGCCTGTGGCGCTGGGTGCCGAGGATTCGTCACCGGCGATTGGGGCCTGCCGGCGGGTGTGAAGCTGGAGGATCTGTCCCCGGAAGAAATGCTGCCGCCCGCCGAAAAGATGCCCGGGATAGGTAGTGTCGCGGAGGCCAAGAAGTTCCTCTCTGAGGATAAAGTCGTTGCCCTACAGATGATCGATCAAGCCGGAGAGAACGATCTGGCCACCAGAGAGATCGCTGCCCCTTGGGCTTCCGGCGCAGCATTTACACTCGGCTGGCATATCCTTCAGATGGTCCAGCACCTTGATCGCCACAAAGGGCAACTGTTCTACTACTTGAAGCTTCAGGGTAAGCCGGTCAGTACGGCAGACCTCTGGGGCCGGTCCTAGTCATCCAGCCGGCGCACCACTCAGCCTCCCTCTCGCTCAGCGCGCCGGGGCCCCCCTCGCGTCGCCGCTCGGCAACGTCTCGAAATCCGCGGATTCGCCATCCGCTAAGGCTACTGACGGCCGCGATTGGCTGCGCGCGATCCGGTCTCGACCCGGGAAGGGGACAACCGTGAAGATTCGAATTCCCCTGTGATCGCCGAAGGCCTAACTCTTCTTGGCGGTGACGGCGGAGAATTCGGCGTATTGCTGTTCGACATGCTCGCTACCGCAGTGCGGACATTTCACTCTCGTGGTCGATAGCTCGGAGATGTGCAGTACCTCTGTGAAGTCCTTATGGCAGTCCTGACAGACGAAAACGTAATGAGGCATGATTCGACTCCTGTGACTCTCTGTTACCGCGCCGAGGCATACATGTAGTCCCGGGTGAGCCGCCGGGAATGCGAGCCGCGCCGGCTCAGCAGAATCTGATAAATACTGGTGAACCCGTCCTCGAAGCTCACGGCGGATGCCGCCAGCCAGAGGCGCCAGGCCCGGTACGTTCGCTCATCCACGAATCGCCGGGCCGGCTCGTGATTTGCCGCCAGCGTCTGCTCCCACCAGCGGCAAGTACGTGCGTAGTGCGGGCGCAGGTTCTCCACGTCGAGCACTTCGAAGCCGGCTTCTTCCGCCGCACCAACGATTTCCTGGAGGTGCATGAGTTCACCTCCGGGAAAGATCTGCCGTCGGACGAACAGGCTGGCCGCGTCATCCCCAGCACCCTGCGGCCGCGCAATGGTGTGGTTCAGAAAGAGACCTCCCGGCGCCAGCAATGTCGCGACTTTACGGAAATACTGCGGCGCGCGACGGCGTCCTACGTGCTCAAACATCCCGACGGAAGAGATTTTGTCGAAGCAGCCGGAGAGGTCCCGGTAGTCCTGCTCCAGGATACGAACCTGGCCGTCCGCGTGCCGCGATGCGAATTCGAATTGAGCTCGGCTGTTCGTGCAACCGGTGGCCCTAACGCCATAGCCGGCCGCGGCATGCTTTGCGAGCGCTCCCCAGCCGCAGCCGAGATCCAGAAAGCGCTCGCCGCGGGTCAGATCGAGCTTGCGGCAGATGTGGTCCAGCTTGGCGAGCTGCGCTTCCTCGAGGGTGGCTTCCGGCGTGCGAAAGTAGGCGCAGGAATAGACCATTCGCGAGTCCAGAAAAAGCCGGTAAAAACCGTTAGGGCGGTCATAGTGAAACCGGATATGGCGAACCGACTGCGCCTTGTTTTGGAAAATGCATTGGAGCGCCGTGGCGCATCGGGCGATCACTGCCAACACCTGTGCGCGCAGCCTGGCGCGGGGCTCCCAGCCTTTGAACCGTATGGCGGCGCAGAGGTCGCCGTCGACGTCGAATTCTCCGCGGATGAAGGCCATGGCGGCCGAATAAGTGTCGCTGGCCAGAATCCGGGCCAGCACCGCATCGCTCGGCGCGCGCAACGTAAACGTTGGATCGGCCTCCCCAGCCGGGCGGGCGGCTCGTCGTTGGAAAGTGACCTTCCCCGCTGGTTGAAGCGAGCCGCCAGCCTGTGATGCCAGCTTGGTAGGCATGCCTGGCCTCGATTTCTTCCCGTCGATTCTCGAAAGAAGTCACGCCCCAGAAGGGAACTTCCGTGCAAGCCGAAATCCTTGATATGCAAGGTAGGCTGTCAAGACAACGGCGATCCCACTTGCCCACATCGGGATGGAAATGCCTTGAACAATGAATGAAGCCCGCAAAGCGAGCCGGAGAATGTGGCCGAGGGCAATCAGAAAGAAGACCACCCCAGCCGTCAGCGAAAATGCCTTTGGGCTCATGGCTGTCTCCTGCTTCCAAACGTATTGTACACCTTCAAGCGCGCGATGACGGTCACCCGATCTGTTGCGGCTCACGCTCGTGAAGATAAGGAAGCGCGCATCGATGAAACGGACCCCAGTTGTCGCAAACCTTTTTCTCGCGATGGTGAGCGGTGCCCGGTTCCTCTTGAGCGGTTCAGCGTGGCGTTGATGACGGGGGCATTGCAGTAGGCGACCACACCTTAAACAGGACTTAACTCATCGTGCTCCTCTCAGCGCGGAGCCAAATGCTCCAAGATAGTCCGCCCCGGAGATGCGGAGCCACTTCGTCCATGCCCGCAACTTCCAAAGGTTCTGAGGAGTCGTTTCATGGTCCGCATGCCAGCAGCGGCTGAGGTCAGGCTGGAGCCATCGCTAGGCGCTGGTAGCCACAGTGTATACTTGATTTGAAAGCTTTGTCTCGCGGGCCTCGCAGTGTACAACCCGCGCGCAACCGCTCGATTGTTCGGAGTGGGTTGACCCTGCCCAGGCTCCGCCGGCTGTCGCAGACGCTCTTTCTCGCACTTTTCCTGGTCCTCCTCTGCCAAACCGAATTTCGCGGCTCCTTCCAGCCAGGCGAGATCGAGTTCCGCCTGCCGTACCCGGTGCGCGCCTTTCTGGAGACCGACCCACTGGTTGCCATCGCCAATGCGCTGGCCACGCGGGCGCTCTATCGCGGATTGCTTTGGAGTTTGGCGATCCTCATCCCCACGCTAATCCTGGGACGATTCTTCTGTGGCTGGATTTGCCCGCTCGGGACACTGAACCACCTGGTTGGGAACATCCGATCGGACAAGAAATCGGGCCGGCAACGCATCACATCCAACCGCTACAAACCGTGGCAAACCTTCAAATACTATGTACTCTTCGCTATGCTGTTGGCGGCCTTTTTGGGTAGCGCGCTGGTTGGAATCCTCGACCCGATCGCGCTGGCCGTGCGCTCACTCGCGCTTTCGATTTTGCCATCGTGGAACTACGCCCTGAACGCATTGCTCGAACCAAGCCACGGCCATTCCGGGCTGCGGATCGCCCTCCTCAGTTTCAAGCAAGCGCATTTCCGCCAGGGTTTCCTGCTCGGAGTGATCTTCCTCGTTATCCTGGCGCTGAACCTGCGGATTACCCGCTTATGGTGCCGCGCGCTGTGCCCGCTGGGAGCGCTGTTGGGCCTGGCCTCGCGCTGGTCCATTCTGGGCCTGGAGAAACACCCCGCCCATTGCGACGATTGCAACCGTTGCCTGCTTCATTGCCAGGGAGGGGACGATCCCATTCCTGGTGTACCGTGGCGCAAAGCCGAATGCCATTTGTGCATGAACTGCGTCGCCGATTGCCCGGAAAGTGGGATTCAATTCCGTTTTTTTCCGCCGGCTCCGAGCCGCAGCACGATTGAGGGTGCGGATCTCAGGCGTCGCAAGGTGTTGGCCGGGTTGGCAGCCGGCGCAGCCACGCTTCCCCTGTTGCGCGCCAATACCGGCCTGAGCGCGGAACCGCATGAGCGGCTGATCCGGCCCCCGGCGGCGTTGGACGAGGAGCAGTTTCTGGCGCGCTGTATCCGCTGCGGCGAATGCATGAAGGTGTGCCCGAACAACGCCCTGCATCCCGCACTGATCGAAGCGGGCTGGGAGGGCATCTGGACTCCCGTGCTGGTGCCGCGCATCGGATATTGCGAGCCCGGTTGTAGCCTCTGCGGGCAGGTATGCCCCACCGGTGCAGTCTGGGGGTTTACGTCAAAAGAGAAAGCCTGGGCCGGGGTGCCCTCCGGGCCCGGAACGGACATGCAGCCGATCCGCCTCGGCACAGCTTTCTACGACCGGGGCCGATGTCTGCCTTGGGCTATGGCCGCCGACTGCATCGTGTGCGAGGAGTGGTGCCCGACCTCGCCCAAGGCCGTCTACCTGCGGCCGGCCGAGGTGACCGATGCCACCGGGAGCACCAGGCAGGTCCGGCAGCCGTACATCGATCCCGAGCACTGCGTCGGCTGTGGCGCGTGTGAGTTTGCGTGCCCCGTACGGGACCGCCCGGCTGTTTATGTAACCAGCGCCGGCGAAAGCCGGTCGAAGACCAATCAGATCCTGCTTAGACGGGCGAACCAAGCTGTGTCCTGGTTCCCGGAGAACGGCGACGCGCCCGGGTGGACGAAGGCTGGCGAGACGCGCCTGTTTGAAGCCGTCGATCTCTGGAAATATGTAGATGGCGACGCCGAGCGGTATCTGCGGGCTGGCGTCCGCCGCACCCTCACGTCCAACTACCGCTATGGGGACGCCGTGGAGGCCGTCGCGGACATCCACTTGATGGAAGCGCCGCGGGGCGCCACATCGATCTTCGAATCCGAGCCGTCCGCGGGAAGCCGGCCCGTGGCACTCGGCGATGCGGGCAGGAGCTATGGTCAGAGCCTGACGTTTCGCCGAGGTCCTTTCTTCGTTCGCCTGGTGGCCTACCAGGATGCGCCGCAGACCGAGCGGGCGCTAGTGAGCCTGGCCCAGGCCATCGAGCGAAGGCTGGCGCGGTAATTCTGACGCACTGCACCTGGAACCAGGTCAGTGGTCATGAGCCTAGCGGCGAAAAGCTATCCGGGAACCCGATCCTGGAGTCGTCGCAGTGTAAGTGACTTCCTGGCCGGGGGTCGCCGCAAGAACTCGGAGAGCCGCGTCAGAAACGGGCGACGAGCCATCATCCGGAATGAAGTTCTTGGCGGCTGGATCGTACAGGTAGCCCACAATGCGGCCATTCTGGACTACCTGTGCGACCAGATCGCACTCCATCACCGCACCGTTCAGGGACTTTGACACGAACGGAGCGGACGCGCGCTGAATCAGCAGATCGATCCGCGGACTGGCTGTGTCGCCATTGTCACCGGTCAGAGTAACCTGCTGACCGACAACCGGCGCCAGATCGCTATCGAACGCGAGTACAAACTGCTCGAGATCGCGACGAGCTCCGTCCGGATTGTCTTGCGGCAGGCCGGAGTTTGAGGTCGGCCGGAATACCGCCGCGCTGAAAAACCGGAACACAGTATCCGTCGAGCCATCGCCAAGGAAGCCAAAGCCGCGGATTTGATCGCCGGCCGGACCGCTGTCAGGCGCGTCAAAGAATTCCACCGCCGGGGAGCCGAACATACCGATCTTGGCGTACTGGTTGCGTAAGTGAGGAATCTTAACGATCTGGGGCAGTCTCTCGAAGCTCTGGTTGCCGCCCGTGCCAAAGAACCCCTTCGACGGATCCAAGACATGGCAGCCATTGCAGGTGAACGACGATTGTCCGGCAAGCGCGTCGATCAGCGCTGAGTTAACGCCGTCGGCAGGACGCGACCCGGAGTAGAAATCCCGTCCCCGTTGCTGGGATGCGGTTAACGAGTTGTCCAGGTTGCGAACGGGGTTGGGCGGGGGCAACACCTGAAGCTGGAAGTCCGTGAACATCTGCATCTCGGCAGGGGATGGCATGTCGGCGCTGCCGACCAGGCCCTGGAACGCGACGATGAAATTATTGAATGACACATTGGCATCGAACGCATCGGTGCCCAACGCCCCCGTAGAGCGGTCTCCCCGCCAATGCATGGCCCCGGAGTTCCGCAGGCCGCGCAAGGTCTGAGTAGTGAACGGCCCTTTCATCGGATGGAAGTCATCGGGCTTATTGCTGCCATTGAGTGGGGAAGAGAGGCCGGTCGCATTTGCCGGTACGAGGAATGCAAGCAGCCCGCTGAAATTGATCGGTATCGGACTCTTGGTAACCGCGCCGTCAGGATTGCCGAGGTCCCAGGCGAGGTCGTCCATGTCACCGAAAACATGGCAACTGGCACAGGATGTTTCCCCGTTGCCCGAGAATCGCGTGGCGTCGTACAGCATCGGCCGGCCTCGAACTACCGATGAAGGTTCGGGATTGGGCAAAGCCAGGCCGGCGATTTCCCGATTCGACTTGAGATCGATCACTTTCACCGAGTCGTCGAAGCGGGTCATTACATAGAGGAGGCCGCGCGGCTCATCCAAGGCCAGTCCGCTGACACCGCCGCCACTGACGGGGATGTAATTCGCGCTCGCCGCCACCGGATCGAACGTGCCGTCTTCGAGCGTGCTCGTATCGAACACACCGACCCTGCTCGATCCGAAGGCTGCCAGGTATAGTTTCTTGCCGTCACTCGTTACCGCCATCTCGAGGGGCATCGACAGGCTGTGGCTCTTAGCGGTGGCATCGAACCCGGCGGATCCCGCGAGCCTGGAGTAATCGATGTGCTTGTTCAGGCGCCGGGGCGCAACCGTCGAACCCGCAATAATTGTAATGCGCGCTTCGGCCAGATGGCCCTGAACGGTGTGGCCGGCATAGATTCCGGGCCCCTCGAAACGGACGTTGTTGAACGATTCGGTATTGGAAACGTAGAGCGTACCTGTAACAGGGTTGGTCGCCATGTTGAACAGCGTTGTACCGACGTGGGCGAATGAGGCGGTCTGAGTGAGGCTGTTGGCGTCGACGGAGAACACGTCCGTGTCCGGCAGATTGAAGCGCACGGAATTGTCCCAAACGCGGTGCAACTCATCTTCCCAGTGGCCACTGCTGTTGTTGAACTTCACGATCAGGCCTACTTCGGGCGCCGGCTCACCTTGGGCATCGGTCGCCGGACCCGGGTTGCCGCCGGGACTCACGGTGCCATCGGAGAGGGTGCAGGGACGATCCGGTTGAAATCCCGTGCAGACCCTGGCCTGGGGTACGATCGTGGTCTGATTCCCGGTCTTGAAGCCCGCTACGTACACCGTGTTCTTGTCGGGGCTCACGGCCAATGCGCGCGGCGTATCGGTGAAAAAACTCATGATCCTGATGGGCGTTCCGCCCAGCGTGGTTCCCAGATTTGCCGGGTCAAATACCCAGACGTCCGCACGCGGGATACCGGGCGTCGTCATTTGCGGATCGCCGGCGCCGGGCACGTTCGCAATGGAGGGATCGCTGCGATGCTGCCCGCGGTGCGCCGTCGTGATGAAAGCACGGGATGGGTTGCCGGCGAAAACAATATCGCGTGGCTCATCGCCGACCAGCAGCGTGCGGGCCACGTGCGGCGTTCCCGTGAGGCTGACGACGCTGACGCTATCCGAGAGAAGATTGGTTACCCAGACCTCGGTATTGCTTCGGGCCGCCACGGCCACCGGTTCGAGGCCCACCGGAACCCGAAACGCGAACGTGGGTGCTCCCGTGGTGAGGTCGAAGGCTTCCAGCGTGCCGTTAGGTGTGTTCACGGCAAACAGCGTGTTCCCATCGGGCGACGTGGCGATCGGGCGCACCTGCCCGCTCTCAAACTCGACGAAAGAAGGTCCCGCGGACGAAGCATGGACCACCTTCCGGTTGAAGAACCCCCTGCCCAGCGACGCCAGAGTGCCGAGCGACAGGAGAATCAAAAACCATCGTTTCGGGGGATAGTGGATGAGTCGTCGCATAGAGAAGCCCATATCCTCTGAGAGCGGGAAAGTCGCCCTATATGATATCAGGCGCGGGGCCGTTATTAGCGAAACCAATTGGGGCGGTTGGGGCGGATTGGCGTGCAGGCGCGCACGCAGTGCAGCAACCTGTTCAGATGGCCAACAACCTGGCCCAGCCGCCGCGGCTACCGCGATCCCGCCTGGTGGCATGGGACTTCAGGGCAAGCTAAAGCATGCCCCACCATCTGCTAGCGCTGCGCCCAATATCGATGGCGGGCTTGCACGACCAGGCCCTTCTGTCTGGCCGTCAACTGGATGGTGCGAAACTCGGAGATGGTAACCGGCTTATCCGACACGTAGCCCAGATTGTACTGGTTGCGCAGTTCCTCCTGCAGGATATCGAACATCCGATCTACGGTCTGCTTCTTCGAAACTTCGAAGAAGCTCCCGCCGCTATCGTTCGACATGCGCTGCAACACGCCCTTGCCGTCTCCGCCTCCGAAAATTCCATAGGCGCCAGGGTCGGAGTACAGAATCGAATAGATGAGTGTGTCGGCGCGCTCGGCAGCCTCCACCGCATCCTTCAGCGTGCCGTAGCTGCCAAAGTCCACGCCATCGGAGAGCACGATCAGGGCTTTTCGGCCACTCTGCTTTCTCATAACCTCATCGGATGCGCGGGCCACGGCATCGTAAAGCAGAGTGCCGCCGCCATTCTGCATGCGCAACTGGCGCATTGTCTCCGTGTCCACATAGGCCAGCGCATCGTCTAATTTGGCGACTGAGGAGGTGAGTGGCTGGCGGATCTGCACCGCGCTGTCGAACTGCATGATGAAAACCCGGTCCTGATTTTCCCGGACCACCTGGTCCAGGAAACGCAGGCTGGCGCCGCGCTCAGCGTCCAGCACGCGCTGCTGGCTGCCGCTGGTGTCCACCAGCAGGCCGAGCGTCAGCGGCAAGTTACTTTCCCGCGCGAAGTAGCGAATGGTTTGCGGGCGGCCATCCTCAGACAGCGAAAAATCGTCCTGGTTGAGATTGCCGGCAAGCGATCCGGTTTTGTTCCGCACCGTGGCCAGAACATTTACTACTTTCACATCCGTGGAAAAGACCGGCGTGTCCTGACCACGGGCAAACCGGACGCCGCACAGCGCCGCCGCACCCCGGAGAGCCTCGCGTCTGGTGAAATTATCCCGCATGGGAAGGTCCTTGGTTTGTCGCGGAAGTCTCCGCCGATAGGCGACAGCAACGCGCCCGCGCCGAGTCTAGCTGGTTAACTGTAGCAGCTTGAGAACCTCCGCGCTCTGCGCACATCAGAGCGACGGCATCTCCGACGTCTATGGCCGCAGCTTGGGCCGCGAAGTTGCTATCCTTGCTCTCATGAAGATGCGGCTTGTCCTTGGAGTATGATTCTGTGAAATGGGAGCGCTGCAAATGAGATCTTCACTGGGGTGCTGCTTGGTGGGCCTGTTGGCAGTCATGCTCTGCCAAACTGAGCAACGTGGCGGAATGGGCGATATGTCCTCGCCTCACCCTTCAAGGCCGGACGACCCTGGGCTTTCCACGTTTGGCGCTCAGCAGAAGCAACTACAGAACGCGCATGAGGAGAACCTGGAGGACACCAGCCGGCTGGTCAAACTCTCACAGGAGCTGAAATGGGAATTAGCCAACAATGACCGCACAGTGCTCTCCCTGGCGACCGTCAAAAAGATGGACGAGATCGAGCGCCTGATCAAGAGGATCCGGGCGCGGGTGGGGAGGAAGTGATCGCGGGGTGGGCAATTTGGCCCGCCACAGACAGACCAAGCTTGCCGGTCCCACAAATGCAAGACGTGGCACACGGGGTCTCGTCTCTGCCCAGCTACTTCGCGGGCGCTACACTACCCTGTTCCTTGCTGCTCGCTGTGGCGGGTTCGGGACCGTAGTTCTCCCGTATGACCATGGTCTGGTCCGAGTAGAACGATTTGGTGCCATCGCTGCCATATACCACCGGATTGGCGTTAATCGTGTATCCGCCCGGTACTGCCGCCAGAGTGAATCTGTACCCCTGCTTCACGCCGTTCGCGAGGTCGTTGCCAATCAGATCGGCGGCGGCGGGGCTGGGCGCGCCGCTCGGCGGTGGTCCCAGTTCCGCGAGCGACGTCGCGAAGCGGCCGTACTGGGCCTGGTACTGGACCTGCATCGTGTGGATGGTCTGGATCGCCTTCAGGGCGGCGGTCTCCCGCACGAAGATCTGAGCCTTCTGATATTTGGGAACTGCGATGGTGATAATGACCAGGATGATCGCGATCACGATCAGCAATTCGATCAAGGAAAAGCCGCGGCGCTGTCTACGGTTGAACATATGGTTCTACTTACATTCTATGACGAGTCGGCGCACGCGGGCGTGCAGGCAGTTTCCAGGCGCAGCGGAGCATGTTAGTATGATCATATGAGCCACCGACTCCAGGTGTTGATCCCGCCGGAACTGGATGCTCAGCTCGAAAAGGCCGCTCAGCGCAGCCGGTTGTCGAAGGGCGAATGGGTGCGCCGGGCCCTGCGGGAAGCGCTCCATCGGCCGGCCCACGGCGGCGGCGCGTCGAGTCCGGTTGATCGTTTGGCATCGCTCGGCGCCCCAACTGCAGATATCGAGCAGATGTTGTCCGAGATTGAGGCCGGCCGCTATTGAGGGTCTTCCTTGACTCCAATATCCCGATGTACGTGGCAGGCGCTGAGCATGCGAACCGCGAGCCCGCACGTCGTGTGCTCATGCAGGTTCGCAGGGGCGAACTCGACGCCTGCAGCAGCACCGAGGTATTACAGGAAATCCTCTACAGGTACACATCCATCGGCCGCCGGGATTTGGCACGTGAAGTTTACGATCTGTTCGTGGAGATCTGCCCGGTTGTTCTGAGTGTGACGCTCGCGGAAACGGACCGGGCACGCGATATCGTCTGCCAAACCACTGGCATCTCGGCTCGCGATGCTATCCACGCTGCGGTGATGTTGAACCATGACGTGGAGTGGATTGCCACGTTTGACAAAGGGTTTGACCAGGTATCCGGGATCCGCCGCTTTAAGATGCGGTAGAGCCGGCCCCCGCCTTCACCACTGCATCGATGGCCGTCAGGCTCCGCCAGAAATCACCCAGGAGCTCGAGCCGCAGGGCGTTTGGACCATCGGACAGGGCCCTTTCGGGCCGATCGTGGACCTCTACAAATACCCCATCCACGCCAGCCGCCACGGCCGCCCGCGCCAGCGGGCCGATGAACTGCGGCTGGCCACCCGAAGCCGCTCCCGCGCCCCCCGGCAACTGCACGCTGTGGGTGGCATCGAAGACCACGGGCCAACCGGCGTCGCGCATGATCTGAAGGCCGCGCATGTCCACCACCAGGTTGTTGTAGCCAAAACTCGAGCCGCGCTCGGTCAGCAGCACCTGGGGGTTTCCGGTGGAGGCTACCTTTTCGGCCGCCCGATGGATGTCGTGAGGCGCCACGAACTGGCCCTTTTTGATGTTGACTATGCGCCCGGTGCGGCCGGCCGCCAGCAGCAGGTCCGTCTGGCGGCACAAAAACGCGGGGATCTGGAGAATATCCGCCACCTCGGCCGCGGGCTCGGCCTGCGCGGGCTCGTGGATGTCGGTGAGGATTGGGAATCCCTCGGCTTTCACCCCGGCCAGAATCCGCAAGCCCTCCCGCAGCCCCGGTCCGCGGTAGGCGTCACCGCTGGTGCGGTTGGCCTTGTCGAAGGACGCCTTGAAGACGAATTCGCCCACCGCCCGGCGAATGGCCTGTGCCATATAGTGGACGTGCTCTTCGCTTTCGATGACGCACGGCCCGGCGATCAGCACCAGTGGTTTCGTCCGGCCGAACGCGTTGAACTCAATCGGCACGCGAGTACTGGGGCTCCTCTCGCGGAGAGGCCTGTTCCTGCGGGGCGGCCTGTTCTTGCGGGTCGGCCTCCTGGACGAGGGGCGCCAGGCGGCGCCGGCGGTGCTCGTAAGATGCCCCGATGAATGCCTTGAACAGCGGGTGCGGCTCCATGGGCTTGGATTTGAACTCGGGATGGAACTGGCAGCCCAGGAACCACGGATGGTCCGCGATCTCGCAGATCTCGACGTAGGTCCGATCCGGCGTTTCGCCCGTAATGCGCAGCCCTGCGGCGGTCAACTGCTCCTCGTATTCGCGGTTAAACTCGTAGCGGTGGCGATGCCGTTCGTGGATCTCGCGCTGCCCGTAGGCCCGGCAGGCAAAGCTGTCGGGGGACAGGTTGCACGGCCAGCTACCCAGGCGCATGGTGCCGCCGAGCTCATCCACACCCTTCAATTCCCGCAATTTGTAAATCACGCGGTGGGGCGTGCCCGAATCGAACTCTGTGGAGTCGGCGTCTGCCAGCCCACACACGTTGCGGGCGTATTCGATCACCAGGGTCTGCATGCCCAGGCAGATGCCTAAATACGGAACCCGGTGTTCGCGCGCATAGCGAATGGCGTTCAGCATACCGGCAATGCCGCGCTTGCCGAAGCCGCCCGGCACCAGGATGGCGTCGAAATCGTCGAGTCGGCGATCATCGCCCACGATTCCCTCGGCTTCGATCCAGTGAATATTGACCTTCAACTGGTGCGCCAGGCCGCCGTGTGACAGTGCCTCCTTCAGGCTCTTGTAGGAATCCTCGTATTCGACGTACTTACCCACCACGGCAATGGACACCTCGTCCTGCGGGTTCTGCAGGCGATCGAGCATGGCGTTCCAACGGGCCAGGTCGCGGGGGCGGGCGTCGATGCGAAGCAGGCGCAGCACGATCTCGTCGACACCTTCTCCGGCGAACACCACGGGCACCTCATAGACCGACGTCACGTCGCGGGCGGTGACCACGGCTTCCACATCCACGTCGCAGAACAGCGCGATCTTCTCCTTCATCTCCTGAGGGATGAAGCGTTCGGAGCGGCAGACCAGGATATCGGGCTGGATACCGATGGCGCGCAACTCCTTCACGCTGTGCTGGGTGGGCTTGGTCTTCAACTCGTGCGCCGCGGCAATCCAGGGCACCAGCGTGACGTGCACGAAGATGCAATTGCCGCGACCCTGCTCATGCCGCATCTGCCGGATGGCTTCGAGAAATGGAAGCGACTCGATGTCGCCCACGGTCCCGCCGATCTCGGCGATCACCACGTCTACATCCTGGGCCACGCGCTTCATGGCTGCCTTGATTTCGTTGGTGACATGCGGAATCACCTGCACGGTCTTGCCGAGGTAGTCGCCCCGCCTCTCCCGGGCGATGATCTGCTCGTAAATGCGGCCTGAAGTCAGGTTATTGCTCTGGGTGAGCTTGGCATGGGTGAAACGTTCGTAGTGGCCCAGGTCAAGGTCGGTTTCCGCTCCATCGTCGGTGACAAACACTTCCCCATGCTGGAAGGGGCTCATTGTACCGGGGTCCACGTTCAGGTACGGATCGAATTTCTGGCAGGTGACCTTCAGCCCACGGCTCTCGAGCAGGCATCCGATGGAAGCGGCGGCGATGCCTTTCCCCAAGGAGGAAACCACGCCACCTGTTACGAATATGTATTTGGCCATACTATCTCACCCCCCGCAGAACCGAAGCTTCGAACAGCCTGGAGACCCTCGCCAAGTCCTCGGGCGTGTCCACTCCCAAAGACTCGTATTCGGTCTCCACTACTCGGATTCGATAGCCGTTTTCGAGCGCACGCAACTGCTCCAGCCGTTCGGTCTGTTCCAACGGCCCGATCGGAAGCGTTGGATATTCCAGCAGAAAATCGCGCCGGTACGTATAGAGCCCAACGTGTTTGAAGTGCCGTGACACGGGCATTTCCGGTTTGGGGATTCCCGGGGTGCGGGTCCGTTCCGGACGTTCCGAACCTGCCTGTGTGCTTCTCCTGGTGGGGTCCCGCACAGCCGGGACAGGCGGATCCCAAGGCGGCACCCCGCCCTGTCCTACCCTCAGAAACGGAATCGGACAGCGCGAGAAATAGATGGCGTCCCCCGCCCGATCGGTTACTACCTTCACCACATTGGGATCGGCAATTTCCCGCGGGTCTTCGATCCTCTTCTTCAGAGTGCCCATCACCACGTCGTCGTTGTGCACCATGGGCAGAATGGCGGCATCGATGGCTGCGGGGTCGATGAGCGGTTCATCGCCCTGGATGTTGACCACGATTTCCGCTTCCTCCGCCGAGGCAACTTCAGCTACGCGCTCGGTGCCCGAGAGGTGGTCGGCGCGGGTCATCCTCACCCTGGCTCCAAAACTTCTTGCAACTTCGTACACCTGTTCGTCGTCAGTGGCAATTATCGTGCTCGTAAGATATCGCGCCAGGGAGGCACGTTCATACACATGCTGGAGCATGGTTTTGGAGGAAATTTGGGCCAGGACCTTGCCAGGAAAGCGGGAGGACGCGAGTCGCGCCGGGATTACGCCCAAGATTTTACGCGGCACACGCGATCATACCATAAAACCCCTATGCTAAACTTGGGGAAGAAAGGCTGGCCAGCGGTGCTGCCGTCCTACCAAAAGCTGCTTTTGTTCGGTGCCATTTCCCTGACTTCCGCGGTATTGGCGGTTGCCCAACCGCCGGTCATTATCACGCCTCGCCCGCAGACGGTCCAGAAGAACGAGGTTCTCCCCAAAACCGACATTCGCGTGGACAGCAATCTGGTTCTGATTCCGGTGACCGTCACCGATCCCATGAACCGCTTCGTCACCGGGTTGGACAAGGAGACCTTCAAGGTTTTCGAGGACAAGAAGGAGCAGCCGATCTCGCAATTTTCCGGTGAAGACGCGCCGCTGTCGGTGGGAGTCATTTTCGATTGCAGCGGCAGTATGGGTCACAAGCTGGAAAAATCGCGCTTGGCGGTAGCGCAATTTTTCAAGACCGCCAACCCCGAGGACGAATTCTTCCTGGTGCAGTTCAGCGATGCCGCCGAACTTTCGCAGCCGTTCACCGGAAACCTGGAGGAGGTTCAGAACCGTCTCACATTTACGCAGTCCAAAGGCCGGACAGCTCTGCTGGATGGGATCTACCTGGGCCTGCATGAGATGAAACGGGCCAAGAACCCGCGAAAAGCTTTGCTCATCATCTCCGACGGCGGCGATAACAATAGCCGCTACACCGAGCCCGAAATCAAGAACCTGGTGAAGGAAGCGGACGTACAGATCTACGCCATTGGGATTTACGAAGCGATGTCGGCCCGGGGGCGTACGCCGGAGGAGGCTGCCGGACAGGGACTGCTGACCGAGATTGCCGAGCAGACGGGTTCTTACGTCTTTGTCATTTTGAGGGACAAATTAAGGCCGCGGCTATCCCCAATGAAAACATGGGCTACA
>JAIQFL010000268.1 GCA_020073365.1 Terriglobia bacterium | reverse complement strand
ACCTTCCAGAATGGTCGCACCCTGCTTTCGTTGGTGATCGCGAAGAAGCAGGACGGCGAGGCCCTCGACGGCGCGAATCTGCTTCCTGCCTTGTCGCAATCGGGGATACCTATGTATACGGCCGGCGCCAGAGGCTTCCAAGTAGCTGCATTTGAGAGCCGCGGATTTCTTGTATATACGGTTTCGGATCTGTCACAGACGGACAACCTGGGCGTGCTGGCTGCACTTGCTCCTTCCCTCCAGAATTTCCTCAACCAGATGGTGGCTTGACCCCGCCATTGCCCTGCCTCACACCCTGCCAAATCCTGCTTCGAAAACGCGCTCCGGAAACGGAGCGCTCTCCATTTTGTAGCCCGACTGCGACGGCTTCCCTGGAATAAAGCTCCTCACGCCGGGCATTTCATAGCCGGAATTCAGATCACTGAAAAGGAGAAATCAAGCATGAAAATCAATCTGATTGGCACCGCGGTTTTAGTACTGGCAGGCCTGTCTGGCTCCGCTCGAGCCGCTGAGATCGCAGAACGAAAGACCCTCACTCTGGATGGCGCGCAGCGCGCCATTGCAGCCGCCGTGGCTCAGGCCCACAAGAACCACGCCGGCGGCGTCATCGCTGTCGTGGATGACGGCGGCAACCTGATGGCCCTGGAACGCGTTGACGGCACGTTCGCCGCTGGAGCAAATATCTCCATCGGAAAGGCTCGCACCGCGGCACTGTTTCAGAAACCGACGCGAGTGTTCGAAGAAATCATCGCCAAAGGCCGTACCGCAATGGTCGCGTTGAATGACTTTACTCCGTTGCAGGGTGGAGTGCCGATCACGATCGAGGGTCAGATCGTCGGCGCCGTGGGAGTGAGCGGTGCAGCGAGCGCTCAGCAGGACGAGGAACTGGCCATGACGGCGGCTGCAGCGGTCTCTGGTGCTCCAACTCCCGTGACCTACTTCGACAGTCTGCGTGTGAGCGCCGCGTTCGAAAAAGGCGCTGTTCTGTTCAGCCAAGGTGAGAGCTACATGGTGCACGCCAGCCGGCGAGAGAAGCCGGGCATGGCGGAGATTCACACGAAAGACGCCGACATCGTCTACGTTCTCGACGGAACCGCCACACTCGTGACCGGCGGGACGGCCGTCAACGCGAAGGTCACCGAGCCTGATGAATTGCGCGGCACCGAGATCGCCGGCGGGGAGGCGCGCCAACTCAAGAAGGGTGACGTCATCATTGTTCCCGCAGGCGTGCCTCATTGGTTCAAGGAAGTGTCGAACCCCTTCCTGTACTACGTGGTGAAGGCCCGCTAGAGGTGTGCGATGAAGAACTTCCTCCGCAATATTGACCTGATGCTGATATTTGGTTTGGCCAGCCTGCTTGCAGGCGCCGAACTCCGAAACATGGCGCCGACTAGCCGTCCGGAAGCCAGCGTCAACCTCATGACGAACGAAGGCGCAAGCCTTGTCCAGGCGCAGTGGCGCTACAGCGATACCAAGATCGTCGAAGCGGCCTTCACAGGGCCTGGCGCGGACGGCCAGCCTACGGGCAGGCCGGTCAAGACCTACGATTACTCTCCGCATGCTGGAGGCGCTGATTTCGATGACTCCCAATGGGAGCAGATCAGCCCCACATCACTCGAAGAACGTCGTTCCACCGGGAGGTTGTGCTTCAACTGGTACCGGACACGCATCACCATTCCCGAAAAGGTGGGCGAGTTCTCCACGCTGGGATCTACGGTTGTGTTTGAGACGTCAGTGGACGACTACGCCGAGATTTGGGTGGATGGCGAGTTGACCCGTGCCGTCGGACAACAGGGCGGCTCGGTAATCGCAGGTTGGAACGCTTCAAACCGGCTTGTCATTGGACGCGACGTAAAGCCCGGCCAGAAAATTCAAATCGCAGTGTTTGGCGCAAATGGCCCGCTCTCTAACCCTCCCACCAACTTTATCTGGATGCGGCTGGCGAAACTCGATTTCTACAGGGGTGAGCGCGGCCCAGTAGCGATCACACCCAGTGAAGTGAATGTCGAAGTGATACGCAAAGATCCTGCGATCAACGATATCGTCGGCCCAAACCCGAAGATCTTCAAGCTGGCAGAGGGTTTTCAATTCACCGAAGGTCCGATTTGGGTGCGTGACGGCGGCTACCTGATTTTCAGCGATCCGAATGCAAACACCCAGTACAAGTACACCAAGGACGGAGAACTCACGGTCTTCCGCCATCCGAGTGGCTACGCCGGCGCGGACATCGGCGAATACGGGCAGCCTGGTTCGAATGGGCTGACACTCGACCCGCAAGGTCGACTCACGATGAACGAGCACGGTAACCGCCGGGTGACCCGTCTGGAGAAGGACGGTAGCCTCTCCGTACTTGCGGACCGCTACGAGGAAAAGCGCCTTAACAGCCCGAACGATCTGGTCTACCGGTCGGATGGTACCCTCTACTTTACCGACCCGCCATTCGGCCTCCCCAAGTTTTTCGACGATCCGCGGAAGGAACTCTCCTTCAGCGGCGTCTTGTCGCTGCGAAACGGCAAACTCCAATTGGTAACGACCGACTTGACCGGTCCCAATGGCATCGCCTTTTCGCCCGACGAAAAATACCTCTACGTGACCAACTGGGATGAGAAGAAAAAGGTGATCATGCGCTATGAGTCGCGCGCCGATGGGACGGTCTCGAACGGAATGGTCTTCTTTGATATGACCTCCGCGCCCGGCGAGGACGCCCTCGACGGCATGAAGGTGGACCAAAAGGGTAACCTATATGTCTCGGGGCCGGGAGGGCTATGGATCATCTCGCCTGACGGCAAGCACCTCGGAACCGTGATCGCTCCGAAACATCCGCACAACATGGCGTGGGGAGACGATGACGGCAAAACGCTGTACCTCTGCGCGCGAAGTGGCCTCTACAAGATGCGCTTCAATATTCCAGGCATTCGCCCGTGAGGGCGATCCGGCCCGATCGGCCCCCCTTTTCGGATCGCTTTCCTCCGAAGTGATACGGGAAGGGGGCCGATCCGCCGAGTCTGGACGCCCTGAAGAACGCAATAACCGACTTCGACTTCGAGGGAGCGCTGATGGCGCTCGCCGCCGTAGCCGCTCAATCCGGCGTAGTGCAGGGCTGATCGACGGACTTCGTCTGCATCATTGATGAGGCCGCCCCAGGTGTCAGCGGGACGCGGCATCCAGAACCCTCGCGAGGTCCGGCCTGCCCCAGAGGCGTATCTTAACTGTCTCTGGCATGAACCGGCCCGATCCCCCTCCCCTTTTCGGATCGCTTACGTCCGAGGTGATGCGGAAGGGGGCGGAACCGTCTAACCTGGATTTGGGCGGAGCGGGAATAATTCGTGCCGCCTGGTGGATATTGTATCGGAAGGTGTCCAGATTGAGACAATCGAGACTGTCCGCATACGGGCTGGGAATCGCGCTCGTGGCATTCGTTTCATACGCCACAGTTCCGACCGGACCGAACGTGGGCGAGAGTGTTCCGGAATTCCGCCTGCAGGACCAGAATGGGACCGTCCAGACGCTTCGTTCCATCTTCGGCCCAAAAGGCGCCTTGCTGGTTTTCTATCGCTCGGCCGACTGGTGACCTTTCTGCAAAGCCCAACTGGTCGAGTTGGAACAGAATCGGGAGAAGATCCGAGCGCAAGGACTGGGGCTGGCGGCGATCAGCTATGACAGCATCGCCGTGCTAAAAGCATTTGCCGACCGTGAACACATCGGCTTCGAGCTGCTCTCCGATCCGGACTCTCAGGTCATTCGCACGTTCCACATTCTGAACGAGACCGTGGACAAGACCTCGCCGACTTTCGGGATCCCCTATCCCGGAACATATGTTCTGAACGAGCGCGGCGTGGTGACTGCAAAGTACTTCGAAGACGACTATAGAGTTCGCGACACCGCCGCCTCCATCCTCTTGCGCCAGTTCGGTTTGGCGCCTCCCGCGCATGAGACGGTCGCGGCCAAACACTTGCAACTCAGTGTTTCCGATACGGACAACTCGCTCCGGCCCGGCCAGCGAATCAGCCTGGCGGTCGAGGTGCGACTTCCGGAACGCATGCACGTGTATGCGCCCGAAGTCAGCGGTTATATTCCGATTTCGCTGAAGCTCGAATCATCGCCGGCATTCCAAGCCGACCCAGTTGTGTTTCCGCAATCGAGAATGATGAGACTCGAGGCGATACATGAGACGGTCCCGGTCTACGAAGGGCGATTCCGCCTGCTGGAAACGATCACGTTGGCGGGTGCTCAGCAGATCGAACCACTGCTCGACGCCAATCGCAATTTGACGGTTTCTGGCGAGCTGCGTTACCAGGCATGCGACGACCACGAGTGCTTCGTTCCAGAATCGGTTCGAATGAAATGGACGGTTCACGTTCTGCCGTTCGATCGCACACGGGCGCCGGAACCGCTGCGGCGCAAACTCTAGGGCGACTGACCGCGGCTTGCCAACGAGGATTGGGTGTATGGCTGGAGAAATCAGGATTCAGCTCCGTCAGGTGTCGGTTTCCGCCACCGAGGCGACGATGGGCACACATCAAGTGCTGATCGACAGACCCACCTCGAAGGGCGGCAGCGACATGGGTCCAATGGGGGGAGAACTGTTTCTCGCAGCCGTAGGTGGCTGTTTTATGAGCAATCTCTTGGCGGCCATACGAGCGCGAGACTCGAGAGTCTACGACGTTCACATTGAGGTGATTGGCAAAATTGCAGACAGCCCAACTCGATTCGAGGCCCTGGAATTGATTCTTACCGCAGGTGCCGGGGATCGAGAACTGCTCCCGCAGTTGGTAGAGATCGCCGACCGCGGCTGCATCATGATGAATACGCTTCGCGGGAAGCTTGAAGTCAGACTACGGATCGGATCGCCAGCCTGACGCTAACGAATAGGTTGACCTTGGAAGTGGAGGTGGTAAACTAGGCGAACTTTTGCTGAGGATATGCGGCCATATTGCGACCCTGTCGGCTACGCTTTCGCTCGAGAATTAGGGACGCAGGCTGCCTTAACTTTCCTGCCTCAACGCCTGAGTACGCTACGCGGGCAGTTGCGCGCAAGTGTTCCTATGTGACTGTAGAAGGTTGAGTATTGTGGCGTGAAAGCCCACTTAGAAGGAATTCTGGTCAGCGGTAGAAGCTGGCATTCTGCCAACTGAATTACTCCCGCTCAGCCAGCACCTCAAATATAACAAAAAACAGTCGCTTACGCGCCAAGCTAAAATCGCCGAGCATGAGAATCCAGGATTCTCGAACTCGATGTATCGCTATTCATTCTAAACGATCAAGACGCGTAAAAATGATCTGGGCCAATCGAAGATAGACACCAAGCGGCAGCGACATGAATTCATCAAACAGCATTCCCACCTGGTCCGGAATATGTGCCCAACGACAGATGGGTGCGACATCCGGGCCGAGAATCGGATACCACCAGGAGGCTAGCCTCGTCGTGCCAGCCCCAAGACCGGGGGCTCGCGCCAAACGGAGGTGACAGCGTTGGGTCGACAGCCCGGCCCATCGGTCGGACAATTCTGGCGGGGACGGCTATGTGGAACTACTGGTACGTTGGCGACGGAAGTGGAGTCCGGCCTTCGCGGAGACCGGTACGTCTCTCCGTAGCGATGCAGCCGCTGACTAATCGGTCCGCCCTCCCGACGAGCGCAGGCCCTCACGCTCCAGCAGCGATTCTCCGGAAGACCGCTTCCACGACGCAATCACACCGAGACAGGTGAAACGGAAACGCTTGGGCAGTGACAACACCCGCACGCTGTTGGAGATCTTTCCGCAACAAAGACCGCGCCCGATGACGCCTGGTCTTGACCGCTTTCGCGCCGATATCCAGACACCCGGCGGTCTCGGCCACTGACAGGCCCTCGACAGTGCGGAGCACGAAGACTAACCGATAAAATCTCAGGCAACGTATCGATTGCATGTTCCAGCACTATTCTGAGTTCGTTGTCGTACGCCAGCCGCTCCGGATCCGGAATATCTGATTTCGTTTTGGCCATAACGTGCTCCGTGTCTAAACCGGAATCAAGGTCCTCAGTCCGCCCACGACGGCGCACCCGCCCCAAGGCCTCGTACACGGCAATCTTCGTCAGCCAAGTTGAGAATTTAGCCTCACCGGCGAATTGATTGAGATGCTCATAGGCACGGACGTATGCATCTTGCATAACATCTTCCGCGTCCCCGTCATTCCGCAAGATCGATCGTGCAACGCGATACAGCCGTTGATTGTAGCGGCGCATAAGAATCTCGTAGAGGGCGGTTTCCCCGGCGAGAACCTGCTTCACCACCTCTTCGTCGGGAATGGTGTCAAAAGTCGCAAGTTTTAACCCCGTTATTGGTGTGGTTGACGGAGTCACTCGGATCCTCTCGTCCTGTTCAACAGTCTACTCTAAGAGAATCGCCCCGCTCCAACCGGCCGATTCGTTAGTTTCGCAAGGCGCACCCTAATAACCGCCGCTCCGGTGATTCACTAGCGAAAGGAACTCGTTCCGCGTCTCCTTGCGGTCGCGGAAAGCCCCCAGCATGGTGCTCGTCATCGCGCCGGAGTGCTGCTTTTCCACCCCACGCATCATCATGCAGAAGTGCTTCGCAAAGCGGGGAAGTTTTAATCCGAGGAACCGCATAGTCAATTGGTTCAGGCGCGCATGCCGGTGAGTGAACTCGTAGAACTCCGAAAGGTCCAGGCGGATCCCGAGCAGGCGATCCAACGCAAATCGGGCGGCCTGCTCGGCTGTAGAAGGCAGGTCTTCCCGGTCACTGTGATGCCCAGCATCGTCGCCTGCTGGGTCACGGCAACGAGCACGGGCTTGTCATCAACGGCCAGGACTCGGCGATAGGTCTCGCCGTCCCACAGGTCCACCGCATTCAGTAGAACATCGCGTCTTTCAGGACGCACCACTTCATCAGTATAAAACCGCGAAGGCGCCAAAGGTTACAGCGTAAGCCAGAGCTGGTTGAGGCGCACTTATTGCGGAAGCTCTTGAAGGCCGCCCTGACGCCTGGATGGTGAAGCTGTCGCCGAGGCCCGGAATATATCAATCGGCTTCGATTAACGGCTGAGACGAGGTTCAATATGACGGCTCTGCGCAGGAATGTGAAGGGCCCCTTTCATTACGCTGCGTTTCGAAGGACCAGGAATTCGGTCTTGAGAGAGGCGAGTCGCTGGGCCTTCAGCAGTAGGTACCGGAGGTTCTTGTAGCCGCGGCCGCGACGGAGCAACGCTTTGATGTTGCCATTGATCGCTTCCACGACACCGAAACGAAAATTCACACTTCCGGCAGGCGGCAGGCCTGCACAATAAACCTTTTCGGGGCCGGACCTAGGTAATTGAAGGGAAAGCAAGTGACCAGAGTGAGAGTGTCGCGTCCCGTCGGATACAGCACCTGCACGTCCTCCGGTCCGACCACTTTTGTGGACACCACCCGATAGCGATATGCCCCCTCAAGACTGCTCACAGTGATGGTGTCGTTCCTTTGGATTGAGCGCAGATATCGGAAAAACGTGTCTCGATGTCCGGCGATCCCAACATTCCCAGGTTCCCCTGGAAGTGCTGTACCGGGTATGTGACCGACCGCCCGTTTGAGGTCGCCGCCTTCCACCCCTTCGACAACCATCACGGAAACACCGATGCGCGGGATATCCAGCCGGCCAACCACACCGCCTTCCTGCGGGGCGACGGCTGGGATGGGGGAACGGGAAGTCTTCGCGGTTCCTACTTCAGCCAGGCGGAGTTCCCTGGCGAACTTTCGTGCTTCCCTAGCTTCATAAAACTCCGCATCCAGGAACACGGCCAAGCAGTATCCCAAAGCCAGCAGACCGATTACCGTGAATGCACATTGAGCCAGTTTTGTCCTTCGCAGGGCCGGGTCGGACTGTGGGAGAAATCTCACCGAAGTTTCTCCGAGGGCTTCTCAGGCAGGCCCCCCTGCTTCGGTGAGGCAAAGTAGCCGGATCTTGTCCGCACCAGGAGCTTCTCGCCGTGCTGCCCTGTGGCCGTCAGATTGATCGTCCGGTAGGTGTTGTCGAGATTCTGGTTGGACGGAACGTAAGCGATCGTGTACTGGTTGCGGATGTCCTCCGCGATGCGCTCACAAATCGGCACGACTTTGCTGGTTTCGTTGGGCAAGAACGCTTCACCCCCCGTTGCGCGCGCGATCTTTCTTAGAATTCCCGGGTTGCGGTCGTGGTCGTATTCGTCGAACAGCCCGACCGTATAGATGATCGCGTCCGAACGCCCGGCGCTGTCCCGGACTTGGCCCAGCGTGTGGTGGCTTGCGTTATCTCCTCCATCGCTGATCACAATCAGAACCTTCTTGTCGAGCGTGGCCTTCTTCAGATGTGCCAATCCGACCTCGATCGCATCGTACAGAGCAGTCTTGCCGTTCGCCGGAACGCAGTTAAGCGCGCGTTCGAGTTTGGACGCGCTGGCCGAGAAGAGTTCGGTATTGGGCAGCCCGAACGACGTCCGCTCGTTGAAGTTCACAACGAACATCTCGTCCTGAGGGTTACTGGATCGCACGAAGGCCAGGGCCGCAGCGGTCACCTCTTTTCTCTTTCGACCCATGCTGCCGCTGTTATCGACAACCAGCCCGACCGCTACCGGCACGTCTTCATGTTCAAAGACCCGAACGACCTGAGGCGCGCCGTCCTCGAACACCTTGAAATCTCCCTCCCCCAAGCCGGATACAAACCCGCCCTCCCGGTCGCGGACGGTAGCATGCAGCACGACCAGATCCAGATCTACCGATATGATGCTGTTCCCGGGCTGAGCCGTCGTCTGGCCCGGAATGGGTTTCGCCGAGATCAGAAAAAGCAGCGGGAGGGAGCACGCTATCGTGAGGATGCGCCCTCCCGCCGGAACCTGTTTCCACATTGAGTGGCAACCAGTACCGCTTCTCTATTTGTCTTCTCTACTTACAATTGGCGCCGGCACGCCGGAGCAACCCCGCGGTCCCAAGCGACAGTAAACCGATCAGACCCACCAGCGGCAAAGGGCTGGCGGTTTTGGGCAGTTTCTTCGGCATCTTGGCCGCCGCCAGCGTCTGCGCCGCCGGCAGGGTAGGTGGGAACGCCTCGCCGATCTCGACTTCCTCCCCGGCGGGCTTCTGAGCCTTCAGCGGCGCCTGCTTCATCGCCATCACGTGAGGCTCCTGCATGGTTTTCGTGGGCTTAGTCGTATTGGCGGCCATCGCATTTGGCATGGACGCCACCGGCTGCTTGTTCGCCTTGGCCAGCTCCACAGCCTTGGCTTTGGGATATACGAAGTCGTGGCCGTAATTCTCGCCAGGATAGAACCATGCTTTCACCGCTTCGGGAGATCCCGTGGCCCGCTCCTCGAAGGTGATGATGGGCTTATCGGACGGCTTCAAACGATAGTCCGGAATCGCCAGGAAGAAGCCGTAGAAGTGATTCTCGTCCTTGTTAAAGACCTCAACGATATTACGGTCAGATGTCGAATCCGCGAGCTTGAAGACGTACGTGCCTGGCTGCAAAACCTGTCCCGGAATCTCCACCGGCCCGCTGAATGTAAGAATGGTTTTTTGGTTCCATTCATCTGCCCTGGCCGGCGGCGGCATCACGCCGAGTGCTCCCAGGCACATGAACGTCATAAAGATTGTCGCGTTGCGCATTTCACGTTCTCCTTTTCCGAGAGCGCTTTGGGCTGTCTCCCTTGACGCTCCCTCTCGTTGTTCCAGTTTTGCCAGGCCAGCCAGACTACCCGGGTCACCTCGTCTTCGACTAGCGGCGTAGGAAGCACGTCGTAGCCGCCCAGATTCAGCACCTCCGTCCAAAGGGATTCGTCGGCAAGCCTGGAGATCACGATCACTCTGGGCGCATTACTCAGCGAAGCAGCCTCGCCCAGAACCTCTTTCCAATCCGCGTCCGGCAGTGTCGCGTCGCAGATCACCACGTGCGGCCGGGTGAGCACTAGGCGTTCGGCGCCGTCCCGCCACGTCACCGCTTCGTCGAGCCGGAAGAGGTAGGGCCGCAGTATCTCGTGCAACCTTACCCGGTCCTCCGGCTGAGGACAGATCGTCAGCACTCGACTCTCGTCCGGCATCGGGCTATAGTTCGCAAACACTTGTGGTCCTCCCTCTCGAATCCCTATTTGGGCGCTACCACCACATACATACGGTCGCCACCACGATCGATCAGCAACAGCACTGGTTGACTGCCGGCTTGTTGGATAGCACTCCGAAACTGCTGCGTGCTGGTAACAGGCTTCCGGTTCACCTCCTGGATGACATCGCCGCGCCGCAAGCCAGCTTCTTCGGCCGGGCTCGCAGATAGCACATCGGTCACCACCACTCCGGTGGTCTGAGCAGGAAGGCCAAGTTGACGCGCAGTCTGCGGCGTCAGTTGGTCCACCGATATTCCCAGTTGCGGACCAGAGGCCGTGCCCTTGGCCGCGTCGCCCGAGGTCTGCGCATTGGCAGGCAATTCCGCCAAAGTCACCGGTATCTCCTGCTCATGACCGTCGCGAAACACTTTTAACTTCACCGCCGTGCCCGGCGCCATCATGGAGACCTTTAGGCTCAGATCCCGGCTGTCGCTGATCGGCGCGCCGTTCAAGTCTAGAATGACGTCTCCTCGTTTGATGCCCGCCCGTTCCGCTGGACTGCCAGGCGTCACATTGGCCACCAGCGCGCCTCGCGGCTGCCCGGTCAGACCGAACGACTTGACAAGTTCCAGCGTCATCGGCTGGATCAGCACGCCAATCGACCCCCGGAGCACTCTGCCGTTTTTCAGGATCTGCTCCATTACCGCCTTCGCCATATTGACGGGCACTGCAAAACCGACCCCCTGGTTGCCACCGCCGCCACCCGAGATAATGGCGGTGTTGAGCCCGATCAGTTCGCCGCGCACATTGACCAGCGCACCCCCGGAATTCCCCGGGTTGATGGCGGCGTCAGTCTGGATGAAGTCCTCATAATCTTCGATTCCGAGGCCGCCGCGCCCAGTGGCGCTGATAATTCCCATCGTCAACGTCTGGCCGATGCCAAACGGGTTCCCCACAGCCAGCGCAAAATCGCCGACCTGCACTTTGGCAGAATCGCCTAAGGTCAGCACCGGCAAATCCTTACCCTCAATCTTCACAACGGCCACGTCGGTCTTGGCGTCCGTGCCGACAATACGCCCCTTGAATTCGCGCTTGTCGCCCAGAGACACTTTGATGTCATCGGCCCCGGAAACAACGTGATTGTTGGTCAGGACATAGCCGTCGGCATTGACGATGATTCCGGACCCAAGGCTGTGCTCCCGCCCCTGGCGCGGGACGTGAAACTGTTGCGAGAAGTCATCACCGAAGAACTGGCGGAAGAAGGGATCGGCGAAGAACGGTGATGAGGTCCCCTGGTCCGGCGAGCGGACGATTTTCGATGACGCTATATTCACCACCGCCGGTAGCACCTTCTTCGCCACAGGCACGAATCCGTTCGTGAACGAGACCTGCCTCCCGATGGCCTCGCTGTCGGCGCTGGAGACGAACATCGCCACCGGGTCTACCTTGCCAAACGGGGAGCGCCCTGTTCTCGCAGTCGCCCAAGACCCGGCCAGTCCGCCGGCCCCAATTGCTACAACTACCGTTCCGATTGCCAGTTTGCTACTCATAACACCTCCTCACGATCTCCGGGAGCGGGCCACAGTCACGGCTCGATCCGCAAGTGATTGGTTACGGAAAAACGCCGGCTACGCCGTTGGCCTGAATGTCAGCAATGTTCCTGTCCTCTTGGTTGGCTACGAGGCCTTCCAAGGTTAGATTTCTGTTCTTGACAATGTTGTGAATCGGCGGCACAGCCCGGAGCGCGTACCTGTTCACCACGGGCTGGCTGTAGATCGCCCGATGCGCCGCAATCCGAATCCGGCCGTCATCGGGCGAGAGGGGCAAAACCTCGATCTCATTCTTGACGTTCCGGATGCCTTCGATCTGCTTGACTACCCTCTTTGCATCATTTTTCAGAGTGGGGCTGGTAACCTGACCCAAGAGGGTAACCGTGCCGCCCTCTACTCGAAAAGCCAGGTTGTCGAAAACACCGTAGTACGGCAACATGATCAGTTCGTGCCGCACTTCCCGAGCGATCCGCGTACCGGGGGAGCGATCCTTATCTTTGGGTTTGTCCTGTGCCCACGCGACGGCTCTCGCCGCGAGCATGACACTCACACCTAGGAACGCGCACCTTCTAACTCTTCCGATTCTCATTTCTCGATCGTTCTCCGTCATTTCCGCGTCGGGATACCAGATCGATTCCCGCTCGGCGCGAAGCCAGTCGTCCAGATCGCGCTCGAAACTGCTGCCGCACCACTGTAAATAGCCGAACGCCCGCGGCCGAGCCGCCTCGGCCGCTTTTTCCATCTCCGCAAACAGTGCTGATGCGCCTGTCTCCGCCTGTTCTTTGGATCGAGACCTCGTCCATTGTTGATTCCTCCACTCCTCTGTTTCGCATACGGCGCCGGCCAGCGAGCTTCTCGGCACCGTGCCTTCCCAATGGTCTTTGTCGCCAATAATATAGCTGGAGGTGTTGACGTCCCCGCCCGAGAGTCACTGCTGCCGAGACTTCCATCAGCGTGCGGGATGATCTCCAGAGACAATCCCGGAGCTCGATAGGAGCGGCGTTGCTCCGCTCCGATATAGTCTGTTGTTCCTCTATGACCCTCTACACATCGGCAGTCTTGAGCCACAGAAGAAATCTTGCCCAAAATCAGTACCTCGGAGCCGCCGCACGCTGCCGGGCGTCTTCATAGCCCCTGGCTATGGTATACAGCAGCCAATCAAAGAAGAGTCCGATGTCGTGCTCCAACTCCTCCTGACCATAGAGTTCTAAGGCGTTCTGTGCAAACGCATGGTCCGCGAACGAACCCACTGACCCTGCCTTTCAATATGTGAAGGCACCGGACTACTTCGTACAACGGAACGGAATTCTCAAAACGGACGCGCCCCAGCTCGTTGTACTGGATCGCCAACCGCTCGTCTTCGCCGGCCAAGGTCCACGATTTCAGCGCAACCAGAATCTCCCGGGCCCAGTTCAGTAACTCAGGATCCGAGAGCTTCTGCATCTGTGGCACCTCTTCATCGTTTCGTATGCGTCGTATTGTTTCTGCTGCAATATCGTCCCAATGAGTTTCGATTAAGTGCGTAAGTCTATTGGAGAACATACCGTAGACTTTCAGGGTAGTTTGCGAGGCGTCAAAACGGGGACAAGAAGTCGCGGGAGGCCGTCAACAGCCTGTCAAGACCGCGACATTGTGGGAGCACTGGAAGCAACCTCACCAAGAGCTGCTGTCCGTAGTTTGCGCTTTCCTGTCTCTCGGAACACCTTGTAAGCAAGGCCAAATGAACGATTCTGGCGCTTCCGGCCGCTGGACCACAAGCGGGTGACAGCAGGTGGCGGCCGATCGGCCGCTGTGCCAACATCCGGGCGAATGGACGTGATGGATTAGCCGTGGTTTCAGATGCCTATTCGGCCAACGCCTATACATCATAGCATCGCATTGGAGAGGTATTCCATGGAACTTCACGCGCAGCGGAAAGTTGGAGAAGTTGCCGCCGACTGGAATTCAGTTTCACTGGCAGTGCTGATCGCGCACCTCATATCCCAGCATCACGAGTATGCATAGATCGAGCTGCCCAGTCTGCAACAACGTCTGTACGCGGTCTATGAAACCTACAGGGCACGGGACAGCGCCACGCTGGCATCGCTTCCTGGACTCCTCTTTCTCATGAAAGGCGATCTCGACCTTCACATGCGTAAGGAAGAGCTCGTCCTGTTCCCCGCAATCGAAAGACTGGAACGGGAGGTCCCGCCATTCGGCGGTCTGTCGAGCCGGATTCGCACCGCGCTGTCGGAACACGACAGCACCGCAGAAGCTCTTAGTGATATCCGCAGGATCACACGCGACTATCAGCTTCCGAGCCACGCATGCGACAGATACCGGGCACTGTTCCAGGATCTTGAGACTCTGGAGCGCCGGCTGCAGTTCCAAATGTACCTGGAAGAGAGCATTCTTTTTCCCCGCGCTCGGTCGTTGGAAGGCCAACGAATCTGAAAGGCGACGATATATGCGCGAACCCTCTATTACACGTGATATGGGTTTGCCGGCGATCCTCTCGTGATTTCCCGCATGTCGTCGGGTCTTCGATCGTTACGGACTGGTAGGTTGCGGCGGTCCGCTGGGGCCCCAGGAGTCGCTCGCGTTCTTCGCCCGCGCGCACCGGGTGGATGAGGCCCGCCTGTTGGCGGAATTGAACGAAACCGCCCGGACGAGCGTGCTGCAGGCCCGGCTCTCCGGAGTACACGCCCGGCCCGGGTGACGTCATCTATCGCCGCTTCTTTCGGGCCGCTATCGTCACTATATTCACTTTCGGATGCGTGCTCGGCGGCATCAACCTGGCCATCATGGCCGCCGGCCGCCAACTCGCCTCGCTGGACATGCGCGCCATCACGTAGGCCCATGAGCACGCCGAGGTCTCCAGCCAGGTGGTTCCGATTCTGGGCGGCCTCGATCCACGCCGTCTGAGCTCCCTGCGCGCCACCTTCTGGCTCGTCAACGTCGGGAACTCCATGCGGGTGGTGTTCCAGATTCTCACCGATACCCAGAAATGGGCTTTTCCGCTGATGGGTATCAGCGCATGGGTGGAGGTCACCGGCCTCATCCTGTGGGCCATCGATCTTTGGCGCGCCATGGGGAGGCGCGCCGAGACGGCCGGGGCTTCGGGCCGCGTGGCGATCGGGCCGCGGACCAAAGTGTTCGAGGTAATCGAGAACTATTCGGAAACCGTCGCCTTGTTCCGGCAGTTTGGCTTCAGCTTGATCGACAATCCGATGGCCCAACGGATATTCGCACGCTCTGTGAGCCTGGAGCAGGCCTGCCGCCTCAGACACGTCGATTTTGCGACCTTTCAAGCCGCCCTCAACAAGCTGGTCGGGAAAAGTTGTGGAGGCCGGGACGACCTGATTCAGCTTGGTGGTCACGTGTGACCGTGACTCCAGTCACTGGCGGCGCTCCCAGAGTGCTCTACCATGGGATTAGGGGGGCTGACACACCCATGGCTACATCCACTCAGAGGCTGGGAATCACTGATAACGTGATCGTTCCGCATCCGATCACGCTGGAGCTCTATCGCAAGATGCTGACCGTCTTCTACGTCGAAGAGCGGATGAAGGCCTTTGTGCGCCAGGGCAAATGTGGCTTCCAGGCGTCCACGCGCGGCCACGAGAAGCTCCAGGTCGGCATGACGATGTTGCTGAAGCCGGGGCACGACTGGTTCTTCACCTATTACCGATCAAAAGCCGTCGCCGTGGGTTTGGGTATGCCCATCAAGGACATCTTTCTCGGCATGCTGGGGCGCGAGGGAGATCCGAACTCCAATGGCCGCAACATGCCAGAGCAGTGGTCATCCCGCAAGCTTCGGCTGGTGGCTCCAACTGCGGTTACCGGTACGCAGTACCTGAACGCCGTGGGAATGGCTCGTGCAGTCAAAGCCGACGGCGGTGACGAGGTGGTGTACGTCTCTTCTGGGGAGGGCGCCACCAGTGAAGGCGAGTTTTTCGAAGCCTTGAATTGGGCTTCACGCGAGAAGCTGCCGGTGCTGTTTACGGTGCAGAACAACGATTACGCGATTAGCGTGCCTCAGACCTGCCAGACGGGGTCCGAGGTGCACCGAATCGCTCAGGGTTTTGGCATGCCTGCGCTCCGCCTGGATGGCACCTGGTTCGAGCACCTCTATGAAGCCCTGCCGCCGGTGATTGAGGCGATGCGGCACGGGGCTGGCCCCGCACTGGTGGAGGCGATGGTTGTGCGGCTCGATCCCCACTCCTCGTCGGATGACCACCGCAAGTATCGTGGCGAGACCGAGTTGCAGGCGATCACCGATCGCGATCCGATTCTCCAAACCGAACGGTACCTGTTGCGGAATGGTGTCGTCACAGATGAAGAAGTGGCTTCGCTGCGCGCGGAACTCAAGGCCGAGGTAGATCGTGCCGCGGAAGAGGCGGATCGCCATCCGCAGCCCGATGAATCCACCGT
>JAIQFL010000267.1 GCA_020073365.1 Terriglobia bacterium | reverse complement strand
CTAGTGTAATGCCACACTCGGGACTGGACAACCGGGGGCGAAATATGGTCAGATACTCGCATGGGACTGCCTGTAGCCATCAGTGCCGCGGCCCGGCAGGGTCTGGAGGCCTTGGTGCGGGCAGGGAATACTGCACAGAAGTTGGTCCGACGCGCGCGGATTGCTTTGCTGGCCGGCGAAGGCCTCACGGACAGCCAGATCAGCCAGCAGTTGGGAGTGAATCGTAAGACCGTAGCATTGTGGCGGGAACGCGCCGCCGAGCCAGGCGTTTGGGAGTCGGTGGTGGCGGCACCGTTTCCGCAACCCGACGCAACCGCGCCACCAGGCCCACCAGAGCCCCCAGCCAATACGGCTGCCGAGCCGCGCCAAGCTTCTCCCCCGGTGGGCAAAACCGCCGAGCAACGGTTGCAAGATCGACGGCCTGCCAGCGGTCTCAGGAGGGTATTGACATCCGAGATGGTAAAGCTCATCGTGCGCACCACCCTGGAGGTAAAGCCAGAAGACCGAACGCACTGGACCAACCGGTCTTTGGGGCTGCGCTTGGGGGTGTCGAAAATGGCCGTGCAGCGAGTGTGGAAACAGGAGAAGTTGCAGCCGCATCGGATGGAAACCTTTAAATTCAGCAAGGATAAGCTGTTCCTGGAGAAGTTAAAGGATGTGGTGGGAATCTATTTGAACCCGCCAGCCAATTCTGTGGTTTATTGCGTCGATGAGAAGACCGGGATTCAGGCCCTGGACCGCACCCAGCCGGGGTTGCCGCTGAAGAAGGGCAAATGCGGAACCCGTACCCACGACTACAAGCGGAATGGCACCACGGACTTGTTTGCCGCCTATAATGTGGCCAGCGGGGAGGTGATCGGCCAATGTCACGCGCGCCATACCAATCAGGAATTCCTGTGCCTGATGCGCACCCTGAAGAAGCGGCACCCCAAAGGCGAGGTGCACATCATCCTCGACAATGGGAGCAATCACCGCCACGAAAACGTCCAAAAATGGCTGCGCAGGAACAAGCGGTTTCATTTCCACTTCGTGCCCACTTCTTCGTCGTGGACCAACCTGGTGGAGCGCTGGTTCGGGCTGTTGACCAGCCAGTGCATCCGTCGAGGTGTGTTTTACAGTGTGCAACAACTGCAAGTGACCATTCAGCAGTACATCGAACGACATAATGAAAATCCGAAACCGTTCCAGTGGCACGCGACCGTAGACCAGATCGTGGCCAAGATCCAGCGGGCGGCTTGGAAGGCGGGAGTTGCATTAGCGTGGATGAAAGGTTTGCCTGCGGTGCCTGCGGTGTCAACCTGAAAGCCACTACGCCGTCCCGGACTTTTCTTCGACGGTTGCCTCCATCTATGGTTCCGGAATGGTCCGGATTGCGACTCACGAAGTAGTTGTCCCCCAGGGCGGCGACCAAGAAGTATCCTCGCCGAAACCAGCATCACACCACTGCCATCAGGTCGAAACTCACCCCTGCCAGGCCACTCCGCGGTCCGACGCCAGATCGACGTTTCACTCCATCCCCTCCTTTTCCGCCGTCTTCACCCCAGTTGCCAACTCGTGGTCTGCCACCGAGCATTTCCTGACCTTGCATGGTAGGCTGGCAGATCTGGAAGATCAGTTCTGGCTTCCCTGTCCATTTTCGGCTGTGGCATTACAGTAGTAGGCCTCGCCGTCATCAATGAAGTCGCCATTTTTCGCAGTGGCACCCAGCTTAATGGGGATGCCAATGTATCTCTTCACGCGAACGTGGGTGAACGGGAACGTGCTGGATACGCGAGCCGTTTCAAGTTTGGTGAATGGTCAATACCTCATTTGGAATCTGGCGCGGTTGGGTAACGATCCGCGTCACGAATGAACCCAAGGGGCAACGCCGTAGTGAGCGGGTTATTGTTCCGGTTGCGGACGGGGAGGGGCTACGGTAAAATTCGGGGAACACGATGCGAGGGCGGACCCCGTTATTCTACGGCTGGGTGGTGGTTGCAAGCTCCGCAATCGGCCTGCTGTTTGGGGCTTTTCCGATCGTCTTTTCTTCGTTTGCGGTATTCTTCCGGTCATATAGTCGCGAGTTCCACGCCGGCCGCGGCGCCATCTCACTGGCGCTAACGATTAGCACTTCTGTGAGCGCCCTTCTCAGCGGCTGGATCGGACGCCTCACTGATCGGTTCGGCGGGCGAAAGGTGATTCTGGCGGGGCTCGCGATGCTCGGACTGGTTCTGCTGTCCGCAGAGGCTATCGGTTCGAAGATCTGGCAACTATATCTGTTCTACGCGATCTTGGGCGCGGTCAGTGGTGGGACCATTTCGGTCCCTTATGGCGTGGTGGTCTCTCGCTGGTTCAACCAGCGCAGAGGGCTTGCGTTAGGGCTGGCGCTGACGGGCTTAGGAGTAGGAGCCATCGTGATGCCGCCGCTGGTGCAATTTCTGATTGCCACCTGCGGCTGGCGCTCGGCATTCGCCATCGCCGGTGGCGCGGTCCTGATCATCCCGATGCCGGTCATCGCTCTGTTCCTTAAGGAGACCCCTCAGGGAATGGGCTTATGGCCCGACGGAGCAGCGGCTGCACAGGCGCCGCCGGGTGCAGTGGAAGGTCTCACCTGGCGCGAGATCCGGAACAGCCGCACGTTTTGGGTGGTGGTCGCGGCATTTGTGCTCGCGTCGGCGGGTATCAGTGCTTGCGCCATTCATGTAGCCGAGTTATTGACCGACCGCGGCGCCAGCCCCGGGGCAGCGGCCCTGGCTGTTTCGATTGTGGGAATCGCGCTTCTGACCGGCAGAGTTGGAACCGGCTTTTTGCTGGACAGATATTTTGGTCCGCATGTGGCGCTGGTCCTTTTTTCGATCGCCGCACTGGGCATCGTTTTGCTCTGGACCGCCGGCGCCGGGGTGTTCGCGCGGGTGGGCGCGTTCCTGGTGGGACTCGGTTTCGGAGCCGAGGTGGACATCATTGCGTACCTGATGAGCCGCTATTTCGGGCTGCGCTCGTTGGGGACGGCCTTCGGATTTGCGTTCGGGGCGTTTGTCCTGGCGAGCGGCCTGGGTCCGTTGATTATGGGGTTCGTATTCGACCGGACCGGTTCGTATGATGCTCCGCTAGCCGGTTTCTGCATAGCCATGATAACGGCCGCCGGACTGATGGCCGGTCTTGGGCCGTACCGCTTCGCCCTGACGCGGACAGTGGAGGCGCCGGGCGGCGTAGAACTGAATCCACGCTTAGGCGGACAGGAATAGTTTTGTTTTTGTTATTATTTTCCAATGGCTCGGGATGGGGGTGCCCCCTGGCTTACGGTTGTTTCCGCTGTCCTCTTCCTCTCTGGCGCCGCGGCGCAGATCGTCGATGTAGCCCGGATCAGCGGCGTCATTCAGGATTCTTCCGGCGCGCGAATCCCATCGGCAAAAATTTCAGTTCGGAGTCAAGCAACGGAGTGGACCCTCTCGGTCGTTACGAGTAACGAGGGCGTCTACGTTACACCGCCGCTCGCTCCAGGGTATTACGAGTTAAAGGTCGAAGCGAAGGGGTTCTCGCCGCTCATCCGGCAGGTTCATGTCGAAGTGGCGCAGCATCCCTCGGTGGATGTCGTCCTGAACCTGGGCGCTGCGAACGAAACGATCGAGGTAAAAGGCGCGGCTCCCCTTCTTGAACGTGAGTCCAGCACGCTCTCCAACGAGCGCAGCGAGAGAGACGTCAGGGACCTGCCGCTGAACGGCCGGAATTTCGCCGGGCTGATGGGATTGACCGCCGGCGTGATGAATGTTCACACACAACTCACAGGCATCCTACCCCTGGCCGCCGAGCGGGGTGAGAGCAGCTACTCCGTGAATGGCCTGCGCGCGGAAGAGAATCATTTTCTGATCGACGGAATCAGCAACAACGAGAACTTCGTCGGGCTGAGCATGGTGCTGCTTCCGCCAATCGACGCCGTGCAGGAATTCCGGATGGAGACATCGGCCGCGGACGCGCGTTACGGACACGGGGGTGGGGGAACCGTCAACCTGGTCATCAAGGCCGGAACCTCCCGGTACCATGGCGACGTGTTCGAGTTTTTTCGTAACTCGTCTTTGGACGCCCGCAACTTCTTCGATCAATCCAAGCCGGCGTTCCGGCTGAACCAATTCGGCGCAACATTCGGCGGCCCAATGCGCCCGGGCAAGGATCCGCGGAGTTTTTTCTTTGCCGATTATGAGGGCGCTCGCACGAACCAAGCCCTAACCTATATCTCGACGGTACCCACCGGGGCGATGCATCAGGGCGATTTTTCAGGAGCTCCGCAGAGGATCTATGATCCCGCGTCCCAGGCATTGGCGCCCGGGGGAGGCTTTACGAGGTCTCCCTTTCCCGGCAACATCCTTTCCAGCGCTCTCATCGATCTTGTTGGTTCCAGGCTGCTCGGTGTTTACCCGTTGCCGAATCTACCCGGGATCGCGAACAATTATCTATATCAACCATCGCGTACGCTCACATCCGATGAAGGAGATGTTCGCCTCGATCATCGCTTCTCCCAGGGCGATACCGGATTTCTGCGGTTCAGCCAGGCGCGCGCCGATGTCTTCCAACCAGGCCCGCTGCCCGCTCCGGCAGCGGGCGGAACCATTGCCGGCCAAATCAGCCAACCCGCGCGCCAGGCGGTGCTCAGCGAGACCCACCTTTTCGCGCCAACCACGGTCAACATCGCCCGCTTCGGCTGGTCCAGAGTCGAGATCCTCGGAACAGACATCACGCAAGACCAGCCATATGCGGAGCAGATCGGAATACCCGGCAGCAACATCCCCGGCGACCCAAGAACTTATGGATTACCTTATGTCTTAGTCACGGGAGCCGCGACTCTCGGCGCCACGGCCTTACCCGCGACTGTGATTACTAACAACTATCAGTTCGACGAGAATCTCAGCCTGGTTCGCGGCCGCCACATGATCCAGATCGGCGGTGACTTGATCCGCCGGCAATACAACGTGCTTCAGACCGCGATCCCGCGAGGGATGATGCGCTTTTCCACCGACTACTCTTCGAACCCGTCAGCGTCGGCCGGGACCGGCCTTGGTTTCACCGACCTGCTGATGGGGAGACCGATTCAAGGGAGCCTCTTGTTCGTGGACGGAACCCGCGGACTCCGCCGCTCGGATGTCAGCGCCTACATTCAGGAGGATTACAAGATCAACAAGCTCACACTGAACCTCGGTGTGCGTTATGAGAACTACTTCGGTTATCCGTGGAAAGAGACTCATAACCGGCAGTACAACTTCGCCCCACCATCCGGAGTGGTTCAGGTTGGCGCGAATGGCACGCCCCGCAGCGGCCTGGCCGGTCGCAATGCGAACTTGATGCCACGCGCCGGATTCGCGTGGCGGGTCCATTCCAAGATGGTGTTGCGCGCTGCTTACGGAATCTTCTATTCGGCGCCTCAGATCATACAATTGAGTGGCCTCGCGTCCAACCCCCCGGGACTCATCAGCGTGAGCTATACGAACGACCAGTTCAATTTTCCTGGCGCGACGCCGGCGTCCGCGGGGTTCGCCCGGTCGCGCGCGGTGGCGGGGTCCGCGCTGAACGCCCTCGATCCCGACTCGCGCCTGCCATACACGCAACAATGGAACGCCGGGATACAACGCCAACTCGGGTCCGCCACCCTGGTGAGCGCAGCATATGTGGGTACGGCCGCCACGCATCTGCAAGGCGTAATTAATGTCAATCAGCCTACTCCCGGCATGACGCCCATCTCCACCCGGCGCCCATACCCGGTGTTTCAGGACATTCGTGAAATCGCAGACGTGGAAACATCGCGATACCACGCACTGCAATTGACCGCCGAACAGCGCCTTGCGAATGGGTTGACCTTTAACGCTTCGTATACGTGGAGTCACACACTCGATTACGCCTCAACCGGCGTTGTCCCTGCCGTCCCGGCCTTCATGAACACCTACAACCGCAGGCTCGATTACGGCAACGCCGATTTTGACGTGCGTCATCGCCTGGTCGCCAGCGCTACATACGTTCCGCCGTTCAAGTCCTCCGGATACCGGCGGCACGTAGTGAGCGGCTGGCAGCTTAACGGGATACTCAGCGTGTACACGGGTCTGCCTTTTACGGTGCAGTCGGCGACGAACAGCCTGAACATCGCTTCGAACTCGCGCGCATCCTATGCCGGTACCGGCGATGGCTCTTTGCCAGAGAGCGCGCGGACACTTCAGAGGTGGTTTAACACGGCGGAGTTTTCCGCGCCTGCGCCGCTTCAGTTCGGCAACGTCGGACGCAATACTCTGGCCGGACCGGGGACGAAGCAGCTCGACTTTTCGGTTTTCAAGAGCTTCGTGTTTCAGGAAGGTTCAGCCCGGTCGTTGCAGTTCCGCGCCGAGGCCTTCAACCTGACGAATACGCCGCAGTTCAATAATCCGGTTGCGACCATCGGTGCTCCGGGCGCGGGAGCTATCACATCCGCCGGGTCGCCGAACACGTTCCAGCGAGTGTCGCGGGAAGTGCAGCTGGCTCTGAAGCTCTACTTCTGATACGAGCCACCTTGTCAAGCGTTGTTTGACTGATTGTCGTCTCCCCCGAGAGTAGCGGGTAAACAACGATCTACGAATCAAGCCCAATGCGCTTCAGAAGCCGGATAAATCGCGCAAGATCTCGCAGGTTTTTCCATATGGGTGCGACCTTAATAGATGTCATGAAGACATCGCGATTCTCGAACGCGCGCTCCAGCCACGTGAGGGCTTCACCGGGCTCGTCCAGGCCGTTGTACATCATCGCGATGCTGTAGGAGGGCACGTATCGGTCCCTGGCTGATTGCAGGAGTGTTTCGAGCGCGTGGCGCGCTTCAGCCCGCCTGCCGAGCCTGGCGTTGGCATAGGATTCGGTGGCGATCATTTGCGTATTGGACGGGCACAGAGCACGGGCCGCAGCCGCTTCCGCGACAGCCTCGGCGAACGAGCCTTTGTCGATGTACGCATTGGCCAGAAACCAATGCGCGGCTCTGGATTTCGGGTCGAGCTCAATGGTTTCTCGCAACCGCGCGATGGCTTCATCGGTTCGGCCGGCGTGAAGAAGGTATTGCCCTTCCATGGCGTTCATCAAACCGGAGAGCGGATCGAGTTCCCGAGCGCGTGCGATCCTTTCCAGAGCTTCCCGATGGCGGCCCAATTTCGCGCAGAAATCAGAGTATATCCAGAGAGCGTCAGCGCTGTTCGGATCTAACTCCAGGGCGCGCCTCAGATGCTTCTCCGCCGCGCTCCATCTCCATTCGTAAGTGCACAGGCTTAACGCAAGGACGGCGTGCGCCTCGGCCAGATTGTCACCCATTTGCACGGCCTTCAGCGCCGCCTCAATCGCTTTCGGCCCCACCACGCTGGTGGGCATCTCCAGCGTCATCCCGAACATCCGGTAAGCGTGCGCCAGCCCGACCTGAGCCAGCGCATAGGATGGGCGTAACTTGAGGGCTTCTTCGAAGCACGGAACGGCTGTGTGGATGCCCGAATGCGACAGCCGGTACGAATAAAACCGCCCTTTCAAGTACAGCTCACGGACCCTCACGTCCTCCGCCGGATCGTTCGGGGCTGATCCGTTAGCCCCTGGCAATTTTAACTTCAATGCGTCCACAACGGCCGGTGTAATCTCTTCCTGCACCGCGAGGGTGTCGCCGCTCTCGATCTGGCGGTCATAAGATTCGGACCACAACTGGTATCCGTCGGCGGCATCCACCAAACGAGCGGTGATGCGCAGCCGGTTTCCAAATTTCCGCACGCTGCCTTCCAGCACGAGATTCGCGCCCAATTGATTGGCGATTTCGCGAACGTCGGCCTGCTTGCCCTTGAAGGAAAACGACGACGTGCGTGCGACTACGCGGACAGGCGACAGTTTGGAAAAAGCATCGATGAGCTCTTCGGCAAGCCCATCGCCGAAATATTCGCAGTCCGGGTCGGCGCTGAGGTTCATAAACGGCAGCACCGCAATCGAGGCCGCGGCGGTCTGGGCTTTCTCGATCGCTGGCCCGACCTCGCTAACCGCCGCTACAAACTGGTACCCGTAGCCCGCCACCGTGGCGATACAGCGATGCTCGCCGCGGCTATCGCCGAGCGTCCGGCGGAGCAGCGAGATGCTCTGTGAGAGGTTGTTCTCTTCGACCGCTGTGCCCGGCCAGACGGCCTGCATCAGTTCGTCTTTACAGACGACGGCTCCGGCGCGTTCTATCAGGTAGGCCAGTATGTCGTAAGCCTTTTGCGTCAGTAATATAGGCGTTCCATCTCGTCCCACCAACGAGTGCTTGACCGGATCCAGGCGGAAATCGCCGAACGCGTAAACCCGACCCGCCCTGGATGGCATGGCCATGACGTTCTCATAATTCTATCAGAAATTCTTCAGAACCGGCTAACGACTTTTTAGTGAGGTTCGGGCCATGCTTGTTTCATCCACTGGTCCGGCGTACACCGGACTGGCAAAAGGAGGGAAATTCAATGAAACGTATGTTCAGCAATTGCACGATGGTTCTCGCGCTTGGTTTAGCAGCCATGCAGACGATGGCGTCTGCCCAGGAGAAGCGGGATGACGCCGAGACGCCTGGTATCGAAGGCGTTTGGATTTCGAATGTCACGCCTATTAACTGTCAAACCGGTGCTCCCCTCGCCCCCGCGGCGAACGTTCGTCTCTTGTACCTGTTCAATCATGACGGCTCTGTGACAGAGGAGCCGGGATTCCTCCCGCCCACTTCCGGCTTACGGCTCAGCTCCGGCCTAGGGACCTGGCGGCATGCCCAAGCACAAACGTACGACGCTAAGCTCCGGCTTTGGGTGTATAACCCGGATAACAGTATCGCCCTAATGGCGGTGTTCACCAAAACCATCGAACTCAGTGGCGACGTATTCACCGGCAAGGGCTTCAGGCAGGATTTCAATGTGAACGGCACGTTGGTCTCTCAGAGTTGTATCGCGGAAATCGCCACACGCGCTCAATAGCACGTGCAGCCGGATGCCAAAGCCGGCAGCCCGACGAAGTCAACAGAACAACGGAGAAATGAAAAACGCACCGAGAAACATAGAAGGCGAAATAACCTTGAGTGCAGTGGCAATCACGATAGTGAGCGGAGGCGCTACCAGGCCCGTCAAAGCCGCAACCTGGAATGCAGCAGTGGGCGCGCAGAGTGCCGATAAAGGCAAGCAGGCTCTGGCGTTTCTGTCGAGCGAGCTCTGCATCTATGCCGGGGAAGATCGTCCATTGGATGTTCTCGCCACATCAAGCTCGGCAGAGTGACCTTTCCAGCAGTTGGCCAGACAGCGCCGCCCTTTTAAGGCCAGGGTTCCGTGCTATTAGGTAAGGGTTTTCGTTAAGGTCGCGGATGATCTCCCCGCCCAGGGGCCCAGATTTTGTCCACGTTTTTCTGAGTGGTTGTGCGGGAGAGACCTGAGGCCACCAGATGTTCCAGGAAAGGCCAGAAGCAAGCCACCAGTTGCTCTCCTGGCGGCAGATCTTTTTCCCACCCCATCCAGGAACGCGGAGACATTCAAACCGCGGCATTAGTCCGTCCAGGTTCGAAGACGAACCAGGGGTGGTGCGGTTTATCTTGGAAGTTTTCGCCGCCGCCTCCCGCGCCATGGAACTGCTCACAATTCTAAACCGGTGCCATCATTTCCGGGGCTTTGTCTACCAGCACGCCCGCTTCAGCGCGGATAAAAAGAGCATCGAAGTCGACGTGCGACCCCGCCGTGGTTCGGCGGCCATCTGCTCGCGCTGCCATCAGCCGGCTCCCGGCTACGATCAACTCGCCGAACGCCGCTTTGAGTTCATCCCTCTGTGGGGATTCTTCGTCTTCCTCCTGTACACCATGCGACGCGTGGACTGCCGCCGCTGTGGCGCCGTGGTCGTGGAAGAACTCCCCTGGAGGGACGGCAAGCGCACCCTAACCAAAGCCTACATGCTGTTTCTCGCCCGCTGGGCACGCCGGCTCTCCTGGAGGGAAACCGCCGAGGCGTTTCGCACTTCCTGGGAGAAAGTTTTCGACGCCGTGGAACATGTGGTCACCTGGGGTTTGGCGCACCGGACCGTGGGCGAGATCGACGCAATCGGCGTCGACGAGATCCAGTACGCCAAGGGCCATAAATACCTGACGCTGGTTTATCAGATCGACCTCGGCATCACCCGTCTCCTCTGGGTGGGCAAAGAAAGAACCGTCGAATCCTTTCAAGGATTCTTCACCGCGATCGGGGAGGAAGTCACCTCCCAGATTGCGTTCATCTGCTCGGACATGTGGGAGCCCTATCTCAAGGTCATCCGCGAGAAATGCTCCGAAGCTCTGCATATCCTCGATCGCTTCCATATCGTGGCCAAGATGAACAAGGCGCTGGATGAGGTCCGCGCTGAGGAAACGCGCCAGATGCGGCAGCAGGGTCTGGAGCCGGTCTTAAGGAAATCTCGCTGGCTGCTGCTCAAACGCCAGGAAAACCTCAAAGAGGAACAGCGTTTTGGGCTCCGCGATATTCTTCGCTACAATCTGAAAACCGTCCTCGCTTACCTACTCAAGGAAGTTTTTGATCAGCTCTGGGATTACCAATCGGCGGCATGGGCCGGCAAGTTCCTCGACGAGTGGTGCCGCCACACGATGCGGTCCCGCATCGAGCCGCTGAAGAAAATCGCACGCTCACTACGCCAACACAGGGAACTCATTCTCAATTACTTTCGAGCGAAGAAGATGATTTCCAGCGGGACTGTGGAAGGCCTGAATAACAAGGCCAAAGTCACCATGAGAAAATCCTACGGTTTTCGCACATTCCGCGTGCTCGAACTTTCCCTCTATCACGCACTTGGCAAGCTGCCCGAGCCGGAATCCACCCACGATTTCTTCTGAGGAGTCTGATTTTTCACGTGCAATTCGTTCACCACCTGCTGAATTTGGGGGAACTGACGCCGCGACCCTTTGGGCCCCCAGGCAGTCTAGAACCGGGCGCAAGTCACGATCCATGTGCTGAAGTAGCCTTCCCGCTCCCCGGACAAACGGCTCGGAACACCCAACCCATCAACCAGGAACCCGGACAAATGCAGTTGACGGTGCGATCCCGTATGATCCGCCGTCCCACCAAGGATTTTCCGTCGCAGCGGCCCCCCGCCGGACAATAGCAAAAGGTCAGTTGCGGCCTGCATGTGCGAGAAAGGACGTTGGTTGTAGGGTTGCACCAGAGATCTCATGAGTTGGCGTAGGAAGACCGTCGTCGTTGCGGGCACGGCGCGGGAGTTGGTCCTCCGGCGCAGTGGTAAATTTGTCGAAGTGGACCACATCCGCCGCACAACAAACAGCGTCAGCGTCTTTAGCTTGCAGTTTCTCGTCCTGAAAGGCGGCAGGACAGGGTAGCAGCAGCTTGGGGAGTCACACGCCTGGCGGCGGTAAGTTCGCGTGGTGGAACAGTCTTGCAGATCGCTCCTAGAGAAGACAGGGGGTATCAGATGTTGTGGACCATCTTCGTCGTACTACTGATATTGTGGTTGTTGGGTATCGTGACCTCGTACACTCTCTACGGCTACATTCACGTTCTCCTGGTAATTGCCTTGGTAGTTTTGTTGATCCGCCTGATTCAGGGCCGAAGGGTCCTGTGACCCATTGCGCTATCGCCGGTGGTCATGCGTCGCCCTCATATTCAATAATTCACCGGCCACCTGGCCGGCGCCATCATCGATAGCGAGATGGAAAAGACACGGCATACTAACCTAAAAGCCAGGCCCTTATGCAGCAAAGCCGAGTGTCCTGAGTTAGAAATACGTTTGCATCAGTGCGGGCTGGGGGCAAGACTTGAGTGTGCAAACAGGACGCCGGATTATCCTGCCACGAACATGGCCACCGCTGCGGCCGTCATCACCCCCGCGGTGATCCATCCCATCCAACGCAGCAGCGGCGGATTGACGCGGTTGCCCATGACGTTCCGGTCCGAGGTCAGCAACACCAGCAATACGATCAGGGGAGGCGCCAGGACTCCATTGGCGACGGCCGACCAGAACAGCATCTTCACCGCGTCCAGCCCCACATAATCCAGCGCCAGCCCGAGTGCCATCGCCGCTGCCAGCACGGAGTAAAATTTTGGCGTTACATTGGGGCGTTTGTCGAGCGATGCTCCCCACGCCATCGCTTCGGCGAAAGCATAGGCGCTGGAACCGGCGAGTACCGGAACTCCCAACATGCCCGTCCCGATGAGCCCCAGCGTGAAGAGCCAATAGGCGCCGTTGCCCGCCAGCGGCCGCAGCGCCTCCGCCGCCTGGCTGGCCGTCGTGATCCGGGTGACTCCATGTGCGTGCAGCGTGGCCGCTGTAGTCAGGATGATGAAGTACATCACGAAATTCGAAAAGAACATGCCGGTCATAACATCGGTGCGCGCACGCCGCAATTCCTGGTCAGTGGCGCCCATCCGCTGCGCGACGGTGGTCCGCCCCTCCGCACGCTCCTCTTCCACTTCTTCCGCGGCTTGCCAGAAGAACAGATAGGGGGAGATGGTGGTACCGAGAATCCCTACCAAAACCGATAAGTAATCACGCGAGAACTGCAGACGCGGGACGAAAGTAGCCCGCAGGACCAGGCTCCAATCCGGCCGGGCGATGAAGGCCGTGATGACGTATGCGAACAGCACCAGGGTCAGCCACTTGAAAATGCGCACCATGATACGGTAGGAGGTCCAGAACAGCAACACCAGAATGAGCAGCGCGTAAACCGGCATCCACCAGAGCGAATTGACGCCCGTCACCATATGGCTGGCTTCCGCCATGCCGCCCAAGTCCGCGGCGATGTTGATAACGTTGGCCACGGTCAGCACCAGGCAGGCACTCCAGAGCACCCAGCGGGGGTAGCGGCGCCGCACGACCGCGGCGAAGCCTCGGCCGGTCACCATGCCCAGCCGGGAGCACATCAACTGCACGGCCGTCATGAGGGGGAACGAAAACAGGGCCGTCCACAGCGGGCCGTACCCGAAGGCAGCGCCGGTTACGGAATAGGTGGCAATGCCCGAGGGGTCGTCATCCGCGGCCCCCGCGATCAGGCCCGGGCCCAGCCGGGAATAGAAGTGGGTCACCGCCTCGGGACGCAAGGCCCTCCGTAAGTGTGATTGGGCAGGTGCTGGCATCGGCACGAATGGCCCAGTATACAAGGCCTCGGCCGGCCGATTCTGCGCAGCCACGGAACCTACGCATCTAGCGCCGCGATGGCCTGCACCGCGGTCTCCCGGTGCACCTCGGTGGGGGCGTCTGTCTGCTGCGTTCTTGTGTGTACTCAAGTGGGCTCGCTGATTGCGCGCTTACGCAGTTGCGCAGGCGACTGGTGGAACCGAATGATAGGGTGGCCCTGTCCACTCTTGGCGCAAAAAGCAATCCCTTGCATTTGGACAAGGTCAGTTACGGCCTGCGTGTCCGAAAACGGACACTGGCCGTGGGGTTGCGGCACAGATCGCATGAGATGGCGCAGGAAGACCGTCGTCCTGGCAGGCAGAGCGCGGGAGTTGGTCCTCCGGCGCCGAGGCAAATTTGTCGAGGTGGAGCAGATCCGCCGCACGGCAAACAACGTCCGCGTCTTCAGTTTGCAGTTCCTCGTCCTGAAAGGCGGAAGGACAGTGTAGCGCTAATATCAAAGGCCCCGATTCGCTCCCTTCATCGAAATTGCTTCTTGTATAGAAGGTTGATGCTGAAAACCCCGTTCTGATCCCGCACCGCCCCGACCATTGTTGATTCAGCGCCCAATCCGCGCGAATCAGTGTCGAATTCGGATTGTCCAGGGCCGACGCGTACGTGAACGTCATGTTATGTTGTCAAGCAGCGGCGAGGGGGTCGTGGAAGATTCGACCGGCGGCGCCGCGCGCGCCAGCATCGAACCTATGTCGCTATGCGGCGAGTAAGTGAGCTGATCGAGTGTGACCGCGCCCGTCGCCGTGCTGCTCTGCTGCGTCCCCGCCACGTGAACGTCTGCGTCTGCCATCACACTGACGCTCTCCTGCACGCGTATCCGCACGCTAGGAGAGTCTGCAGCCGCGTCCACTTCACGTCGCTGAAGTTCAATTGCGCGTCGATTCGGATAATCGTCGCCGAGGCGTCAATTGCCGCGAGCCTGCACGGAAGAACCCGCCAGGTCCGAGTTCAGCGTGAAATCCAGCCGGTTTCCGGACGTCGTGTGAGCCGCCCGAGTGAAGCTGCCCAGGCGCTTGCCATCGCCCGCCAGGTTGGCAGTCGCCACATTGGCGTTCAGGCTGGACGCAAGGATTCGCGGCGATTTTTCCCGCATCGTAGCCGACCCGTCCGCGGTGAGTTGTAGGGCTCCCGCCAGGCCAGGGCGTAACTTCTGCACGGCCCGCAGACGGGCAAGGTCCAGATGACTATTCTCAACGCGAAACACCAGGTCGCCGGAATTGAAGTTCCCAGTCGGATGATCGAAGCGTGCGCTCAAAGCCAGGCGTGACGGGCCGGACGAGATTTCCAGCCGCTGCAAATCGACGCGCTGGGCCAGATAACTGACGCGCGCCTGCAACCGATTCGAATCGGCTCCTCGTACACCACGGCCTTGGACAGATCCAGAGTCGCGTCACCTTCCGGGTTATCGAGTGTCCCCCTCACGTGTGCTGTCGCGGACAGCATGCCCCGGGCCGGAATGTCGGTGCGATGGGCCGCAGCCAGCACGCGCCCTGTTCTCGCCCGACCCCGACACCGCCCGCCGTGTCGTCGAATTCTTCACCGCCAACATCCGGAACCTCCACACCCGGAAAGCCTACGGCAAGGCTGCCCGAGAATCCGCCGCTTGTATGCGAAGCCAGAGGCATAGCGCACTTGCGCGATTGCACGCTGATCGGCCTGATGACTTACACCTTCGTGCGCGTGGGCGCGGTAAGCTCCTGTCCCAATTCCAGGGGGCCGCGAATCGCTCCCGTTCCTACTGTTGCAGTTCTGCAGAGAAAAGGGCCTCGACCAGCGGCTCCAGCCACCGCCGGTCGGCATTGGCCCCGTACGAGTCCCACGTTTCAATCGCAGCCCTGATCCGGGCGAGCTCCGGATCGGAGAACTCAAATTCCTTGGCCGGCAGCGTGAGCGCCGGGTTCCACACCACCCGTTCCTGGCCGGCGACCATCTCGCGTTTTACTTCGACGGCTTTCTCCTCGTCGGGAGCGAGCGCAATCCGGTCCTGAATGGCCCAGATCGCGCGGATTGAGCCAACGTCTGCCCGCTGCGCGCCAAGCAGGGCGTGCAGGTTCAGACGCTGGGTGTGATCCAGCGTCAACTTCATTCGATTTCGGGAGGTCTCCGGCCAGCAGCGTGTCCCACGCCGGGAGCGCGGACACCGTTCCAGTGCCGGTCTGCCGCAGGAACTTCCTGGTAGCGGTGGTGTTCCCCGCCAGGCGCGCCCCGGGCGGGCGTCCCGTTTGCGGCGATCACATCGCCCAGGCAGAGCAGAGACAAGAAGAGACAAGACTGGCAGAGACAAGACTGGCAGTTGTCCAGCCGTTCGAACGGTGATATGCTGTCAACCTATGGCCGGATCCGCCGCCAAGGCCAAGGCCTGCCTGGCCAAAAGCGCCCCCATACCTGGCTGGACCTTGTACCACATGGGCGCCGCGGCCCTAGGCTCGAAATCAGACCTCGACCTGCTGCAACTCGCAATTGACTACCTCACCTGCAAAGCGCAGGCCAAGATGACCTTTACAGCCGACGATAAAGACTTTCTCGTGCACATCTTTGAGGATCTCTGGTGGGGTGGTGAGTTCAAGCGTTACACTGAGGCCGCGGCGTTGGCAGACCACTACGTCAAGGGCAAGGGCGCGCCGCTTCAGATCGACGCCGACGTGTACAGCAGCTCCGTAATCGTCAAGGACACATCGGCGGCAATTAAAGGCTACATTCGTCACTTGATCGACAAAAGGTCCAGTATCGTGGTTGTCACCTTGGCTTGAGCTGAGGGGGAGCGCTGGGCCGGCGCGACCACCGAGGCGCGCAGTTTTTCCGCTGCGATCTTGTCCTCATCGTCAAACAGAAGGGGTGCCAGATTCTTGCGCATGTGCCACTCCACGTAGTAAGCCAGCATGCAGAGA
>JAIQFL010000266.1 GCA_020073365.1 Terriglobia bacterium | reverse complement strand
CACGCTACGTCAGCACCGCGAACTGATCCTCAATTATTTTCGAGCCCAAAAACTGTTCTCCAGCGGCGTGGTTGAAGGTCTTAACAACAAAGCCAAAGTTACCATGAGAAAATCCTACGGCTTCCGCACCTATCGAGTCCTCGAACTGGCCCTCTATCACTCACTTGCAAAACTACCCGAGCCTGAACAAACCCATGAATTTTTCTGACGAGTCGGAAAAGTAAGCACGCCGCCGGAGACCGCGAACCCCAGCCCGTTGCAGATCGGGAATCCGAGAATGCGATCGCGCCCCGACACCTGAACTTCCAGCGCCCGCGACATCCCGCTTCGGAGAGAAAGCACTTGCCCTTGGCGACACCGCCGTTCGCCAGGATGGCGTGGATCTCAGCGATGGCCCGGGCGTTGCCGGTGCCACCGATCGCGGGAAGTTCGGCGCCACGCCATTCTCTGGTTCGCGTATCCATCACGTCCACAGAGATGTGCCGGTCGGGTGGGCCGGGCGGCGGGATGAGATCGGCCACCCACGCATCCTCCGAAGCGGGAAGGCCGATGTAGAAGTCAGCCCCCATCGGCTCCGCGATTTCCTGACGGAAGACCGTCCCTAAGGAGCGCCCCGTTACGCGACGCACAACCTCGCCGACCAGGTAGCCGAACGTGACCGAATGGTAGCCCGGCTCCGTTCCAGGCACCCAGTCGGGCGCCTGGTCCGCGAGCAACCGGGTGGCCTTCTCCCAGTCGTAGAGGTCGTCATTTGTAATCGGCTCGTGCCAGTCCGGCAGGCCCGCCGAGTGGCTCATCAGGTGGCTGACCTTGACCTCCGCCTTTCCGTTGGCAGCGAACTCCGGCCAGTAGCGAGCCACCGGCGCCTCGAAATCCAGCTCGCCGCGGTCGGCGAGCAGAAGGGCTACCAGGGCCGTCATGGTTTTCGTGGTGGAGTAGACGTTGATGATCGTATCGGACTGCCAGGCGCGCGTGCGCGCTTCGTCGGCCCAACCGCCCCACAGATCGACAACCGTCTCACCATCCACCGTCGCGCAGAAGCTGGCGCCCACTTCATCCCCGGAGGTAAAGTTGGCCGCAAAAGCCTCGCGCAAGGGTGCGAAGCGGCCGAGCGCAATTCCATTTAACGAACCAGCTGCCGCGTGTCCTGCACTCTCTGGCGTATTCATTTCAGCAAGTTGTCACTTTCAGAATTATTTGGCGTAATTCTGTCAACATTATTTGGCGTACTATTGCGGTATGGACGAACTTGCCGGCCTCCCGGAAGACGTCAGGAAGCTTGCCCTTGATCGGTTTCGGTTGGTGCAGCCTCACCTTGAGCAGAACCAGTCATTGCAGTCGGTAGCACAAGCTGCCGGCATACCCTACCGAACTGCGCAGCGGTGGGTGGCACAGTATCGGCTATCGGGCCTGGTCGCACTGGCCCGGAAGAAACGAGGGGATCGCGGTGAGCGACGCGCCGTCTCGGCGAAGGTCAAGGAGGTCATCGAGGCCTTGCGCTCCAGAAGCCCCCACTTCCAATTGCAACATTGTACCGTCAGGTACAGCGGCTGGCGCCTGACCTGGGCGCAAAAACGCCGAGCTACGGAACGGTCTTCAATATCGTCCGCGATTTGCCCGTTGATCTTTTGACCCTCGCTCATGACGGCACGAAGGCATATAGCGAAACATTCGAGTTGATTCACCGGCGCGAAGCCGAGGGGCCGAATGCCATCTGGCAAGCAGACCATACTCCGCTCGATATTATGCTCGTCCGTCCGGGCGGCGAAGCCGCTAAGCCGTGGCTCACGGTCGTGATCGACGACCACAGCCGCGTTGTGGCGGGATACTATCTCTCGTTCGAAGACCCGTCCGTTCTGAACACGTCGCTGGCCTTGCGCCAGGCAATCTGGCGCAAGGAAGATCCGCGCTGGATTGTGTGGGGCATCCCGGACGTGCTCTACACTGATCACGGGAGCGACTTTACCTCCCGCCACCTGGAGCAGGTCAGCGCCGATTTGAAGATCCGGTTGGTCTTCTCCCTTCCCGGTAAGCCCAGGGGCCGTGGTCGCATCGAACGTTTCTTCTCGACGATAAACGAGATGTTTCTGTGCGAGTTGGAAGGCTACGCACCCGCCGGGGGCGCTGTGCGCGGCAAACCGACGCTCACGTTGGCTGAGTTCGATGTCCGGCTACGCACATTTTTTCTGGACGTCTACCATCGCCGCGAACACGCCGAAACCAAAACACCGCCGGCCGAGCGCTGGGAAGCGAACGGTTTCCTGCCACGTATGCCAGACTCGCTGGAGCAATTGGATTTGTTGTTGATTCAAGTGGCCAAGACGCGCCAGGTGCGCGTCGATGGAATCTATTTCCAGGGTCTCCGCTACATCTCAACAACGCTGGCAGCGTACGTTGGAGAAACGGTGACGCTGCGGTTTGACCCTCGGGACATGGCCGAGATCCGCGTCTTCCACGGGGACCGGTTCTTGTGTCGAGCTGTATGCGCTGAGTTGGCCGGCGCTAGTGTTCCTCTCCGAGAAATTCTCCGTGCCAGGAATCACCGGCGGCGGGAGCTTCGCGGCATCCTACGGGACCGGCAGAGCACCGTTGATACGTTGATCGAAATGAAGCGCGGAGAGATCACGGAGAAAGAAGATGCGCCACCAGCACCCGCAGCCAAACCCGCAGCAAAGCAATCAGCACCCGCCCTCAAACGATACCGGAACGAATAACGACCGTCCGCCGGGCATAGCGCAAACTCTTGAACACCGGCGGTTCTCCGAGTTCTGTGAAGCATGCCGGCGGTATGCCTACATCGGCCTCTGCTACGGACCGCCGGGAGTCGGCAAGACCCTGTCAGCCAGGAGCTACAGCCGTTGGGACAAGGTAAAGCAATCAGACCGCTGGGGCTCGGGCCCGACCGAAGATCCACTTCTCGATACGGTCTTCTACACGCCTTCTGTTGTCAATGCGCCCAACACGATCCAGGCTGATATAAGACACCGCCGCGACACGCTCAGGGATTTGGCCAAACGGCCACTGCGGCAAGAGAAGGAGGGAGAACTGGACGCCATTCGCCGCCGGGATAATGAGCACCAGGCAAAGATTTTGCTCGAATACGACTGGTTTTCAGAGCCAATTCCAGAACCTCAGCCGACGTATGGTCAAATTGCGAGGGATTACTCAAAAAAGGAATTGCAAATCATCGACCCGACCACGCTCATCCTGATCGACGAGGCGGACCGCCTTCGAATGGCGAGCCTCGAACAGGTGCGCGCCATCTTCGATGCGGGAGAGATAGGGGTCGTCCTGATTGGAATGCCAGGGCTTGAGAAGAAACTGGCACGCTACTCGCAGTTCTACTCCCGTATCGGCTTCGTCCATGAGTTTCGGCCTTTGGCCGCCAAGGAGGTTCGCGAATTGTTGGACCAGCGTTGGGCGCCACCCGGCATCTGTCTTCCACAGCAGCCGTTGGATGCAGAAACAGTGGCGGCGATTATCCGAATCACGGGTGGCAACTTCAGGTTGCTGAACCGTCTACTCACCCAGATGGAACGAATTCTCGAAATCAATGGGTTGTCAGGGGTAACCAAGGCCGTCGTTGAAGCTGCACCGGAGAGCCTAGTCATTGGGCAGGCCTGAACCGCCATGATTCTGATAATATGATCGGCATGTCCGGTATACCACGATCCAGGAATGCCGTTGTTAACGTTCTCGCAGTAATTGTTATTCTGCTCCCGACGGCAAGGGCACAGTTTGTTCAGCAAGGTGGCAAACTGGTCGGCACGGGCGCTTCCGAGGGCGCAGGTCAGGGCGGCTCCGTTGCGCTGTCAGCGGACGGGAATACGGCGATCATCGGCGCGCCTTCTGACGACACTTTAGTTCAAGCTGGAGCAGCGTTGGTATTCACCCGTTCGGGCGGCGTGTGGACCCAGCAAGGCAGCAAACTGGTCGGCACGGGCGCTGTCGGGCCTACTGTAAATCAGGGCGTCTCCGTGGCGCTATCCGCGGACGGAAACACGGCCATCGTCGGCGGGCATGGTGACAATGGCGAAATAGGAGCTGCGTGGGTGTACACGCGTTCGGGCGGCGTGTGGACCCAGCAAGGCGACAAGCTGAGGCCTGCGGGCTACGTTGGGCAGCCGGTGTATTTCGGGGTCTCGGTGGCGCTCGCGGCGGACGGGAATACGGCCATCGTCGGCGGCAGCTACGATAACGGCGGGGTGGGAGCGGCGTGGATTTTCGCGCGCAGCAGTGGCGTGTGGACCCAGCAAGGCAGCAAACTGGTCGGCACGGGCGCTGTCGGGCCTACTGTAAATCAGGGCCGTTCAGTGGCGCTCGCGGCGGACGGGAACACAGCCATCGTGGGTGGCGACGGTGACAACGGCAACGGCAATGCTGGAGCAGCCTGGATGTTCACCCGTTCGGGCGGCGTGTGGATCCAGCAAGGCAGCAAACTGGTCGGCACGGGCGCTGTCGGGCCTACTGTACATCAAGGCACCTCAGTGGCTCTATCCGCGGACGGAAACACGGCCATCGTTGGCGGGTTTGGTGACAACCCACCCCCTGGGTCTCCAACGTCATTCGGTTTCGGGGCAGCGTGGGTGTTCACCCGTTCGGGCGGCGGGTGGACCCAGCAAGGCAGCAAACTGGTCGGCACGGGCGCTGCCGGGCCTTCTGTACTTCAGGGCGAATCCGTTGCGCTATCCGCGGACGGGAACACAGCCATCGTGGGTGGGGACGGTGACAACGGCAATGCTGGAGCAGCCTGGATGTTCACCCGTTCGGGCGGCGTGTGGACCCAGCAGGGCAGCAAACTGGTCGGCTCGGGCGCAGTGGGCAGTGCCAGACAAGGCGGCTCCGTTGCGCTATCCGCGGACGGGAACACAGCCATCGTGGGTGGTGCGGGCGACAACAGTTTCATCGGCGCGGCGTGGGTGTTTGTGAACTCGACCGCTCCCTCTATCGCCTCTAGCGGCGTGGTCAACGGCGCCAGCTTCATGCCCGGTATTGTCCCAAACTCCTGGATCACCATTCAGGGTACAAACCTGGCTCCGCCCACCGACACTTGGGACAAAGCTAACGTGAACGGCGCCCTGCCCACGACGCTAGACGGGGTGAGCGTGAGCGTCGGCGGGAAGCCGGCTTACGTGTACTTCGTGAGCCCGAACCAAATCAACGCCGTTGCACCAGATGTTGGTACGGGTACGATGTCGGTGAGCGTCACCAATGGCAACATCACGAGCGTGGCGGCCACGTCCACTTCCGTCTCCGTGCAGCCGGCCTTCTTCCTGTGGGCGGGAAAGTATCCGGTTGCCACGAGGCAAGACTTCAGCTACGCAGTCAAGAACGGTACGTTTACCGGCCTCACTACCACGCCCGCCAAACCGGGCGATGTGATCATCCTTTGGGGTACCGGTTTCGGTCCAACCAATCCCGTGGCACCGGTCGGCGTGCAATTGCCCGCCGACAAGACGTATCTGACGGCCGCACCTGTTACGGTAACCGTAGGCGGAATCGCGGCGCAGGTGTTCGGCGCCGCGCTCGCACCGGGTTTCGCAGCCTTGTACCAGGTGGCCATCCAAATCCCCGCCAGCGCGCCCGATGGCGATCTACTAGTCGTGGCCACCATCAATGGCTCGCAATCGCCGGCTTCTACGGTGATCACGGTGCAACACTGACCAGCGAAGTAGCGCCGGAGGGCTGCCACGTTTAAGTCGCCCTATCAGTTGCATAAACGAACGTTTCTGCAACGAATCCTAAGAACCCGGCATTTCTGTGGATTACTGCATTGCAAAAAGGTATTGCTTAATATAAACTAATGGCAATAGATTATTGCAATGCTCATCGGTTACGCCCGAGTCTCAACCAACGATCAGGAAACCGCCACGCAGGTGGCGGCTTTGAAGGCGGCCGGATGCGAGCGGATTTATCGCGAGAAGGCCTCCGGCAGTCGCTGGGACCGGCCTGAACTCCACTGGCTCCTCGATCAACTACGCGAGGACGACGTGCTCGTGGTGTGGAAACTGGACCGGCTCTCCCGTTCGATCATGGAACGGCTGACAGAGACCAAAGCTGGCTTCCGCAGCCTGACCGAAGCGATCGACACGACGACGCCGGCGGGACGGATGATGATGCAGATGGTCGGGGCTTTCGCTGAATTCGAACGGGCTATGCTACGGGAAAGAACGAAGGCGGGTTTGGATTCCGCCGGTAGGGAAGGACGCATCGGCGGGCGCCGGCCGAAACTCTCGCCTCAACAACAGGCCGAAATCAGAAGGACGGTTTCCAGAGGGGACAAAACCGCGGCTGATGCTGCACGGCTATTCAGAATCCACCCAGCCACCGTCTGTCGGCTCCTCGCACGGCCGGCTGCTTCGCCCATCAAGAAGACCAAACACGCCAAATAATGTTGACCGAATCACGCCATTTAATTCTGAAAGTGACACCAACTTGTGTGGTGGAAAGCGTCGATTCGGAAGACTTATTTAACGCCTACGAGGACATGGGGGCCCGCCCAGGGGCGAACCGGGGCGAAATCCCGGCTACAGCTTTACGACCGTCGCCTTCTTCCAATACTCGGGATCGAATTCCAGCCCTAAGCCCGGTCCTGTGGGAACCTGGATCACGCCGTTCTTGATCTCGAAGTTCGGCGCGTACCAGGATTCCTTGCGCGGCGGCGCGCGCCACACGTACTCCATGTACGGCCCGATATTCGGTGTGGCGGAGGCAAACTGGAGAATGTTGACGGAAGCGGCGCCGGTTTGCGTGTTGTGCGGGCAGATCCACATGTTGTTTGCCTTGCGCGCCATCCGCGCCACGCGCGCGGCCCGAATGAATCCGCCGTTGTAGTTCAGGTCGGGTTGCACCACATCGATCACCTTGTTCTCGATCATCCACTGGAAAAGCCACAGGCTGGAATCCTGCTCGCCGAAAGCAATCTTCATGGAAAGCGCGTCCGCCACCTTCTTGGTCTCGCTCAGTTCTTCCCACGGACACGGCTCTTCAAACCACAGATACTTCATCTGCTCGAGTCGCCTGCCGATCTCGATGGCCTTGGCCGCGGTGTAAGACCCGTTGGCATCCGCCATGAGCGTGACCTTGCCGCCGAGTCTCTTTTGCGCCAGTTCCAGCAACTTCTCCGTGCGCCCGGAAGACGCGTCGCGGTTCTCGCTCATGCGCCCGCCGATCTTGAATTTCACCGCCTTCGCGCCGGTGGCCTCCACCCCCCGGACGTAGACATCGACCTCCTCTTCCGCGGTGGTATCGCGGCCCGACCCCGAGAGATACACCGGGATCTCTTTGCGAAGCACCCCGCCCATCAACTCCCCGGCGGACTTATGCGCGGTCTTGCCCATCAGGTCGAACAGGCTCTGCTCCACGTATGCCACGGGACACCAGAACGCCTGCCCGGCCATTTTGTAATTGGCCACGTAGACCTCGTCCACCAGGTTTTCGAGGTCGCGCGCATCCTTTCCGAGGAAGTGCGGAATCACCCTCCGCAGCAGGATGGGGATGAAGTCTTCCATATCCTTGGTCTGCACGACGCCTTCCGCGCCGTCCGTGGACCGTGTGCGGACAAAGTAGGTTCGGCCCGACTGTAACAGGTCGATGGAAGCGATTTTGACGGGAGCGTCCAACAGCTTGTGCAGGTTGAAGACGGGCTTCTGGTATTCGGGGATGGCTGAGTCTGCACCCTGCAGTCTGGCCAGCGGAACCAGTACGGCCCCGGCGGTGGCTGCGAAGAATTTGCGGCGATTCATACCTTTGAGGATATACTGCGGCGAGCCGTTAACCAACGGACGTGCGCCAACGTTTTATGATCGAGAAACGTCAAAGGCTGGAGGGTGAACTCAAATGGCAAGTCTTCGTATCGTCTTGCGCGGGCTGGCGCGGACGCCGCTCTTCACAGTAATCGCGATCCTCTCGCTGGCATTGGGCATTGGCGCCAACACGGCGATCTTCTCGCTAATCGACCAGGTGCTGCTGCGCACGCTTCCGGTGAAGAACCCCTACAAACTGGTCTACCTGTATCACCCGGGGCCGGTCCAGGGAAGCTCGACTTCGGACGAAGCCGGCGGGCCTTCCTTCAGCTACCCGATGTTCCGGGAATTGCAGAAGGAGCAGACCCCCTTCACGGGACTGGCGGGCACGCGCTCACAGGCCGTGAGCCTGGCCTACCACAACGCCTCTTCACACGGAACCGCGCGGTTGGTCTCGGGGAATTATTTCGATCTGTTAGGTGTGAGCGCCGCCATCGGACGCGTCTTCACTGAAGAGGATGACCGCACACCCGGCGGCTATCCGCTAGTGGTGCTGAGCTACGGATATTGGGTCTCGCGGTTCGGGTCGGATGTCTCGGTCCTCAACCAGACCATGATCGTCAACGGATATCCCATGACCATCGTGGGAGTCGCGCAGAAGGGATTCACCAGCGAGAGGCTGGGCAGCCCGCCCGAGATCTACGTTCCCATTTGCATGGCTAAAGAGATCGGTCCCGGGGTCGGCGACCTAGCCGATCGCAAGAGCTATTGGGTCGCGCTGTTCGGACGTCTCAAACCCGGCGAGACGCGGGAACACGCCCAGGTGGCGATCAACGTGGCGTACCGCGCGCAGCTCGAGCAGGACATTCAGCTCCTGCGCACGCCGCGCGCGGATTTCCTCCAGCAGTTCAAGGCCAAGAAGGTCATCCTGAAACCCGGCGAGCACGGACGCGGCGGCCTGGGCGAGCAGGGAAGCCAGCCGCTGTTCCTTTCGATGGGCATCACCATCCTCGTGTTGTCGATCGCCTGCGCCAACCTGGCCAACCTGCAACTGGCGCGCAGCGCGGCACGCACCCGCGAGATGGCCGTGCGCCTGGCCATGGGCGCCTCGAGGGTGCAGATCATCCCCCAGCTTCTCGCGGAGTCCTGCCTGATTGCCGTTGCGGGCGGTGCGATGGGACTCTTGGCGGCGCGTTGGACCATCCGCGCGATCCTGGCCAGCATCCCTCCATCCCGGGGCATGCAGGGCTTCCTGTCGGACGCCCTGGATGCACGCATCCTTCTTTTTTCCCTGTCGGTCTCGATACTCACGGGCATCCTGTTCGGACTCTTCCCCGCTATCCATTCGTCCAAGGCCGACCTGGTATCGTCCCTCAAGAGCCAGGCCGGTCAAGCCTCCCGAGGCGGGTCGACCAACGCCTTTCGCAAGACCCTGGTGACTGCGCAGATGGGGATCGCGCTCCTGCTGCTGATATCCGCGGGCTTGTTCGGCAAGACGCTGGTCAAGCTCTCCAACGTCGACCTGGGCATTCGCGCGGATCACCTCGTGACCTTCTCGCTGCTGCCGAAACTGAACCGCTACACCGATCAGGGCGTCGCCGCGTTCCACGAGCAACTCATCGGCCGTCTGGCTGCCATCCCCGGAGTCACACTGGTTTCGGCAGCGCGCGTGCCGGCCATCGCGGGATCGAACTCCAGCACCACCATTGAGGTGGAAGGCTACGTAGCGCCTTCGGAGGACGGGGCGGAATCGAACTTCAACGTGGTGGCTTCCGGTTACTTCCGCACCATGGGAATTCCGCTCATCGCCGGGCGGGAATTTACCCGGGCCGACAACCTCAGCGGACCGAAAGTGGCACTGGTGAACGAGGCGTTTGTGCGGCACTTCCTGCCGAATCGGAATCCGCTGGGCCGGCACATCTCGCGCGGCGCCCCTTTGGACACCGAGATCGTCGGGGTGGTGAAGGACGCGAAATACGCCAACATGAGGGAGCCGGCGCCCCCGGTGTTCTATACTCCGCTCGATCAAAACACCCGGTGGAACGTTATCTTCTATTACGTGCGTACGGTCATCGACCCGGAGCACGCGGCCCCGCTTATCCGCCGTGAAGTGGCGGCGCTCGACCCCAACCTGCCGATTCGCGAGTTGAAGACCATGCAGATGCAGATCGAAGAGAACATGTTTGCAGAGCACTTCTTGTCGGTTTTCACCAGCACTTTCGCCGGACTGGCCACGCTTCTGGCCGCCATTGGGCTGTATGGCGTGCTGGCTTTTAACGTGGCACGGCGGACTCGGGAGATCGGCATCCGGATGGCGCTGGGAGCGGATTCGGGCCGTGTGCGCGGCTTGGTGGTACGTGAGGTCGCGCTCATGCTGGTCATCGGGACGGCGGCCGGGGCCGGCTCGGCGGCTGCCACAGGCAAGCTGGTTCGGTCCTTCCTGTACGCGATCGAGCCGTGGGACACGTGGGTGTACGGACTTGCCGCGGTGCTGCTGTGGGCGATCGCCGTGGGGGCCGCGTATATCCCCGTACGGCGTGCCACGCGGGTCGATCCAATGGTGGCACTACGCTACGAGTAGCGGGAGCAGACAGGGTCGAAGAACCAGTGGGCGGCAGGAAGAGCGCGACCAGGGGGTTACGCGCGGACGAGGGGTCCGCCCAACTTTTCAAGCAGGTTCGCGGGCCGGAGACCCATGGGGACAGGCCACGGCCTGTCCCACCGGCGACTCTCAGTCACTGTGAGATCGGTACGAATCTCACATTGATGTATGCCTGCCGGTGGGCTCCAAGTTGCGGAAACCAGCTAGCTAGCCGTGGGAATCGATTTTGGCGTTTTCATGCGCCGACTAGTAACTTAGTTATTAGTGGGCTGGAAGTCAAGGGGAAAATGATCGGCATAAATGAAATACTCTTCCCAAGCCGGTCCTGCCAGGCGCACGTACTCCGAGCGCACCTCCAGGCAATTCACAGCCGGAAAGTGCCGCTCGGGAAATGAGAAGTGGGTGAGAACGCGGTCCACCGGAATCACACCCGACACTGCCGCGGCCTTCACCAATTGCTCACCTGTCCGCTGGTCCGTCCACGCCTGCTTCAGCACCAACCCCTGGGACAGCAGGAATTCCAACACCCGCTCGGCCGCCTCGAACCCGGCCAATTCCATCGGCTGCTCCTTTGGCCGCAGTCCCAGCCAGTCGGTAATCAGGCGGTATGTGAATCCCCACAGCGGCATGCCGTTGAGCTCGATCCCTGGAAATAACATTTCCGGCGGCCGCCCGGGCGCCGGTCGCAAAGCGTGCCGCGACGGATCGAGAAGCGCGCCCACTGGAACCCAAAGCGCTTCCACGGCTTCGTGCGGATTCAGAACGGTCGCAACTTCCTCCTCCACGTGGAACTCAAATGGCGCCACCAGCACGAACCGCCCCACCTTCCGCCGGGCCACCGTGTAGGGCAGCGCCCGATCCATCTGCTCTCGCGTGAGCCGGACCCCGCACTCCTCCTCCAGTTCGCGGATAGCGGTGCACAGCAGGTCCCGATCCGCCGCAGCACGCCATCCACCGGGAAACGACCAGTGGCCCGACCAGGAGTCCCCTTCGCGCTCGGCTCTGCGGATGAGCAGAATCGACTGCTGCCTGCGTGTTCGTATGATCGCGACCGCCGCTTCCGGTTCCGTCATCTCTCTTCCATCATCTATCCGATGAAACCCGACCCGATGGCCTGGGAGGACTGGATGCCGCAACCTGCATCTCGGTTGCGCTCCTCCCGGGGTGCCGTCGCCATCCTCGCCCGTTACCTCCCGCCTCGTAAGGCGCTCCACATGGATCCGGTCGAGGCGTTGAGCTGGGAACAGGCGAAGGGGCGCCTAGAAAAACGGATGGGAAGGCCGGGAACCTGTTCCACGTATGGCAGCTTCCAACTCGCCCGGCTTAAAGTCCAGTTCTCCCAGCGGGCTGCTCCACAAAACTTTGCCATCGGTGCCCACCAGGAATGCGCGGCTCGGCCAGGCTCCATACAAGGCCTCTACCCGGTTATCCAGTCCGTCGATGGCAGCCGGGAAACTGAATTTGACTTTGCGAATGCAAAGCGCGGCGTGCTCCTGTTTCTCTTCGGGGGTCCTGGCTTCCGCCAGTTGGACGCCTTCCCGTTGGTTGATCGTGCTTTGCCAGTCCGCGCCCGCGTGCGCTTCACGGATATAGATAAAGACGAACCCGATTTTCTGGCCGTAGCGGCCATGCAGTTCTTCCAGGGCCGGAGCCGAAGCGCGCAGCTTCGGGCAGGTGTAGCTGCCAAAGACGATCAGTACGGGCTTCACCTTTCGCAGTCCCCGCAACTCAATGGGTGCGCCGGAACCGACCGGGGCCAGTTTGAAATCCGGCGCCGGCTGGCCCACCGACGGCCCCTGCACCGCCTGCGCCGGCGCCTGGCGCGGGCCTGCCTGTTTCACGATGGCCGCCTCCCGGCTGGCATCCTCGCCGCGTCCCAGCTTGCCGTAGACCGTTGCCAGATCTTCGTGCACTTCGAGCGATCCCGGCCGCGACCGCAATGCCCGCTCGATCAGCGGCAGCGCGTCCGGGTACCGCTGGCGGGCCTCCAGGATCTGGCCCAACCTCAGATTCGCTTCGAAGTCGTTGGGGTCCTCGGTGAGCGCCTTCCGGAACGCCGCCTGTGCCCCATCGGCATCGCCCGTGTAAAGCAGCGCCTGCCCGTAATACGAATACACGGAGGGCAGGGAAGGGTTGATTTCGATGACCCGCCGGAATTGGCCAACCGCCGCGGGATAATCGCCAGCCATGAACATGCCCATGCCAACCAGGAGCTTGGCCTCGGCGGAATCGGAATTTCGCAGGATGGGGTCGATCGCGGTTTGCCCCTCGCGCACCTGGCCGTTGCGGATGAGGGCCGTCCCGAGCATGTACCGGATGGCGAGGGAGTCCTTAGAATCGCCGCCCTCCAGCGGCTTGAGCAACTCCACCACCTTCGAAAACTCGCCCATGCGGAGATGACAATCCGCCAGCAGAAGGGTGACCTGCAGATTGCCGGGATCGGCGGCCTGGACGGCCACCAGTTCGCGCGCCGCCTGGGGGATTTCGCCGGTCTTGTAATAGGCCAGGGCGAGGTTCATTCGCAAGGGGTTGGTCATCTGCGGCGGTGCTCCATCGAGCGCCATGCGATATTGCTCGATGGCCTCGCCGTATCGTCCCACCCGCACCAACACGGCGCCCAGGTTGGAGCGCGCTTCAATTTTCCGCGGATTCGCCTTCAGGCAAACCAGGTACTGCTGGATGGCGCCTTCGAAATCTCCCTTTTGATGCAGCTCCAAAGCCCGCTGGAAGCTGTGCTCCGCTTCATCCGGCTGTGCGCGAAGAAGCGGTGCAACTAGAAGTAGAATGTACCAGCAGGCGTGCATGGGATCAGGTGTTCCGGCAGAGTATCTGACCCATTCTAATCCAAGCAGGCTGAGCCGAGGAGTCGGAGGCGCGGTGCTAAAATTGCCGCAGTGGGCCGGGGAGGAGTCATGAAAATCTGCCGCCGCCACCTTTCAGCCGCAGTCTCGGTATCGGCTGCCCTGCTCTACGCGAGCGCCTTCCGCCAGGCGGGTTCGGCACAAGGGAGCGGATCGCGGATGCGAGAGCCGTACACCTGGAAACCGGTCAAGATCGTCGCCGGCGGCTTCGTCAGCGGGATCGTGATGCATCCCACCGAGGCCGGTTTGTGGTATCTCCGTACGGACATCGGCGGCGCCTACCGCTGGAACCCCGACACCAACCAGTGGATTCCGCTGCTCGATTGGGAGAGTCCGGCCAACTACAACCTGACGGGCGTGGAGAGCATCGCGCTCGATCCGAACGACCCCACTCGGCTCTATCTGGCCGTGGGGATGTACACGTCGGGAAGCGCCGCGATTCTGTCCTCCACGGACCGGGGAGCGCACTTCGCGACTCACCCGCTTCCCGTCAAATTGAGCTCGAATGGCAATGGCCGCAATATGGGCGAGCGGATGGCCGTGAACCCGTTCAGCCCCAACCAGATCTTTCTAGGTACGCGCACGAATGGGCTGTACCGGAGCGACGATTACGGCGTCACGTGGAATCAGGTTGCCAGTTTCCCGATCAGTCCGCGTGATCCCGGCCTGGTCTTTGTGCTCTTCGATCCGCAACACTCCGGTACGGTCTTCGTCGGCGCCAATCAGGGCAACGGACTCTACCGGACCGTAGACGGCGGCGCCACCTGGCAGGCCATTCCGGGTCAGCCGAGCCACTTTGCGAGCGGTTCGCAGAGCCTGGTCCCCACGCCCGCACGCGCAGCCCTCACGTCGACTGGCAGTCTCTACATCACTTATGGCGACCAGCCCGGTCCGAACGGCATGACCAACGGGGCCGTCTGGAAACTGAATACCGCGAGCGACACTTGGACCGACGTCACGCCGCCCATGGAGACCAATCCCCGCCAGACCACCATGTCCGGATTCTGCGGCGTGAGCGTGGACGCGGCGAACCCCGACACCGTGGTGGTTTCCACTTTGGACCGCTGGTACCCCATCGACACGGTGTATCGGACCACGGATGGCGGCTCCACTTGGGTCTCGCTGGCGGCGCTCGCCAACTTTACTGTTCAAGACATTTCCCTTTCGCCCTACCTGGCTTGGGGCGCCACTCCGAAATTCGGCTGGTGGATGGGCAGCGTGGCCATTGACCCCACCGACTCGAACCGCGCCATCTTCGGCACGGGAGCGACGGTGTACGGCACCAACGATCTGAAGCGGGCCGACGCCAAGGTGAGCCCTCATTGGTTCGTCGAGGCCGACGGAATCGAAGAGACAGCCGTGCTCGCGCTGATCAGCCCGGCCGCTGGCGCGCACCTGCTCAGCGGGGTCGCCGATATCGGCGGCTTCCGGCACGACGATTTGAATGTCTCGCCGCCCTCCGGCATGTCCAGCAACCCCATCTTCGGCAACACCACCGGCCTCGATTACGCGGGCCAGAATCCCTCCGTCGTGGCGCGCGTCGGCAACTCCAGTCCCTACGGAGCTTACTCCAAAGACGGCGGCGCCACCTGGACACCCTTCACGGCCGTAGGCAGCGGCAACGGTTCCATCGCGGTGTCGGCGGATGGAAGCGCTTTTGTCTGGACTCCCGATAGCGGGAACTCCATGTACTACTCGGTCGACAACGGCGGCCATTGGACGGCGGTCGCCGGCCTCCCGGCTCGCGCCACGATTGTCTCGGATCGCATCAACCCGCTCAAGTTCTACGCCTACCAAAACACTGGCACATTCTACATCAGCATCGATGGAGGAAAGAGCTTCACGGGAACGCCAGTCCCTCTTCCCCGAAGCACCTCCATTCCGCGTCCGGTCTTTGGGCGGGAAGGGGACCTGTGGATGGCGTTCGGTGGCAGCGGCCTCTACCACTCCGTCGACTCGGGCGCCACGTGGACCGAGGTTGGGTCCTCCACGCTGGCCAGGGCCAACATGGTGGCCTTCGGCATGGCCGCGCCCGGCGCTCCGTACCCGGCATTGTATCTGTACGGCACGGTGAACGGCATTTCAGGCATCTATCGCTCCACCGACGCGGGAACCACCTGGATCCGCATCAATGACGACCTGCACCAGTTCGGAGGGCCCACCGTGATCGCCGCTGACCCGCGCATCTTTGGGAGAGTCTACCTGGGGATGAACGGCCGCGGAATTGTCTATGGCGATGTGGCTCCGCGGCCGCCAAACGCGGCGCGAAAACGGTAGGGCGTCAAAAGAAAGCACCTTGAACCCGGCACTGGTGGGACAGGCTCCGCCTCTCACCGACCCAGGCCGACTACTGCAGCCGTCGGGGCGAATTCGGGTGGGCAGCGTCTCCTGTTCAATCTCAGGGGCCGAGGATGTTCAGACTGCGGCTTCGTCGGCGCCCAGCAATTCGCGCGAGCCCAAAGAGCGCCAGAAAGCAAAGAGGGCGATTCCTAAAAGCAGCAGCAGCGTCGCCAGGCCCGCGGGGGCGAACCAGGCCTTCCAATCGCCGCCGAGCGTGATGGCATTGAAGCTGTTCACGAAGTAAAACAAGGCGATGGTGGCCACCAATCCGAACCGCAGCAAAATGTCAGTCGGGGAGACCGGCCTTTAGTGGGTTGGATATCCTACCTGACTAAATGTTGGCACACGAGGATGAGGCCACAGGCTGTTTGAGGCCGTAAACTCTTGAAAATGGGGGGCGAAATATTCTTTGAGTGCGGTGACTCGTTTACCGGCCAATCTCGGAAGGCAGTGGGATAGCGGAGGAAGGTGAGGCTTTTCTTCCAGATGGACTTGTGATCCATTAGGTAGCGAAGGCGGCCAACCGG
>JAIQFL010000265.1 GCA_020073365.1 Terriglobia bacterium | reverse complement strand
CGTCCTCCTTTCGTCGCGGAGGACAAAGACTGAACGGCGTCCTGCAGAGCCTCACGAGCCGGAAGAAAGGAGTGTCATCCACCTGGTCTTGGTGTACCCAATTTCAGGATCATCTTGCATTGGAAACGATTCCTAATTTCAGGATCATCCTTGGATTGGAAAATGCTAAACATCGCGGACTTCGGAGTATCCGCCCGTGATAGGCTACACCCTTGGACGCACCCAAGATCCGTCGGCAACTTGGCCTTTTCGACGCCACCATGATCGTGATGGGAGGCATCGTGGGGTCGGGCATCTTTCGGAATCCGTCGGTGGTCGCGCACCAGGTGCACACGCCCTTCCTGATTCTGGGGGTGTGGGTGTTGGGCGGCGCGCTGGCCATGTCCGGCGCCTTCATCTGGGCCGAACTGGCCACGCGGTTGCCGGGAGCGGGCGGGCAATACGCGTACCTGCGCGACGCGTACCACCCGGTGGTGGCCTTCGTGTATGGCTGGGTGCTGCTGCTGGTGACTCAGACCGGGGGCATGGCGGCGGTGGCCGTCACTTTCGCCGGGTACTTCCGGGAAATCAGCGGCGTCTCGTGGAACGACAGTTCCATCGCCGCCGTGGCGCTGCTGGCGTTGACCGCCATCAACTGTATGGGAGCGCGCGCCGGCAGCAATGTGCAGAGCGCCCTCATGCTCCTGAAGACCGGCGCCATCGCCGCCATGGTCGTCGTGGGACTGGCGCTGGGCGGCGGCACCATCCATCCCCGCCCTCTGCTGGATCGGCCGGCCTCCTTCGGACTGCTGGGGGCCATCGGGGCGGCCATGATTCCGGTGGGCTTCGCGTACGGCGGTTGGCAGACCTCCACCTTCGTGGCGGCCGAGATGCGCGATCCGCGGCGCGACCTTTCGCGCGGCCTGGTGATGGGCGTCAGCGGGGTGGTGCTGCTGTACCTTTCGGTGAACGTGGTCTGCCTGAAGGTGCTCGGCCCGGCGGGCCTGGATCACACCGCAACCCCGGCCTCGGACGTGATGCGCCGGGCGATGGGCGACCGCGGCGCCCTGTGGATCGCAGTGGGGATCGCCATCTCGACCCTGGGGTTCCTCAGCCAGGGCATGTTGACGGCCCCGCGCGTGTACAACGCCATGGCCCGCGATGGCCTGTTCTTTCACAGCGTCGGCTGGCTTTCGCCGCGCACGGGCGCGCCGGTGGTGGCGATCCTGCTGCAAGGCGTTGCGGCCACCGCCATCGCCCGCTCCGGAAAGTACGAGCAGATTCTGAACTACGAGGTGTCCGTCGATTTCATCGCGTTCGCGCTGGCGGCTTCTTCGCTCTTCCTCTTTCGGCGCAAAGACCGCGGCGCTCGGGAGGGCGCGATCTACCGGTCGCCCGGACATCCCTACACCACCGCCCTGTTCGTGCTGGCGTGCGTGGGAATCGTGGTCAGCACGGTGGCCACCTACCCCGCCAACAGCGGGATCGCCTTCCTGATCATGCTGGCCGGTGTTCCCGTATATTTGTATTGGAGCCGCTCCCAACGGAACTCATGAGACACAAGCATTCGGAGTACATGCACTGGGCCAAGACCGAGAGCCGCGCCCGGTTCAACCTCGCCACCAGCGGAGTGGGCGCCTTCCCGCTGCGCGACCTGCCCTTCGATTTCACGAAGCTCGAGATCCACGGCGACAACAGCTATGGCTACGGTCCTCTGCTGTGCGCGATCGCGCAGAAGCACGGCGTCGACCCGGATTGCGTAGTGGAGGCCGGCGGAACATCGATGGCCAACCACCTGGCGATGGCCGCCCTGATCGAACCGGGCGACGAGGTGCTGATCGAGCACCCGGCCTACGGACCGCTGTTGGATGCGGCGCTGTACCTGGAAGCGGATGTGAAGCGCTTCGCGCGCAGGGAAGCCAGCGGCTTCGCGGTGGATCCCAACGAGATTCGCCGCGCGATCACTCCCCGTACGCGGCTGATCGTGATCACCAATCTGCACAATCCGTCGAGCGTGCTCACGCCCGATTCCGTGCTGCGCGAAGTGGGGGACATCGCGCGGAGTGCCGGGGCGAACGTGCTGGTGGACGAGGTGTACCTGGACGCGGTGTACGAAGGAACGCCGCGAACGTCATTCCATCTTGGTCCGGAGTTCCTGGTGACCAGCAGCCTGACGAAGGTCTACGGCCTGAGCGGCCTGCGATGCGGGTGGATTCTGGCGCGGCCGGAGCTGGCGTGGAGAATGTGCCGGCTGAACGATGTTTATGCCGCCACGCCGGCGCATCCATCGGAGATCCTGAGTGTGGCCGCATTCGAGAATCTGGCTGCGATCCGGGATCGGGCGCGGCGGATCGTGGAGGCAGATCGGGCGCTGCTTGGCGATTTCCTGGAGCGGCACACGGAGGTCTCGGTGACTCCCACGGACTGGGGCACGACGGCGTTTGTGCGATTGGAGAGTGGGGATGCCGGCGAGTTTCTGGCGAGGCTCCGCGCGGAATACGAAACCTCCGCGGTGCCGGGCCGGTTTTTCGAGATGCCCGGCCACTTCCGCATCGGCATGGGTGTGAACACCGAGATGTTCGCGGAAGGCTTGCGCAAGATAGGCGAGGCGCTGTAGGGCGCCCCCCCAATTCTTGCCGCTACAATAGGTGGATGCCGACGTCCGCACCACCCGAATCCTTGCACCACCGCATCTTCCGCTGGTGCAGCTTTGGATTGGCTGTAGGCGCTGCCACCAGCGGGATCGTGCTCATGGGGATAGATGCGTTAGGACGCGCGATTACCTCGATTCATGCGACCGCTTCCGCGGCGCCTCTGGTGCTGATTGGCGCGGCCTACGTCTGCCTCCAGCCTGCCGTGCGGCCACACGCCATGGAACTCGTCAAACGGCTGCTGCTGGGATTTGCTTTTCTGCTCTGGGGGTATGTGCAATTGTTGCCGCCCGGTGCCACGGCTACAGTTCTCGGCGACATCGTGATCGTGCTTTATGTGGTGGACCTGTACTTGATCATCCGCACGCATCTGCGGCGTGATGATTGGGAGACGCCGTAGAGCCGGCTCGGCCGGCTTGCACCTTAGCTCGAGTGCGGAATAGTGCCTCGTGGGGCGGACCCCAGGACGGACCCCCTGGTCCGCGCATAGGCCTTAAAATAAAGGGCTGCCGAGCGGATTCTTGGCGAGAGGGGATTTCTCGACAGTCATGGCGTGCCACAGAGCGTTGCGGCGACGACTAATGGTAGCGCTTTCGCCGGACCCCCAACAGCCGAGGTACACTAAATCGTAGTCTCAGGCCTGGAACTCCGGAGGCATGGGTGACTCTGGTCGGGCGGGCGCTGTCCCACTCGCCACCGCAGGCCGGCCCGATAGCGCACCTGCCGCGCATTTTCCCGACTCGACATTCTGTGTTGGCGCTCCCTTAGGGGTTGCGCCCGGCGTGGTATCGGCGGAGGCCACGGCCCGGGGAGGTGGTCAGAATGAAACCGGCACTCCCGTACATAGTGCTGCTGATCCTGGTGGCCGCGTCGGCCCTGATCGCACAAACTACCACCGGCTCTGTCACGGGCACGGTCACCGACCCCAGCGGCGCCGCTATGGCTAACGTCAAGATCTCGGCAACCAACGTTGCTACCGGCGTCCCCTTCCCGGCCGAGACTAACGCCGCCGGCGTCTACAGCATCCTCTTCCTTCCCCCCGGCGCCTACAACGTCTCGGCCGAGACGCGCGGCTTCAAGAAATCCGTTCTTGGCCCTTTGCACCTGGAAGTGAACCAGATCGCTCGCGTCGACATTGCGATGGAGGTCGGTGATTTGACTCAGGCGGTGGACGTCATCGCCGTCGCGCCCATCCTCCAGACCGAATCCGTGGCCACCGGCGACACCATCACCTCCACCAAGCTCACCTCGCTGCCGCTGAACGGCCGCAATTTCGCCACCCTGCTCATTCTGATTCCCGGCGCGATCACGACCTACCCCTCCAACATGTCCACGTCGGGCCGCTTCCAGGGTTCCGGCTCCCGCCCCCAGGTCAACGGGAACCGCGAACAGACGAACAACTTCCTGCTGGACGGCGTCGACGTCAACGACTCGGCCAACAATCGCATCGGCTACCAACCCAACGTCGACGCCCTGGAAGAGGTCAAGGTCCTCACCGGCAACGCTGGCGCCGAGTTCGGCAACGTCGGAGGCGCTTCGGTGATCATGACGCTCAAGGGCGGCACGAATTCTTTCCACGGCAACGCCTTCAAGTTTCTCCGCAATGAGAAGCTCGACGCCAACGGCTTTTTCGCCAACCGCTCCGGCGTCCCGCGCACGGCCCTGCGCCGCAACATTTTCGGCGGCACGCTGGGCGGGCCGCTGCGGCGCAACCGGGCGTTCTTCTTTATCGACTACGAGGGCACCGAGCAGCACACCGCCGGTCCAGCTCTCGCCAGCGTCGCGCCCGCCGCCTGGCGCAGCGGCGATCCCTCCCCATTGCTCACGCTGGGCGAGATTGTCCGCGACCCGCTGACCCTCGCCAGCTTCCCCGGTAATATCATTCCCCAGGCGCGCATCGCCAATCCCGTCGCCGCCAAGCTGTTCTCCAGCCCGGACCTCTATCCGTTGCCCAACAACCTCGGCGTGGGCCCACTCGGCGTCACCAACAACTACATGGCGGACGCACGCAGCCGGCTCTCCAATCACCAGGCCGACGCCAAAGGGGATTGGCGGCCGTCCGGCAAAGACACCATTTCCGGCCGTTGGTCCAATCAGCCGCTATGAGCTGGTCCCTTCCAAGGCGGCCTTGCCGGTCCTGCTCCCGACGGGTACGTATGGCGCCACCACCAGCGCCGTTGGCAACTGGACCCGTGCGTTTACGGCTCGGCTCGTCAACGACGCGCGCGTCGCCTTCTCCCGGATCGCGACGGATGAGAGCCTGCCGGTGGACTGGTCCGGCAAGCTCGGCGCGGACGGCAATGCCAGGTTCGGGATCCCCGGCGGCCAACCGATACCTGGAATCAGCGGCATCACCGTCGGAGATGGTCTCACCAACATCGGCGCGGCGGGCAACCTGTATCACACCGTGGAGAATAAGTACCAGGTCCAAACCAACTTCGCGCTCCAGAGCGGCACTCATCTGCTCAAGTTCGGTGGACAGATCATGCGGATCCAGCAGAACGCCAGATACGCCGGCCTCGGCGGAGCACTCGGCAGCTTCGTATTCTCCGGCGGCTATTCGGGAAGCGCTTACGGCGATTTCCTGCTCGACGCGCTGGCCAGAAAAGCACGTGGGGCGATCACCGGCACCTGGGGCCAGCGCCACTGGCGCAACGCGGTCTTTGTGCAGGACGACTGGAAGCTGAGGCGCAACCTCACCCTGAATCTCGGCCTGCGCTGGGAGTACATCAGCCCTCTGTATGAAGTGGCCGATCGCCAGCTCAACGTCGACATTTTCACGGGCAAGCTGATTTACCCGGGCCAGTCGGAGTACGGCCGCGCGCTGTATAAGCCCTATCACAAGCAGTTCATGCCCACGATCGGATGAGCCTGGACTCCGAACGCGCTGAACAGCAAGCTCGTCATCCGCGCCGGATATCGCTTCTCCACGTTCCTGGAGGGCACAGGCATAGGCGCGCGACTCCCCCTCAACCCCCCATTCTTCGTCGAGTCCGATGTCGCCTTCGATCCCACGCCGGGGGATATCCGCACCGGTTTCGCGGACGTCATCGCGCACGGCGACCTCACCACCCTCGCGCGGGCGCCAACCCCATCTATACAGCCTACGCCTGGGAGCTCAACCTCCGGCCGCAGTTCACCAACCAGTGGAACTTCGCCCTGGAGTCCCAGCTTTCTCCCGCCGCGTCCATCAGTGCCGCGCAGGTCACTGCCGATGCCGTTAACCAGCTTGATGCTCATCGCGAACGTCGGTCGCTCCGGCAGCCCAGGGCCTTGGTCTACCAGCGTGACGACTTCCCGGATGGATGCCGCCGCGGGTTTGCGGTCGGCGACCCGATTTACCCTAAACGCGTGACGGCGAGCGCGCCGACAAAATTCTCAGCGCATCCCGACGCGCCGGTTTCAATGGAAAGGCAGTTCTCCCTCCGGGGATCGGTGCGTCGGTATACCACAAGGCGCTTCCCCTCGTATGGAGCCGGAAAGCTGACTCGCATCGCGATGGTGTTACTTCCCCGTGCAGAATTCACGAGAGAAGTCCGGCAGGCTGTCCGCGCCGAGTCTGCCCGTGTCGAACAGGAGCCACGGTCCGAGTAGGAAGCACCGCAATGTAAGGCTCACGTTAGCGAGTCTCGGCTAGGGCGGGATGACCTTCAATCGCCTGCCGATGGATTCGCGGAGGATTTCGTCTGAACAGATAAGCAACTGAGACTGCAATGCTTATTGCTAAGCCTGAACCGGCCGTCCGTCGGACAGAGATGCTGCGACGGCTTACCGGCGCCAGATTCCCGCCGGAAGACCCCCATCCCCAGACCGTCCTGTCGGCTTTCAACGCGATGCTGACGGTAGGGCTCGCCGCAACAGCCACCACGGTCTGAGACGAGCCTCGTTAGTACTGCGTCGAGATGCGATGTGCGACTCCCAGATCAAACCCCACGTCGGGTGGCTTGCCCGGGCCACTGCCCACGAAGATCATGTGGAGTTCCAGTGCCTCCGGCTTCGGGACTACCACCATGAGACGGTGGAACGGCCCGATCGTAATGCCCAATTCGGTTAACTTCATGGAAAAGGCTACCTGGACACTACAATCTGACTTCATGGAATACGTCAGGCCAACCAATTGAGCGTTCATCTGGCCCCCGCCCGCATTGGTAGAAACCCACCCTGTACCGCCCCCGGCGCCGTTGTAAGTGAAAGCGCCGACCCAGAACATCGGAATCGGTCCCGATGGCAAACCCACGCCCGGCAATACCTTCGATAGATCGATAAAGCCGCTGCCGGACATCGTGTAAGTGCCGCGGAGATCCCAATTGATCCAATTGCCGCAATCCTGCGCTCTGAGGACCGGCGAAGCTGCCAGAAGACAGGCGCCAAACATCATGGCCGAGACAAACCGTTTCATACTTTTAGCTCCTTTTCCGAAATGCCCGCTGGTTCGCAGCGGGGCTCCAAACGCGCTTCCGGCCTCCCATGAGGGCCGAATTGCAGCATTCCCAAGTGGGCCCCCCACTCCCACACCGTGCCCGGACACCTGGACAGGCGTTAACCGGCTGGTGGTCGTGCCATCGCCCAATTGCCCTGTCACTGGCGCCCCATGCCTGAAGGTCCATCATTCTTTACAGCCAGGCCGTAATCGAAACCCGCCGCCCCGCTCACCATCCGGTGACCCGAAGAGGTGTGGACCACTTGCCACCCCATTCCCAGACCGTGCCGTCCGAATCTAGCGCGAGGCTACGGTTCCCGTTCGCGGCGATCGACTTGATGGTCACGGCTGGCTGTGCGCTTGCGGCGAGGATCAGCAACAGCAAAACGCACCCACGATTTTCTGCTTCGACATGACCGGCACGCCCTCCGTCTCGCTGATTCGCGGAATTCGCGTCGCCTGAGTCTTGCCCGCTTTTCGGTGACATTCAAGCGGCGGCGGATGATTTGAGGGTGAATCTGAGGAGCGCCAATCTGGATCGCCAAACTGCTGCCAAATAACGGGTAGTTAGGGCTCCTGAACTCCTTGAATCGGTCTGTGAAACCGGAATCCGGGTGGCTGGATTCCGCAGCAGAAGATCACGGTCGACGAAGCTTTGCGCGCCTACACCGTCGATGCCGCCTACGCTCAGTTTGCGGAAAAGCGAAAGGGCACACTCGAGAAGGGCAAGCTGGCCGATTTTGTGCTCCTCGACCGGGACCTGACGCGCATTCCACCTTCGGAAATCCGCAAGGTTCAGGTGCGGATGACGGTCGTAGGGGGCAAGGTCGTTTTCGAGAAGTAGCGCCTGGGCGCGCTCCGGGCCGATGTGATCATTTGTTGCGCAATCGAACAAAATGTGATCTCTTATTCATTATGAATCGACAGCGTCTTACGTCAGTATTCTCGTTTGTTGCGGCATTCGCAGTTGTCGTCAGTGTGTCAGCCCAAAGCACGGTCGACACAAAGAAATGGACCGCTGCCGAAGATCACCAGAACATGATGGATCAGCTAGGAATCAAGGCGCTTCGCCCGGGTCCCAGCGGCTATGAGAGCCAGCCGAACCACGCCAACTACGACGAGTCGACGGCAAATCCGTTTCCGAATCTGCCGGAGGTTCTAACGCTAAAGAATGGCAAAAAGGTAACTAAGGCCTCCATGTGGTGGAATCAGCGTCGGCCCGAGATTGTCGAAGACTTCGAGCGTGAGGTGCTGGGACGAATCCCAAAGACTGCTCCAAAGGTGATTTGGGAGGTTACCAAGACTGCCGAAGCAATGGTCGGCGACCACCCTGTCATCGGAAAGCAGCTTCTCGGCCATGTAGACAATTCGTCGGACCCCGACATACAAGTCGACATCCAAATGACGTTGGTTCTCCCCGCTGACGCGAAGGGACCCGTGCCCGTGATGATGATGTTCGGCGGCCGAACCATTCCCGAGGTCGCATTTCCCGCGCCGGCATTCCCCGGACGCGCTGGAGCGCCAGGACGAGGCGCAACTACCGCTGGCCGGGGACCCGGGAGCCCTCCCGCGAATGCCGAACCGTCCGCAACCGAGCAACTCATCGCCGATGGTTGGGGATTTGCCTCCATCAACCCCGGCAGCATTCAGGCCGATAACGGCGCCGGCCTGACCAAAGGAATCATTGGCTTGGTTAACAGGAGTCAGCCGCGTAAGCCGGACGACTGGGGCGCGCTGCGGGCCTGGGGGTGGGGCGCTTCACGCGGCCTCGACTATCTCGAAACTGACAAAGCCGTGAATGCGAAACAGGTCGGTATCGAAGGCGTCTCGCGTTACGGCAAAGCCGCCCTGGTGACGATGGCCTTCGATACGCGTTTCGCGGTGGTTCTGATCGGTTCCTCCGGTGAGGGTGGAGCGAAGCTTCATCGACGCAACTGGGGTGAGGCTGTCGAGAACCTTACCGGGTCCGGTGAATATCACTGGATGGCCGGGAATTTCCTGAAGTACGGAGCATCCGAAGCAACCTTCGGAAGCAAGACGCCGGGTGACCTGCCGGTGGACGCTCACGAACTGCTCGCGCTCTGCGCGCCGCGCCTGACCTTCATCAGCTACGGCGTACCGGAGAAGGGTGACGCAAAGTGGCTCGATCATCAGGGCAGCTTCATGGCCGCCATAGCCGCCGGGCCGGTGTTCCGTTTACTCGGCGCGAAGGATCTCGGCGTTACCGCGGACTATCGCACCGCAAAGATGCCGCCGGTGAATACCGGACTGCTCGATGGGCAGCTTGCGTGGCGCCAGCACGACGGCGGACATACCGACGCGCCGAACTGGAAATACTTCATTCCCTGGGCCGACAAGTTCCTGCACCGTGCGGGTCCGGGGGGGCGCCTGTGAAGACTATCCTGGCCGGTATGGCGATGATATCGCTGCTGCCGGCCCAGACGGTTCCCGCGGACCGGCCGGCGCCGAGAACGGATCAGAATTCCCAGATCGCGCACGAACAGCTTCTCGCCAAAGCCAAACAGGGCCGCATAGACGTCTATTTCGAAGGCGATTCCATCACTCGCAGGTGGGGTGCGACGGACTATCCGGAGTTACTTGAGAACTGGAAAAAGAACTTCTTCGGATGGAATGCGGCGGATTTCGGATGGGGCGCCGATCGCGTTGAGAACATCCTCTGGCGGGTTGAAAACGGTGAGTTGGATGACGTCAATCCGAAAGTGATTGTATTATTGGCCGGGACGAATAATGTTGGCAACAGAGTTCCGCCTGAAGGCGTCGAAAGCACTGTGGCAAATGTGACAAGGGGCCTTGAAGCGGTGGTCCGCGTAATGCAGTCGAAGGCTCCAAACGCGGTCATCATCCTGATGGGGATCTTTCCACGCAACGACAACTTGGCTGTAATGCCGGAGATCGAGAGAATCAACGCCAACCTGGCAGGTATGGCGGATGGCCGGAAGATCCGATATCTGAACATTAACGGCCAGCTCGCCGACCATGATGGGAGACTCCACGACGGCATGATGAACGATCGTGACAAGCTGCATCCCGCGCTGAATGGATATCAAGTCTGGGCGGATGCGCTGAAGCCGGTCTTCACGGAGCTGCTTGGGCCGCCCGCAAGTGAAGACCACGCGCCCCCGTCCACGGGCGATCCATCCGCGCGCCGATGATTGACCGTCCCGCAAACGTTGACATGCCTCCACGGCAACGTAAATCTAAAGAGCACGAACCCAAGGCCGCTCGGGCGAAATTGATAGGCCCTCGGAATGAGTGAGGACGCCACCCGATCAGCTCTCTTCGCGCTATGGCTGGCGTAATCGAGGATGCTGCTGGCGAATCGGCGCGGCGTTGCCGGTCACTGAATGCGCAGGCTGACCACGTTCGAGGCCGCTCCGTCCGCAATCACATACAGGCGGATGGTTCCCGTCCCCGCAAGTGCTTTGGGGATCGGAATGTTCACCTGATCCAAGCCCGCAAACGCCGCGACGGGGGCATAGGCCGGCGGGACGCTCTGCCCGGCGACGACGCATTGAACCGAACGGGCACCTCGGATTCCGGTGCCATAGAGCGCGACCCACAGCGTGTCACTGGAAGCGCCCAGGCTTAGCGGCAGCGGCAGGCAACTTCTTGCCGCGGCCGCATCGCAAGTGAATACCGTCTCGCCGAGGGTCTGATTAGACGCAGTGATGCGAAAAGCATAGGCCGCGGCCACGCCTGCGCCGTCCGCATTCATGGTGAATAGTCCGGGAGCGGAGGAGGCGATCGTCACTGAACCGGTGAGTACGGCAGAGGTGGCGTGCAACACAGTGATCTTCGCCGCCCCTGGCGCGAGCCCGTCCGGAATCAGGATGTTCGCCTGCCCGGAAGAGACCTCAAAGAGCGGCGCAAGCTGAGCGTTGCCCGCGCTATCCGTGATCTGAACCGAGGTCCCGCCCAACGACGTAGGAAGCGGCAGCGACTGGGCGGCCGCCGTCTGCGAGGCGATCCCAGGGCCGAACAGCGCGACAATCTCTTGCGGCGCCACAGGGCCCGGCGCATAACTCGCGCTGTGGACGGCCGTCACTACAGCCGGCGGATTCAGATCCACCCTCATAGCGCTGTACGCAGGCACGGTGACCGGGTTTCCGGACGTGGATGTCTGCACGGTGACGGCGTTCGGGTTGGATGCCGTATTGGAGGCCGACGGATCGGAACCGGCGATAAGCTGCACCGGCATTGTTCCCGCCGCCGGGATTCCATTCACCCGCACCGTAACTTGATGCGCCGTCGCGCTCTTGTTTGTGATGACCAGGCTTTGCTGGCCCACGGCCGTCGCGTAAGCCTCGGCGAAGAGCGCCGGAATCTGGCCGAGACCGCTGGCGGGCACCGTCGCGCCGCCCGTCACAGTGGTCGCATCCACGTTCGTCGCGTTCCGCAAAGCGCCGTTCAGAACCGCCAGCCCCAGCGGTTGCGCAGTCGCATAGAAGCCGAAGTTCAGCTTAGACGTGTCGATCGTGGTCCGCTTGTCGTACGCGTTCTTGGCGTCGAGGTAGTGCGTATTGGCGGCGTATATACCCGTCGTGCCCGAGAGCGCGTGCATCCCCACGTACAACATGGATGGCACTGTGGACATGCGCATCACGTACGCGGCCGCGTAGACGGCGCCGTAGAGCGTCCGGTCAGTCACGGAACTACCGTCCGACAAACCGTCGCTGGTAGGAAGAAACTCCGAAATGAGGAACTTCATCCCCGGCGGGTTCAGCGGCGCCAAATGGCCGGTCACGTAAGCCGACGACTTGGAAGCCAGTACGGCGTTCCCGTCGGCCATCCATTGGCTAAATTTCGCCGGTGCTCTGCGGAGGGTACTGGTGATAGGTTTAGCGAGCGGGTGAACGTGAGAATCACAACAAGCCGTTTAGGTCCAAACCGGAATCCTGCAATCGAGGTCCAGCATCTCACCTAAAAGAGGATCCATCAGATACTCCAAAGGAGCGCAAAAATGGAAGATTCGTCCCGCCCCATCCGGATTGTCGTAATCAATGGTAGCGTCCGCCCTGGTAACTACACGAAGATGGCTTCGGCGCTCGCCATTGATGAACTGCGGCAGCACCCTAAGGTATCAGTGGACGTCGTTGATCCCGCCACGCTCCATCTGCCGTTTCCCGGACAAGATTCGAACTCTGTCGATACCGAACGATTGCAGAAGATCGTCGGAGGCGCTACCGGCGTGATTCTGGTAACGCCCGAGTACCACGGCAGCTTCAGCAGTGTAATGAAACTTGTGATCGAGAACCTCGGATTTCCTTCCGCGCTGGCGGGCAAGCCGGTTGCGCTGCTGGGAGTGGCTGCCGGTTCCATCGGGGCGATCAAGTCGCTCGAACACCTGCGCGGCGTCGTCTCGCACATCGGTGGATTGGTTCTACCGCTGCCCATCTCCGTCGCAAATGTCCAAAAGGTCTTCGATCGCGACGGCCACGTTCTGGATCCCACTGTTGAAAGGATGGTGCGCCAGGTCGCGACCAATCTGATCGGTTACATCGAGAGGAACCTTTGCCCCGCCGTGACGTTGGAGCGCCTCCTCCGCGAGAGCGCAGCGGCTGACCCCAATATTGTCACCGTTTGACTCATGCCGGCGATCTCGACCAAAGGAGCGGATCGCTCACGAACTTCATGACTGCACGCTGCACCTCGCAATCATATACATTCAACGCGCCTGGAGGGTGGGGCAATTGATTCGGGCTGTTCGAGTACACGATGCCCTCAGATGTGCCCACTGGATTGATTCAGTCCGGCCAACTCCTTCGTATCAACTCTACGACGCTAATCCCGACTTCATGCGGATGCCAATCCCGTCGGCGATCCGATGATTCTCGGAGCCGATTTCGATGTCGTGGCGGCTGCCGACACGCCACCTACCGGCACCCCGGAGCCCTCCGGCACCCTTGAGCTGGCTGTAGGTCTCGGCCTCTTGATTGGGTACGCATTTCGCCGCGGAAAGCCGCCTCTCTTCTTTGAAGGAGGAACGATCTCGAGGGGTTGGAGCGCTGTGCACCGGAAGGAGTAAAATCGGAGATGCATGGGTAAGGAATAACATCGAGGAGAGGGATGGAACCTACTACGTGGCCGGCACGCGAATTTCCCTGGATTCGATTGTCTCTGGGTTCCGCCGAGGAGAATCTCCCGAAACCATCTGCCAGAACTTCGAACTCCTCCGTCTGGAGGAGGTCTTCGGCGCAATAGCGTACTACCTGTCGAGACAGACCGACATCGATGCCTATCTCGACCGCCAAAGCGAGAAGTGGGCGGAAGGAAAGCGTGGATCCGAACCTTTGCCGGCGGGTCTACGCGCAAGACTCATGCGGGCTCGGGAAGAGATGCACACGCCGCGCCTATCGTGAAAGTTCGATTTCTGGCGGACGCCGGTTTCAACAGGCCATCGTGAGTGGGGTCTTGCGCCGGGAACCATCGCTGGACCTCCTGACGGCGCACGCGGCTGGAATGCGAAACCTGAAGGACCCGGAGGTCTTGGCCCTGGCGGCCGAAACCCACAGGGTGCTCGTGTCACATGACGTCGGCACGATGCCGGTTCACTTTCGTGCCCGCAGGGACGCCGGAAAGCGCACGCCTGGAGTGTTTCTCATTCCACAGGGGCTCGATATTGGAACGGCAATCGAGGAACTCCTGCTGATCTGGCTGGTATCGGAAGCGTCGGAATGGGAAGGCCGGCTGGAGCGGCGGCCACTCTAAGGACGATCCGAGATTGCCGGAGCGACGGCCCCTCCAGGTGACCTTTGCGCTGGTGCAGACAGACTAGACAGGCGGAAGCGCCCGTCCCACCAGTGGAGTGCGGAAGCGCCTGTCCCACATCCCAGTCGCAAAATAAGAGAGCCCATGCCCGTGGCTTGGAAGCTGCCGGGGATGGGCCCTCCGAAACGCTCGCATGGTTGTGTCTAGTGCTTGGCGTGGTAGATTTTGCCGCTCATCCGGTTCTGCTGCTGGTTGACCTGCTGCTTCTGGGCTGCGGTGAGCTTGCCGCCGTTGGCCGCGCGGTCGGCCTTCACCTCTTTGTTGATGGCGGTTTCGCCATTCTCCAGCCTCGCGGTCTGGCCGGCACTCAGCCTGCCGGACGCGACGCCGTTGGCGATGCGGTCCTGCTGGTTCTCGCGCCGCGCGCCCACTTCGGTCTTGGGTGTGGGCTGGGTCACCGCGTTGTGCTTGTCGGCGTAGATCTGCTTGCTCATCTGGTTCTGCTGCTGGTTGACGGTCTGCCTTTCCTGGCTGGTAAGCTTGCCGCCGTTAAGGGTGCGGTCGGTGCGCACTTCCTGGTTGATGGCCGCCTCCTTGGTTTCCAGGTTCTTGGTCTCGCCCGCGGTCAACTGGCCGCTCTTCATGCCCTGCGCCACTCGGTCCTGCTGGTTCTCTCTGCGCTGTCCGACCAGGGTGCTCTGCGCCGCAGCGCCCATCACCGTGACCGCCGCCGCCACTATCATCGTGCCTATAAGTCTCATTGTCTTCTCCTCCTTTGCGATCTTGGTTCCGCCTCAATCGCTCTCGATGGACTAAAAACGAAAGGGAAGGTTAAGTTGCTCCCGCGCCCCGTTAAACTCCGTTCATGCGGGCGTGCGAGTACTATGCGATGGTTGGCGTTTAGCGACGCGGCTCAGAACTCAAGTGACCGGCCAAACTGAAACACGCGCTTCGTCGTGGCCGCGGAGACTCCCTTGCGGCTACTTGTGAACCAGCGCGTCGGCCAGCACCTTGACCGGGCGGAAGGCGGCCAGCCGCACATCCGCCGAGGGGCTTGGTCCGCCGCCGCCACTGTTGCCGCGGCGGGGTGGTTGCGCCAGGCGCGCCAGCTCGGCATTCTCCTTGGTGAGCCATTCCTCTCTTGCCGCTTGTGCCGCCTGCTGCGCCGCCAGTTCCGCCTTTCTGGCTTTGCGACTGAGCTTTTTCTGGCTCACGCCGGCTGGCGCAACCGGATGCGGCGTAAGGTAGTCCAGCATCTTGATCCCGGCTTCTCCGAGCGCCGAAAGGTCTTTCGATAGCGGTGCGGCCCCCGCCAGCAGTTTGTTATTCTCCGCCAGGGGCTGGAAGAGCGCGTCGTTGGCGGCCCAAGTTTCAAATTGCCGCCGCAACATAGCCTCGTCGCCCCTATCGCCCGCGGGGTTGGCCACCAATCTCCGGGCCGCCAGTTCCATGGACCGCGCCAGCTCGCTTTCGGGCAGACAGGCATCCACCAACCGGTTGAGGGGCATCGTTCCCATGGGCCGTCCGGTGCGCCCCGTGCCCAACCCGAGTGCCTCGATTACGTCCGCCAGAACACGCAGCGGCCCAACTGGCTGGCTGCCGGCGATCCGGTCGAGACTGGACTGGTAGTAAGCGCGATGCATCACGCCGGTGAATTCCAGATTGCGGTTCACGGCTTCCAGGCGCACATACATGGCGTCCACGTCGGTGATGTTCTTGGATGACCACAGCCTCTCCGCAATGGCCGCCGTGCGGGGCCAAATGCGCGAGTCCACGGTTTCAGGACCGACCAGTTCGGCCCACATACAGGCCTCGCCGCCCATGATTCGCGACGCTTGCTCGGGCGTGAGGCTGGACGCGTCGGCGCCCAGCGGGTCCACCGCGTAGTGCAGAGAGGCGGGGCTCAGGTGATCCAGATAGTATCCCCAGGAGAGGATTCCGCGATACCCCTTGGAAGCTGCCTCGGACAGCGACTTCTGCCCACGCCACGATTGGATCACCGCATCGGTGGGAAGCCCGGGAACCAGAATCTCGTCCCATCCCACCATGGTCTTGCCATACTTCTGAACGATCTTCAAAAGGCGCTGGTTGAAATAAACCTGGATGGCGGGCGCATCCTTCAGCTCGTGCTCTTTGGCAAAGGCTTGTATGCTCTCGGACTGGTTCCAGGCCCTGGGGTTCACTTCGTCGCCGCCGATGTGGAAGTAGGGATCGGGAAAGAGTTGCGTCATCTCGCCGATAAAGCCATCGAGGAAGGCGTACGTGCTCTCCTTCGACGGGTCCATCACCGAGCCGCCTCTGCCTCCGAGGGTGAAGGGTCCGGGGGCAGACGCCAGTTCCGGATAACCAGGGAACCAGGCGCCGCTGTGCCC
>JAIQFL010000264.1 GCA_020073365.1 Terriglobia bacterium | reverse complement strand
CTGCACTTCGTCGTCCAGCCCGGCGGCGTCCGCTTCGGTCTCGGCGCGGTGAAGGGCGCGGGGGAAGGCGCGATCCAGTCCCTGCTCGCGGCGCGACGGGAGATGGGCGGCCGGATAGACTCGGTCTTCGCGCTCACCGAGCGGCTGGATCTGCGCCTCGTGAACAAGAAGGTCCTCGAGTGCCTGGTCAAGGCCGGCGCCTTCGACTCGCTGGCGCCCGCGGGCGAGAGTTACCTCGGCTGGCGGCCCCGCGTGCTGGCGAGCCTCGACCGCGTCCTCGATCACGGCGGCCGCCTCCAGAAGGACCGGGAGCAGGGCCAGTCGCGCCTGTTCGGCGGCGAGGACGCGACGGGCGGCCCGGCCGACGACGTCTCGGCGATGCCGGGGACGCGGGCCTGGACGGAAACCGAGGCGCTGGCGTTCGAGAAGGAAGCGCTCGGGCTGTACATGAGCGGGCATCCCCTGCAGCGCTACGCGGACGTACTCGCGGCCGCCGGCGCGCGACGGCTGGCCGACCTGACGCAGTCGGAGGCCGACTGCCTGATCGGCGGCGTCGTGACGGGGCTCCGGCCGCTCAAGACCAAGCGCGGCGATCGCATGGCCGTGTTCATGCTCGAGGACGAGGCGGCCAAGGTCGAGGCGGTCGTCTGGCCGGAGGCGTTCACGAAATACGGCGCGCTCGTCGCCGACGATGCCATGCTGCTCGTGCGCGGCAAGTACGAGCGTGACGAGGAATCGAGCCGGCTGCTCGTGTCCGAGTCAAACATCCACCACAACATTTTTTCGTTCACCGTCAGTCAGACGTTGTACAGCCCCGGAGCGGGGCTCAAGCTGCTCTATAGCGTGGACAATATTCAGTTCCATCACAACGTGATGGACGGCGGCGGCGCGTTCATGAGCTTCTACGGAAGCCCCATCGCGGTCACGGCCGGCTCGTTCATCGGAAGCTTGCGAAACAATGTCTTCTACAACTTCGCGAGCCCCGGCGGTGGACCGGTTTTGGCCGGTGAGTACAACGAATCGACGAATCCGCCGCTGGCGCGGCTTCGCTATTCCGATTACAACGATTTCTTCAACCCCGACGCTCCCAACCAGACCAACTATGGATTGGGAGTGGTTGGATTAGCGCCCGGCGCCGCCGGCTACGGCATGCACGACCTGGGTGGGATCAATGGCCACGTGAACCCGAAGTTTACACAACCTACGGCTATTCCTTTCCCATTCCGGCCTGAGGATATCTGGAGCCGCACCAAGAAGGTCTCGGATGTTCTGGCCACTTACCGTTCGATGTATTCGCCGGCCGTAGGCAGTGCGCTCATCGGCGCCGGTGATCCGCAAGACGGTGCGGGGGGCAATATCGGTGTAGTGGGTAACGGCGAGCCTGCCGACCAATTCGGCCGCTTCGGCGGAGGCAGCACGCCACCGCCGCCACCAGTGCCGCCCGTCATCGCCAGTTTCACGGTGTCACCCGCAACCGTGCAAACGGGACAGAGCGCCACGCTCAACTGGTCGGTCACGGGCGCGACCACGCTAAGCATCGCTCCAGGCCCGGGAGCCGTTACAGGCAATTCAGTGACGGTCACTCCCATCGCGACCACCAGTTATACACTGACCGCCACGAACTCCGGCGGCTCAGTGACTGCCACAACGACCGTTACCGTCACCGCGGGGACGGCCGTTGCAGTCGCGATCTCGCCGACCTCCGCGTCGCTCGTGACCGGCGCGACCCGTCAGTTCACGGCGACCGTAACAGGAACCAGCAATACGGCCGTTACCTGGACGGCCACAGGAGGCACGGTCTCCACGACCGGCCTCTACACCGCGGGCACAACCGCGGGCACGTTCACGGTGAAAGCGGCGAGCGCTCAGGATTCGACGAAGAGCGCCTCGGCTACGATCACGATCACGATCCCGCAACCGGTCGGAGTCGGTATTTCTCCAGCAAACGCGACACTGTTTCCCAGTGGTACGCAACAATTCACCGCAACCGTGACGAACGCATCGAATACGGCGGTAACCTGGGCCGCGACCGGCGGCGCGGTTTCCTTGACCGGACTCTACACAGCCGGCACGGCGACCGGGTCGTTTATGGTGACGGCAACGAGCGTTCAGGATTCCACCAAGAGCGCGTCCGCGACGATCACTATCACGGCTCAGTCCACTGGGAATGCGCATCCACGAATCGTTCTTGACGCGCCAACCCTCGCCACCCTCCGTGGCCGCGCACAAGCGCGGACGGCGGAATGGACTGCGTTGAAGTCAGTCTGCGATTCCTTCACCGGAGGCGGCACCGTCCTCTTCATTGGCGACAACGGATATCCCAACCCCCCGAGTGTAGGTGAAGGATATCAGGGCAGCGGCTACATCGATGCATTGATGCCCCTCGGCCTCTGCTATCAAACGACCAAACTGTCCGATCCAACGACCGCGGCGCAATATGGAGCGAAGGGCGTCGCCATCCTGATGGCCATGTCCGACCCCGCCCACCAGAGCATCGGCGGTACGCCGGTAGTGGACCGCGACGACGGATACGGGATTCGCAATTTCGGAGTTGCCATGGGTATCGGCTACGACTGGTTCCACGATCTGATGACGCCGGCGCAGTTGACGCAACTGCAAACGGTCCTCAACACCTGGTTTACCGGATTTGAAAACGACCCATCGGACAATTTCGAATACGTACATCCGCAAGGCAACTACTACGCCGGTTACTATGCGGCGAAGTGCATGGCCGCGCTCGCCGTCCAAGGCGACAGCCCGCTGGGCGACACGTGGTGGAATGGCTGGTATAACCACGAGCACCTGGGAAAGGTTGCACCGTATTACAGAGCCAATCTGGCCGGGGGAGGATGGACCGAAGGTTACTCACAATACGGCATTCTGGCAACGCGCAATCAGTCGCTGCCGGCGCTCGCCGTGAAAACGGCGAAGGGCATCGATCTGATCCAGGCGGGAAATCCCCAGTCGTCTTACACGTACCCGTTGGACAATCCGCGCTGGCTCATGGCCTTCACGTGGCCCACGCGCGATCTTGTTGACGATCGCGGTGAGCTATATGGCACCGGTGACCCGAAAGTCTGGCCGGGCACTGGCCGCCTCGACACCTATCGCTTCTCCGCCGGTCTTCTCGCCATGCTGGGAGACCCGGCGGCGCCGATGATGCACAAGTATGCGCGCGACGCCAAGACGGCTCTCGACGCGCTCGGCGTCGGAGACACCACGGAATGGGTCGACTTCCTCTTCTGGGATCCGACCGCTCCGGAAGCGGACTATTCGAGCCTTCCGATCTCCTACCTGGCTCCGGGCATGGGTGGGGTAACTGCGCGTTCGGACTGGTCGACGAGTGCGACGTTCATGTCATTCATGGCGGGCCCATACATCAACAATCCGGGTGCCGGTCATGAATCCTTCGACAAAGGATCACTGGCTATCCAGAGAAACAAGAACCCGCTGGTGGTGAACGCCGACGCATGGCTGACTCACGATCCCAATGGCGATCCAGGCTGGAGCGCGGGCTTTGACGACCGCTACGGCAATTGGAGCATCAGTCACCTAATCGGCAATCGCACTTTCTTCAACACCTTTCAGGTGCGTCAGTTAGACGCGACGCGGACACTGGTCGCTCCCTACGGCCAGAGTTCGCGTCAGCGTTCGGATGGTGCGCGGACGCAGATCGGCCGCTTTGAAGACGCCGGATCGTACGTGTTGACAGTAGGGCAATTCCTGGAAGACATGTACTATCCCTTCCACGACCCCGCCACTGGCCAGGCTACGATCTGCTCCGGTGCGCCCTCTGCGGTGACGTCATTGTCGCGGCAGATCGTGTACCTGCGACCATCGCAATTTGTCGTGTACGACAGAAGCGGTATTTGCGATGCTTCGCTCGATCAATACCTGGCGTTTCACTTCCCGGCCAAGCCCGTGGAAGTGACCGCTCCAGCCCCCGGATTGCATCGCTTCGATGTGGTCAACGGGCAATTCGCCGGGTCGATGACAACCATCCTTCCGGCGAACGCCGCAACCGTCATAACGGACCACCTCGCGCCCGATACGTTGACGTGGAATAAGGTGTGGCGGACCGAGATCCGCGCAACGGACGCGCCCACTGCCACACGCCGCTGGATGACGGTTTTCGATCTCGCGCCAACGTCCGCGCAAGTCGCTTCGGCGACCGGCATCAACGTGACGGGAGGATCGGCGGTCGGAGCGCTCCTGACCTCGCCCGCGGGCAATAGCGTGGTGGTTTCCGGTACGGCTCAAGTTGGAACCACGATCGCGGGACCATTCAGCTACACCGTGCCCGCCGCTCAAACCCGCCACGTGATCACGGATCTGGCGCCGTCGACCGGATACACCATTTCGGTGGCCGTGTCGGGTGGCAACCACGTCGTGACCGTCACGCCCGGCGGCAGTTCTTCCGCGACGGCCAACGGAGTCCTCTCCTTCGCAGTCTCAGCAGGAGGAATACTGCAGCCGTAGAGGACGCTGCCACGGGGCCTGCGGGTCAGTCCGCGGGCCCCGATTCCTGCCGCACATCGCAAGTACCCGCGTATCAGCCGGCGAAACAGACACTTGACCCGCGCCAAGCCGTCAACAAACGCCCCTGGAGGTTGGAAGCGTCTGATTCCTGGGCGTCGAGGCGCTGGCTCGCCACGTGGATTCGAACTGCATGGCGGCGACCCGGCTGGTGGAAGCTACGCATGGTGTTGGGAAGAGGCCTTGGTCCTGGGATACGCGGGGCGACCGCCAGCGCCGCTGGCCCCCAGGCTTATGGCCGACTTTTTGTGGCAGGTGGAGGACGTGATCCGATGGTGCTCGCAGGTGGCTCTGTCATCCCGCCCAGGGTCGTGGCGCTTGCCGCCGAAATTCCGGGCCGCCGGTCTTCCAACGTGGACCCAGTGGCCGCGTCTCCCAGTCGCTAGCCGCTAGCTGGCCTTGAGCAGACACATCCGCCGGGCGGCGCGACGAGCCTTCAGCCGTTCATTGGCCTTCTTTTGCTTCTCCGCCGAAACCACGGTCTGGCAAACGTCGCAGCGTTTCCGGATCCGGGATCGCGTGACAAACTCAGCACCGCATCGGCGGCACTTTTTCGTCATCGTCTCCTCCAGCGGGAGAATGCCCGGTTTCTTGGGCAGCAGATGAGAATAATGGAAATCGCAGTGATTCATTTCCGGCACCTCGCGTTATTCGGCGACCACAGAGTTTCAGCACCCGGATACCCGAATTGAGTGTTATCGCGCATGGATTGCTTCGTAGTGCGCAAAAACCCAACCGGGGTGGGTCAAGCCCCCACCTCGCGAAAGGTTTGGGACTTCACCCGTAACGGATTCCAACATAAGAGGTTCCAGAGTTTCCGCGATCTGACTGAAGCTCCGCGAAACCGGGTACCCCTGGAAACTGTCATGGTTCTTACGATTTGCTTGCACGCCACCCGCCGAACTCAAGCAGCACTGGGCGAAGCCGGGCGATAGACTTCGGTGGCGCCCAGCAACTCCCACCTCAAATGATTGATATAGAAGGAGAGGATCGCTTCGGGATACACTCCCTGGAACTTCCGGTAAACCCGGTTTTCCCATCCTTCCGTGAAATACGGTTTCGCGTCCATGTCCTTGGCAAAGAAACCGTTCTCATGCGGCACTCCCAGGAAATCAAGCACAGCCGAGATCATTTCCAGGTGCGAGACCAACACCGCCTGGGCGAGGTCCTTCGCGAAATCCTCGTCCGGCTCGGAAATGCGTGCCCAGAACCTGGGAACGGACTTGCGCAAGGCTTCAGTGTTCACCTTGTGCAGGTGCGCCCGCACCTTAAAACCCTCATAGATCTGATAGGTTCTCAACTTGCCAATCGAGATGCCACGGATGAGTTGGCCAAACGCATCTTGGCCCAGGCCCAGGTAAACATCCGAAATCTGCATAGACAGTCAAGCGTATCACGGGCGGGGGTGCTTCGGGAGGAGGGGGTCCGGTTATCCGTTCCTGCCCGGCACCATGTCAGCGCCCAGATCGAGGCCCGTTTGTCGTTTTCGCCCGCTGCCTGCAGCGGCCTTTCAAGCCGGGCGCCTCTGAGCCGGTCCGTGTTCATGCGGGCATGCTTATAGCCGAGAGCCTCCACCACCCGGCGCCACCAACCCAGCCCCATCAACGTGGAAGGCCGGCAGGCCTGTCCTACAAGCCTCCGCAGTTCTGGTACGATGCGAGACTATGAAGTCTCTCCGCACTGCGTTGTTGCTGTTCTGTCCGCTGCTGCTGGTCGCGCAGCAGGCGGACCTCCTCAAGGAACTGAAATTCCGCCTGATCGGTCCGTTCCGCGGCGGGCGCTCGGTCGCCGTGGCGGGGGTGCCCTCGCAGCCCAACGTCTACTACTTCGGAGGCGTGGGCGGCGGGGTCTGGAAGACTACCGACGGCGGCGCATCCTGGGCGCCGGTCTCCGACGCTTCTTTCAAGACCAGCTCCGTGGGCGCCATCGCAGTGGCCGATTCCGACCCCAATGTCATCTACGTGGGAATGGGCGAAGCCTGCGTGCGCGGCAACGCCTCCAACGGCGATGGCGTTTATAAATCCACGGATGGGGGCAAAACCTGGCGCAACGTCGGGTTGCAGGACAGCTACCACATCGGCGCTGTCCGAGTGCATCCCAAGAATGCGGACATCGTGTACGTCGCCGCGCTCGGCCACCTCTTCGGACCGAACGAACAACGCGGCGTCTACCGCTCTACCGACGGCGGCGCCACGTGGAAGCAGGTGCTGACGCGCGGCCCCGACGCCGGCGCCGTCGATATCGCGCTCGACCCCGCCAATCCACGCGTGCTCTACGCCGGATTCTGGCAGGTGCGCCGCAATCCCTATCACTTCGATAGCGGCGGCCCGGGCAGCGGACTTTGGAAATCCACCGACGGCGGCGACACCTGGAGCGACATTTCGCGCGCTCCCGGTATGCCGCGCGGCGTGCTGGGGCGCATCGGTGTCACCGTTTCGCCCGCCAATCCGGAGCGCGTGTGGGCCATCGTGGAAGCGGCCGAGGGAGGCGTCTTCCGCTCCGAGAATGGCGGCCGGAACTGGACCAGGGTGAACGACCAGAGCATCCTGCGCCAGCGCGCCTGGTATTACTCGCACATCTTCGCCGACCCGCAAAACCCCGACACCGTCTATGCGCTCAACGTGGGATTCCACAAGTCCATCGATGGCGGCCGTACCTGGTCCGCGCTGCGACCGCCTCACGGCGACAACCACGACCTGTGGATCGCGCCCGATAACCCGCAGCGCATGATCGAGAGCAACGACGGCGGCGCCAACATCTCGAACGACGGCGGGCGCACCTGGTCCAGCATCATGAACCAGGCCACCGCGCAGTTCTACCGCGTGGCGCTGGACAACGATTTCCCCTACAACGTTTACGGCGCGCAGCAGGATAATTCCACCGTGCGCACCGCCAGCCGCACCGCGGGCGGTGGGATCACGGAGCAAGACTGGTACGACGTGGGGGGCGGGGAAAGCGGCTGGATCGCACCCGACCCGCGCGATTCCCAGATTGTGTACGCCGGTTCGTACGACGGCCTGATCACCCGGCAGGATCATCGCACGGGGCAGAGCCGCAACCTCAACGCCTGGCCGGACAACACCATGGGCTACGGCGTGGAAGCCATGAAATATCGCTTCCAGTGGAGCTACCCCATCGCCTTCTCGCCCTACGATCCCAAGACGCTCTACATCGGCGCCAACGTACTGCTCAGGACCACCAACGAAGGCCAGAGCTGGGAGCCCATCAGCGGCGATTTGACGCGCAACGACAAATCCAAGATGGGCACTTCGGGCGGCCCCATCACCCAGGACAACACCAGCATCGAGTACTACTGCACGATCTTCACCTTCATGGAATCGCCGGTCACGAAAGGCGTCATTTGGACCGGATCGGACGACGGCCTGGTCCATGTCACGCGCGATGCCGGCAAGAAATGGGATAACGTCACCCCCAAGGACATGCCGGAGTGGATCCAGATCAATTCCATCGATGCCTCGGCGCACGATGCTGGAACAGCCTATGTCGCCGCCACCATGTACAAGTCGGATGATTTCCGGCCGTACCTCTACAAGACCAGCGATTACGGCAAGACCTGGAAGAAGATGGTCAACGGCATCCCCGATCGTTCCTTCACCCGCGTGGTGCGCGAGGACCCCAACCACAAGGGATTGCTGGTGGCGGGCACGGAGTTCGGGCTCTACATCTCGTACGACGACGGTGAGAACTGGAAGCCGTTCCAGCTCAACATACCGGTGACGCCCATCACCGATGTGGCCTTCCACAAGCGCGAACAGGAATTAGTGGTTGCGACGCAGGGGCGCGCCTTCTACATTTTGGATGACGTGCCGCTGTTGTACCAGGCGAAGGACAGCATCCAGACCGAAGATGCCCACCTGTTCAAACCCAAGGACACCTACCGTTTCGGTGGTGGCGGGCGCGGGGGCGGCGGTGGACGAGGCGGCGCGGCGGTGGGGGAGAATCCTCCGGGCGGCGCGGCCGTGTACTACTTCCAAGAACCGTCCCCAGGGCGAAGTGACTTTGGAGTTTCTGGATTCCGCCGGGAAGCTCGTGAAGAAGTTCTCGAGCAAAGTGGCCGAGCCGCCGCAGGGAGCGGCGCCCGACGAGGAAGATAACCCGTTCCGCGGCGGACCGCCCGCGCGCGTCGCCGCTCAGGCGGGCCTGAACCGCTTCGTGTGGAATCTGCGCTATGCCGACGCCACCAGCTTCCCGGGCCTGATCATGTGGGCCGGCAGCGTGACCGGACCCCGCGTCTCGCCAGGGACCTACCAGGTCCGGTTGACGGTCGACGGCAAGTCGCAGACACAAAGCTTCGAGGTGAAGAAGGACCCGCGCTTGTCCACCACGCCGGAGGAATACGCCAGGCAATTGACCTTGGCGTTGCAGATTCGCGACAAGCTGTCGGAAACCAACGAGGGCGTGATCCGGATTCGGGAACTCCGCAAACAACTCGACGATTACGCCAAACGCAGCGACAAGCGGGTGTCCGCCGCCGCCAAGGACCTGGCCGGGAAGCTGACCACGGTGGAGGAGAATCTGTACCAGACCAAGAACCGGGCCAGCGAGGATCCGCTGAACTTCCCCATCAAGTTGAACAACAAGCTGGCGCACGTGCTGGGGGTGGTGGAGAGCTCCGACAACCAGCCCACCGCGCAATCCAACATGGTGTACGAGGACCTGGCCACCAGGGTGAACGCGGAGCTGAAGACCCTGAACAGCCTGCTGACCACCGATCTGGCCGCCTTCAACAAACTGGTGAGGGATGCGAATATACCGGCCGTGGAGGCACCGGCGAAGTCCGTAGGCGGGCAGTGAACAGGCCTCAAGCCGCGCGTGCGGAATGCGTCTGGTACCCAGTACCGAGTTTCGGCGACAAGTAATCGAATGGTCTATTTCGTACTGAACAGCCCTGAGAACGCGATATATACTCCCTCAGGGAGGACTCGTGGCAAACTTCGTAGACTCGCAGGGGAACCGGATTTCCGGCCAGTCCGTTTCGGTGAGGGTAGGCGAAAGCCTGGAACTCGGACTCTGGGGGCCCTCGGACTTCCAGGGGCAACCGTTGACCATCGACGTGTCGGACCCAACCGGCCAGCGCTGCATCGATATCGCCAGCATCTTTTCCACTACCGACCGCAACAACACGCACTTCTTCCGTGTGCGGGGGCTTCGCGAAGGCACCGGACGCATCGATGCGACCACCCGCGCGTTTCAGGTGTGGGATACCGTAAGTCTCACCGTGGGAGACGGCACCTCACAAATCCAGGAGCTGGTCCGGGCACTGGACGATGGCACCCTGCACATCAATCGCGGCGACGCCAACGTCATCCGGGCCGTGGCCAATGGCTCGGCCACCCTGGGGATCGATGACCTGATCGTACAACTGCTGAATAACCTGCTGATGTTTGGCGACGTCGATGTCATGAGCATGCTCAGACGCGGGCAGAGCCAGCACGGTGTGGTGGTCGGGAGCCGTGTAATCTGTAAAGCCGTCGATATCCAAGGCTACCGCGGCATACCCGTCCGCCTCCGCCCGCGCGAAACCGTAATCAACTTGATCGCGGAAATTCTTCAACGATTCCCCGCGGGCCAGTTCGACCTCGGCTTTCCGCGGCCCGTCGGCGGCGCCACGGGATTTCATCCGGCCGACGATGTCTTCTTCTCCGTCCCGGACCAGGCCACCGCCCAGCAGTGCTGGGACGGCACGATCAGCCGCCCTCTGAGTGCCATGCTACAACCCGCCCGCGACCGGATCAGTATGGCCATGGGTCTGTCGCCCGGCACGTTTAACGTGATGTACCCCGACGGCCTGAATCACCTGCACGTTTCGGTAACGAAATACCCCAGGCGCGTCACCACCTAGCTAGAGCGCAGGTGCTGAGCGTGGTGTAAAGTGCCGGCAACCAGTCCATCGCGCAATCCAACATGGTGTACGAGGCCCCGGCCACCAAGGTGAACGTCACGCTGAACCGCGCCTCGCGCCGAAGAACGAAGCGAGATCGGGGGCACCATGGACCACGGCGATAATCTGAATCGGCTTCCGTTCCCACACGTAGCAGACGACGTAGGAGTAGAAGTTCCAAAATCGATAACGGCGGTCGAGAAGCTCCTCGTGGAAATGTCCAATGCCCGGGGACCGTCCCAACCTTCGAAAGCCCTCGAGAATCTCGGAACGCAAACGTTCAGCCGTCTCGGGGCTGTCCTCAGCAATGTCGACAAGGATTTCGCGAAGGTCGGCTTTCGCTTCTTACGTGAGAAGAAACCGTCCCTTCACGAACGCACAGCCTTCTTCTTAGCACGTCTATGTTCCTCGATCACTTCGCGCAGTTCATCGAATACTTCGTCACCGTCAAGCAACTTGCTGGCCTCGGCCTGCGCCGCACCGCGTTCGATTTGGCTTTGAGTTGTTGAAAGGCCGCGTCCCGTTCGGTCTCCTGACGCTGCAGAAGTCGCCGTGCCTCTCGCACCACTTCGCTGGTCGTTTGGTAGCGGCCAGACTCAACGCGGCTTTGAAGGAACTCGTCCAATTCCGGCGTGATAGAGATATTGACCGTGGTTCGGTTGGCCATATCTGATGAGTACCTCACTTGGCACAATGTGTCAATGTGCGCCAGGCGGGCAAGTACCAGGGGTACACAGATCTGAAGACGCCGAACCAAATAGCGCTAGTGAAGGTGTGGAACGCGGGAAAGCCCGCCAACACTGCGTTATCGTGGAGTTATGCCGGCCCTTCCAGACGATCCGACCGGGCCATCGCCGCCCGCGACGCGCCAGCAGCGGGCCAGGCAATGGAGCCGGACAGCCTGGGCGATGGCGCTTCTCTTTGCGAGTTTGCCGGTGGTTTGCAGGGTCTTCGTGGGTGTTTGGGGGTTCGATGGCGCATTCGAAATATCCTGCCTCTGCCTGTTTCTCGGAACTTATTTCCACATCCTCAGCCGTAGGAGTCTTCCGGCCGTCCCCGATGCCGCCACCCTTCTGGATCGAGCCATCCGAGTTGCGTTGAACGGCCAAACCGCGGAGGCGATTCTCCTTCTTTCGGAAGCCATCCGTCTGAGCCCGCGGTTGTGGCAGGCATTCCAATATCGCGGTGAGCTGTACCTTCGCCAGCCTGAGGCGGTGGATGCGGCTCTCCGCGACTTCGACGAGGCCATCCGCCTGGCGCCCGACGAGCCGCATCTCTACGGCTTGCGCGCGCAGGCGCACAACCTGCGCGGCGACGAATTGTCGGCCCGGAGCGACTATGAGATGGCCTCCCGCTGCCCAGCCCGCGATGGCATCCACCCTGTCAGCGGGTGTTGAAGAACGGCCCCTCGCCGCGACCACGACATCCCGCGCATCGCGGTTGTCCAGCACGAAGACCCGATAGCGGCCGCCGCCCTGGCCCACTCGCACTGCGACGTGCCCCGAGCGGCGTCGCCCGCTGACCGATGACAATACGCGCGGCATCGCGCAGGTCAGTCGCGAATACGTAGCGCGGCGAGGGCCGCGTCCGGCTGTTCATGATGCGCTTGAGGACATCCGGCGCGGGATGGCTCGGCACCCAACTGGGCACGACCAGCACGGTGCACTGCAGCGCTTGCAGCATCGCCTCGCTCTCTTCCCCCATCGACCCGTGCTGATTCACAACATGCATGTCGGCCGGGCCTATGATCGGGGCGATGGCGGCTGCTGATTGCTCTCCTGACGCGTTCTTGATATGCGTGCACCAGATAATCTGGCGCAGTGTTCCGATCTCCGATTCCGGCGAAACACAACGCGATATCGTCGGAGACACTTAACTGCTGCGGGCGTGGCCGGTGAGATCGGTCAGGATCGCGTCAGCGCCCGGCCGGTCGCAGCTATAGTCCGGGCTCTAGGTCCAGTAGGGCTTGGCGCCGTAGTAGTTGGAGACTTCAGCGCCCCAGGTGCGATCGGCCATGTTCGGCCAGTGAGCCTTGTCGAACCCGGGAGCGCGATCGAGCAACTTCTTATCCACGTCCAGGATGAACTGTCTTTCATCGGTGTCTACCGCGAGGGCGGTCCAGGGGATGGCAAACAACTTGTCACCCATACCCAGGAATCCCCCGAAGGAAAGAACCGCATAAGCGACGCGGCCCCTCTCCACGTCGATCATCAAATGTTCGATTGTTCCGAGATCCTCTTTTTGACGGTTCACGACCTTGTCGCCTGTAAGAGTGTCTGCCGCTAGGACACTCTGCATCCACCGTCCTTTGGCGTCTCTCGTTTGTGGCATGATTTCTCCTTCTTTCAGATCACAAATTTGGACGAACTGGGCGAATTACGAGACCATTCACTTTGCGGATTGCTCGATAGTGCATAATTTGGGGCCCGCCAAAACCGGCTAAGGGCCATTTCATTGTTTGAGGCCTGTAACTCTGATTCTTCGTCCGGGTCATTTTTTGAGCAGATTTTGGGCCAACGCAGAATGCGTGTGAACGCAAATGTAGGAGATCGAGGCGCCCGACGCGCAGGTGCAATTCCTGCCGTCCATCAGGCAAGAGTTGCCGTGTGGGGAGCACGCTTCGGACCGGCATCCATCGCCAGCGTTACCTGTAGGATTTCTGTTCAATAGCGGGAAGCAAGAAGACGGCAAGGACCAGGATGTCATCATCCAAGCTCATCCAAGCCGGACCGATTTCTTATCCTGGGTGGAATAGAGTACTCTTCGCTACCCATATCGCTGGGATCAGATATCGATGATGTTGGACACCTCTGGGAAAGGCCGGATCTATACAGAGACGCGAGGGTTGCTGCCATCAGATCGAGGTGCGCCACACGGTGCGGGATGACGCGCCATCACGAGCCAGGAGTTGCCGCCTTCGCCAATTCGCGCATTGCGGCGATCCGGTTCTGCAGCGTCCGCAGGCTAATCCCCAACATCTCCGCGGCGAGTTTGCGATTGCCGGACACGTGTTCGAGCGTGAGCTTGATGTAAGCCTCCTCGAGTTTCATGAGTGGCTGGCCGGGCTTGAGCATTCCAAGCCCCTCATAGCCGGATGATGGCCGGGTATACGGGCCGGGGCTCAGACCGAACACGGGGCAAGCAAAATTGGTCAGCCGGATCAAGCCTTCGCCCGTTATGATCGCGGCCCGCTCCAGAAGATTGCGCAGCTCCCGCACATTACCTGGCCAATCGTATCGATGAAGAAGATCCAGCACTCCGGCATCGACCCCTGTAACGCGCGTGCTGTGTTTCTTGTTCAGATCCCGCAGCATGACATCAGCGATCGCCGGGATATCTTCTTTATGTTCACGCAGCGGCGGGATTACGATCTGGAATACACTCAGCCGATAATAAAGTTCTTCACGCAAATGCGTTCCGATTTCCTGACTAGTGGCGGCAAGTACACGGGCGTCTACTGGGATTTCGTGCTTACCGCCAAGTCGTCGCACTCGCAAGTCCTCAAGAACGCGCAACAGCTTGGGTTGGGTCGCGCGTGGCATCTCGCCGATCTCGTCGAGAAGCAAAGTGCCGCCGTGAGCCTGCTCAAAGCAACCGGCCGAACGCTCCACCGCTCCCGTAAAGGCGCCCTTTTCGTGGCCGAACAACTCGCTCTCCACCAGCGTCTCAGGCAACGCGGCGGCGTTGATGGCGACGAAAGGCCCCTCGGCGCGGGGACTGTTCTTATGGATCTCCCTCGCGACCAACTCTTTCCCAGTGCCGCTCTCTCCACAGATCAATACAGGCGCCGACGTGGGCGCCACCTGTCTGATGAGCGAGAAGATATGATGCATCGCCGGGGAAGTTCCTACCAAGTCCCCGAGGACTCCGCGGAGGCTCAAGTCGCGTTTCAGCTCGTCGGTTTTCTGTAGACTTCTTTTATAGCGAATCGCGCGTTCCAGGAGAATCTTGAAAGCGCGCGGTTCCACCGGCTTCTCCAGGTACCAGAATGTCTTAAGGTCATGGACGGCGGAGAGCGCCTTTTCCATACTGCCGAAGCCGGTAAGCGCGATCGCCGGAGTGAGGTCGCCCCGCTCCTTGAGTTGGCGGAGCAGTTCAAAGCCGTCCATGCGCGGCATGACCAAATCCGCAACGATGACGTCCGCGGGGAAGGCATTAAGCCGTTCCAGCGCCTCCTGCCCGTCAGCCGCTATCTGAGTGTCAACGTCACAATCGGAGAGTATGGCAGCCAAGGCGCTACGCTGCCGCTGGTCGTCATCGACGATGAGGATTCGGCCCGAAACCGCAGGCTGTCGGGGCATTACGAGCCTACAAGGGGCGCTTGGCATTCATCAACACCGATGGATGAGACAAATAGGGGAAATCCCGGTAGGCGGCAGCGATTCTCTCGGCCAAAACGGAGCCGAAATTCTCTAACAATTCGAGGAACGTCTTAGTCCGCTCGGGCGTGCGCAGACGGGGGAGCGCGTCCAGCAGATTGGGATTCTCGAGCGTTTCAGCCGCCTTCTCGACGGCGGCTAGCGGAACGCTGGCATAGCCGAAGACGCCATCGGAATACCACGGGCCCATTTGCCGCACAACGGGTCCGAACCGTGTTTCGAGGCGCTTCAGATCATCATCCGTCAGAACAATTGCCTCCATTGGTTTTCTCCACGAGAGCCTAGGTTCCAGTTGCAGCCATCTGTTTGGCGCCGGTGGCAGTCCTGCTTTGATTGGTGCGGCTGCTATAGACGCTGTGACGATCCTGCCAATGTTGCCAGGCGACACTGACAATCCGGATCACTTCGTTTGTGTCAAACGGCTTCGCCAGCACGTCCCATGCGCCGAGGTTCAGGGCTTCCGCCCATAACCGTTCATCCGCCAGCCGGGAAGTCACGATTAATAAAGGGGGATCGGGAAGATGCGCGATGTGGTCCAATATCTCCCGCCACGTACCCGGCGCGAGATCGCAATCGCAAATTGCGACGGGAATTGGTATTTCCCGCAACACCGAAAGGGCAGAAGCAACTGTGGCGCTTGCGATCACGGCCCAGCCGGATGGGAAGATGCGCCCCAGAGAGGCGCAGTCTTCATCGTTGGGGCTGACGGATAAAACCACATTGAATGCGGTCTCGAGTCCGGGCGGCTTCTTGATGCCGTCCCATTCGTTGGTTTGCGAACGGCTCTTTGCCACGTTTCCTCCAATCAATCACAAGCCCCGCGTGAAGCGGGGGCAACAGGAAAAAGTGCAGCAAACGAGGCTACTTATTGGCGGCATGGGCAGGCGCTCCTGCACACCCTGCCTGACGGGTCCAGCAGCAAGGCCCCTCCTTTCCTCGAAGGGGCGGCGCATTGGAGATCGGCAATGAAGCGATGGGCACAGCGACACTTGCACCTCCGCTTTCCATTCATCTGGCCTATTTCTTTTTGATGATAGAACTCGGGGGCGGGCGAATGGAACTAGGAGGGTGCCTAGGTAAGCTTGGTTCAATCGCCATTTCGGCGCGTTGCGATTCGGCATAAGGGCAGCGCCAGCAAAGCATAGTCAGTCTTGAGGCGGGGACGGGGCGACTCCATTCATTGAGCCGTTCTGGCCATTTCGGCTCTGAGGCGTGGTGAGACTGTGGACTTGTCCCCCATTTTGAGACAAACAGTTAAGAGTCAAAATTCATTAAATGGAGATTTTGGCTCATGAAATTTCGACGGAAGTTCTCACGGGATGTGAAACTGGCTGCGGTTCAGCAGCTCGAAGCAGGGTCGTCAGCCGCGGAGGTGGCTCGGGCCTTTGAAATCAACCCGAATGTGCTGCACCGCTGGCGGAAGGAGTTTCGCCATGGTCCGGGCAACG
>JAIQFL010000263.1 GCA_020073365.1 Terriglobia bacterium | reverse complement strand
CAAGAGGGATACCAAGCACGCGTGGTCATCCACGGCTCACGATCCTGTCGACGGCGCGGAGGGTAGCCCGATGTTCTGAAAAGGATGCCTTGACCTGATCGCACCTCGCCGCGCTCACGCGCGCCGGCGCCGACGTGTGCCTGCGCCTGCTCAAAGACGTGCGTGGCGCATCGCCAAACCGGCCAACTTGGTGCACTCTCTGACCGGCGCTCACACAGGATCATCTTGCATTGGACAATTCTGAACCTGCATGTGGCTGTTGTAGCCTGTTATTGTGGAGTTCGAATGGCATCCTGAGAAAGCTCGCCATAACCTCACCAAACATGGAGTATCGTTTGAGGAGGCGGTTACCGTATTTGGCGATCTGCTGGCGATCACTATCCACGATCCGGACCATTCGCATGACGAGGAGAGATTCTTGACGACGGGTTCGTCGAAACGGCAGCGTTTGATCATTGTGGCTCACACCGAGAGGGAGGGGGCGCGTAAGGATCATTACCGCACGCGAGGTAGTCGCGCAAGAAGGGAATCAGTATGAGTTTGGAGAATGACCCGGCCTTGGATGACGAGATGAGGGCTGAGTACGATCTACGAGGGGGCGTGCGCGGCAAGTACTACAAGCAGTACATGGAGAGTACGAACGTTGTTCTGCTTGATCCCGATGTGGCCGAGGTATTTCGGGACTCGGACTCCGTCAACCAGGCGCTGCGGGTTTTGATAAAGGCGGCTGGTGAGATTGGCCGGGTTGCCGGACCGAAGAACGACGCGGCCTGAGTTCAGCGAGAGGATAGTTCTATGAAGCGAATCGCGCTTGTAGAAATCGGAATGTTAGTGGTGGTGGGTTTGCCCCCGGTGTTTTCACAGGAAGGGCCGCTCAACCAAGCCCCAGCGGGCTTCACCGCCCTGTTCAATGGGAAGGATCTTTCCGGCTGGCGAGGGCGCCAGCCGAACTACGACCCACGTGCCGAGGCGGCGCTCCCCAAGGAGGAACTGGCGGCCAAGCAAGCCCAATGGAACGCCGACCGCGACCTGCATTGGAGGGTCGACACCGCCAAGGGTGAGATCGTTTCGGACGGCCAAAGCCCCCACCTCGCCACCGCCAGGGATTACGCCGACTTCGAGCTCTACGTCGATTGGCTCATGGTCAGCCACAACGGCGACTCGGGCATCTACCTCCGCAGCTACCCGCAAGTACAGATCTGGGACGTAGACAATCCCCGCGAGGTGCGCAACGGCGCGCCCAGGGGATCGGGCGCCCTGTGGAACAATAACGCCGACAATCCCGGCAAGTGGCCCCTGGTCAAGGCCGACCATCCCGTCGGCCAGTGGAACACTTTCCGCATCAAGATGGTCGGCTCCCGCGTATGGGTCTGGTTCAACGGAAAGTTGACGGTGGACGGCCAGGTGCTTGACAACTACTTCGATCGCTCCCTGCCGCTCGTCCCCAAGGGCGCCATCGAGCTACAGACCCACGGTTCGGAGATCCGCTTCCGCAACATCTACGTTCGCGAGATCCCAGCCGCCGAGGCCAAGGCTACGCTGGATAAACTCGGGCGCTAGCGGGTGCAAACGCGGATTTCCAGCGCTGCAACCGCTCGCTGAGACTGAGAAGCTTTGAAGAATCGCCCGCAAGCGGGCGAGGCAGGCGGCACCGCCTGCCCCACCACTGAAAGCGCGGGACTTGCCGAGGTGGAGCGGGCGGTGCTGCGCATTCAGATTTCTCCCGGCTCCTGACGCTCGCGGCTCCGCGACGGGCGCCAGCGCTGTTCTTTGGTATACTTCTCAGAATCATGGATCACCCGCCGGACCTCGACTCGACTCAATCGATGCCTCCGCCCGCGACGAGCGTCGGTTCTGTATTGAAAGACCGGTATCTGATCGTGCGGGAATTGAGCCACGGTGGATTCGGAAAGGTGTTTCTCGCCCAGGATCAACAGCTTCACGACCGTCCCGTGGTCATTAAGATCAAACTGGACCATGCCATCGAGGATCCCTGGTTTGAACGGAAGTTTGGCGAGGAATTGCGCGCCCTCACGGTGATCGATCACCCTGGCGTCGTGGGCGTCCTCGATAGCGGACGAACCGCGGACGGGAAGCCTTTTCTCGTGATGCAGTACATCCAGGGATCGACCCTGCGAGCGGTGCTTGCCCCCGAGGGACTCCCGCTCGATCGGGTTGCCAGCATCGTGCGGCAGATCGGTCAGGCCCTGGGCGCGGCTCATGAAAAGAAGATCTGGCATCGCGATCTGAAGCCGGAGAATATCATGCTGCAGATCCTTCCGGGCGGCGACGAGCATGTGAAGCTGATCGATTTCGGAATTGCGACCATCGCGGATCTGGCCGCTAAGCAAACTCGTACGCGCGTAGCGGGAAGCTTGGCTTACATGGCACCGGAACAGGTCTCCGGACAGCCTACCGCGGCCACGGACATTTACGCCTTCGGCGTGATCGCCTATGAGATGGTGACCGGCCGAAAACCGTTCGTTCCCGAAGACGCACTCCAGCTTTCTGTGCTCCAACGCGCCGGAGTACGGGTGAGGCCCTCCGCTCTTCGCCCCGGGATCCCGCCATCCGCCGAGAAACTGATCCTGCAATCGCTCAACTACAACCCCAACGAGCGGCCCATCAGTGCGCACGCGTTTGGCGATGAACTGAGTCAGGCTTTGCTGGCCGATACGTCAGCAACGCGTATGGATGGCGCCCGTCCGCGAAGGGGCAGCGTGTGGGCGGCCATCGGTATGCTCGCGCTGATTGCGGCGATTGGCGGCGTCTGGATCTATCGTGGCCGTATTGCCCCCGCCAAACCGGAGACCACCAACCAACCAGCCGCCGCCCAAAAACCCGATCCAAACACGGACGCGGCCATGGAACTCGCGTTCTGGAACTCCATCAGTGCTTCGTCCGACACGCGGCTTTTTCGCGATTATCTGGAGAAGTATCCCAATGGGAAATTCGCTTCGCTGGCGAAGCACAAACTCGAACCGCAGCCCGACAGGCCGGCCGCCGCGAAGCAGAAACCGGAACCGCAGCCCGACAGGCCGGCCGGCCCGAAGCAGAAACCGGAACCCACGGCCACCGCAACAGGTTTGCCCGCAGCGATTCCCCAGGAACGGCCGCTCACCCGGGCCCCGGCAGGCTTCATCGCCATCTTTAACGGCAAAGATCTTTCCGGCTGGCGAGGCCGCCAGCGGGATTACAGTCCCCACGCCGAGGCCTTGCTCTCCCCGGAGGATAGGGTTACCAAACAAGCCCATTGGAACGCCGACCGCGACCTGCACTGGAGTGTCGACACCGCCAAAGGCGAAATCGTCACCGACGGCAAAAGCGTCCACCTCGCCACCGTCAGGGATTTCAGCGACTTCGAGCTACATGTCGACTGGCTCCTGGTCGACCACAACGGCGACTCGGGCATCTACCTCCGCAGCTACCCGCAGGTGCAGATCTGGGACGTAGACAATCCGAGCTTTAACGGCGTGGCCTCCAGGGGATCGGGCGCCCTGTGGAACAACAACGCCGATAACCCGGGCAAATGGCCCCTCGTCAAGGCCGACCATCCAGTCGGCCAGTGGAACACTTTCCGCATCAAGATGATCGGCTCCCGCGTGTGGGTCTGGCTCAACGGCCAACAGACTGTGAACGGCCAGGTGCTCGACAACTCCTTCAATGGCAACCTCCCGCTGGTCCCGAAAGGCCCCATTGAGCTTCAAAGCTACAGTGGGGAGATCCGCTTCCGCAACATCTACGTTCGCGAGATCCCCGCCGCAGAGGTCAAAGCTACACTGGACAAACTGGGGGGCTAGCAGTGCCGTGTAGCGCCGGGTTCAGCGAAGATCGGGATGACTGCGACTCCGACAGGCGATACTGGAAGTTAGTGGACTTTCAGATCGTCGCGGACAATTTGCGGGAATCGTTTCGCGTCATTGCAGCCAGCCGCGCTCCGGGGGAGATCCGGGAGCTTCGCGGGGTGAGCATCGCGGCCGCCGGGGTCACGTTCCAGATGTTCAATGCCGCCTTCCTGTCGGGGTCGGTGGCCACCGACGCGGACCTTGCGCAACGCATCATGCTGGCGTCGCTCCATTTCGACGCGCGTGGGTTGGAGTGGGCCTACTGGGTTTGCGAAGACTGGCTGGAACCCAGGGTGCGGCGGCGTTCCCGGCAGGTCTTCGAAAGGCACGGCTTGCGCCATTCGGTGGACCTGCCGGGCATGGTAGCGGAACGCATTCTGCCGCCGGTGAAACCGTTACCAAACATCGAGGTGAGGCGGGTTTCGGACGCCGGCACAAGCGACGCGTTCTGCTCTATCGGGTCGGTGTGCTTCCACGTGCCCATCTCGTGGTTTCGCGAAGTGCTCGACAGCGACACGGTGTGGCAGGGCTTCGCCGGGTACGTGGGCTACGTGGACCAGGAGCCGGTTGCAACCACGGCGATCGTGATCGGCGGCGGCGTCACCGGTGTGTATAACGTGGCGACCCTGCCGGGGCACCAGCGGCACGGATACGGCGAAGCGGTGATGCGCGAAGCGCTGGCCGACACCCAGCGGAGGCACGGCGTGGAGCGGGTGATCCTGCAATCCACGCCGGCGGGGTACCGGTTGTACGAGCGCATGGGCTTTCGGACCGTGACCCGGGTGGCGGTGTATTCGGCTTAGGGGGACAGGTTTCCCGGTCCCAGGCAGTTTGCCCACGCACGCTCGAAGCGTGCGTGGGCCATGCGAGCTTACGCAGTAACGCGCCAGCATCAGTCCGGATTCCATTCCCGGACGCCAGGAAGTCGCAGGCGTGGGGAAAGCTTAGAGGCCGCCGCGCCCGGTTCCCACTTCACCGTTGCTTTGCGTTACTCTTTTTCACGGAGGCAGAAACCGATGAAGCGTATCTTATGCGTTGCGGGCCTGGCGTCTTTTCTTGCGGTCCTCTGGCTGATGGCTCAGCCGGCCGGCGATCCTTTGATGCAAGGTTTCCGGGAGGTCGAGGTGGCGTCCGTTGCGGATGCGATGGAACAACTGTACGGGCAGCGCGCTTATATGTCGCATGAAATGCGCTCGCTGTCTCCGGCCAAGTTCGCCGGCCCCGCGGTGACGGTTCTTCTGAAAAAAGAGGAACACAAGGAAGGCAGCGCAGCTTCCCAAGGCATGCTGGATGCGATCGACGCGGCCAATCCGGGCGCTGTCTATGTGATGGTGCTGGAGGACGGCGCCGACTATGCGGGCATCGGGGCCCTGATGGCCACGGCGATGAAATACCGCGGCCTGACGGGAGCGGTCATCGACGGATCGGTGCGCGACACGCCGCAGATTCGCCGGCTCCAGTTCCCGGTCTTCAGCCGCGGGGTGGTCCCTTCCACCACCATCAACCACTACCGCTTCGCCGGATCGAATGTTCCAGTGACGTGCGCGGGCGTGCCAGTCAATCCCGGCGATATCATCGTGGCCGACGAAGATGGGGTCGCCGTGGTGCCGCGTGGGCGCGCGGCCGATGTCCTCAAGAAGGCCCAGGACCTCGACAACACCGAGCACACCATGCTGCCGTTCATCGAAAAGTTCCGGTCCATCAAAGAGGCCGTCGCCAAGTTCGGCCGCATCTGACGCAGGGGCCGGGGGTAAGGGGCCAGGGGTTGGGGACACACAGGCAAGAATGCCCGTGTTACGTTACCAGCCTGCGCAGAACCCCAGGCGACACGTTCCGCCCGCACAGCACGATCACCACGTTCTTGCCCTCATACCGATGCACCTCCTTCAGGAAGGCGGCTACCGCAACACCCGCGGCCCCTTCAACCACCCAATGCTCCGTTTCCAGAATCAGCCGCATCGCCGAGAGGATCTGGGTTTCGGAGACCATTACGCTGCGGTCGATCACGTTCCGGCAGACGTCCAGGGTCACCGACCCCGGCTCGAGCCCGCCAGACGTACTCTCCGAAAGCGTAGGCTGCTCCGCGACTTCGCGAATGCGTCCCGTTTGCAGGCACTCGTAGAGCACCGGGGAATTCTCCGGCCAGCACCCCACGATCTCGGTCTCGGGCGAGACCGCCTTCAGGTATGTCCCGATCCCACCGATCAGCCCGCCGCCTCCCACCGTCACAAAGACGGCGTCGAGCTTAGGGAGTTGCCGCGCCAGTTCGATCGCGATGGTGCCCTGCCCGGCGATGACGTCGAGGTCGTTATAAGGCGAGATGAAGACCTGGCCGGATTCCTCCGCGGCGTGGCGGGCCGCCACCTCCGCGGCCAGCGGGTCGTCTCCTACGCAGCGGATCGTTGCTCCGTGCCGCTCAATCCGCTGCGCCTTGGCCGGCGATACCTGGGAGGAGACGTAGACCTCCGCCCGAATGCCCCGCATCTCCGCCGCAGCCGCCACGCCGAGACCATGGTTCCCGTTGGAAGCGGCGATCACTCCGGCGGCCGCCTGTTCGGGAGTCAGCAGCGCGATCTTGTTGGAGGCGCCGCGGAACTTGAACGAGCCCGTGCGCTGCAGGTGTTCGAGCTTCAGAAAGACGGAAACATTCCCGCCGGACCCCAGGTTGCCGGATTTCTCCAGGGGAGTTTCGCGCACCCAGGGCCGGATGCGCTCGTATGCGGCGGCAATTGCATCTTTCATTTGTGGTAGACTCAAGTCTACTAGAAGTCGATCCGCAACCCCTCCTCCCTTAACGGCAGTCGCGCCCCGCGCGAAGGCGCGTGGATTGAAATAAACAAACACACCAAAACACTCAATGAAAAGTTTTTCAGAACTCTCTCTCTCTGCTCCCCTCAAGAGCAACCTCTCCAAACACGGCTTTACCGAGCTCACCGCGGTTCAGGACCAGGCCATCGAGCCGGCCCTGGCCGGACGTGACCTCGTGGCGACGGCGCAAACCGGTACCGGTAAGACCCTCGCTTTCGTATTGCCACTGATCCAATTGCTGGGCAAGGAACTTTCTGCCCCCGGCATCCGCGGCCTGGTGTTGAGCCCCACGCGCGAACTCGCTATACAGACCCACGAAACCTTCGCCATGATGGCGCCAGGGACGGGTCTCCGCGCCGCCGTCGTGGTGGGCGGCCTCAATGAAAAGACCCAGTTGCAGGCGATTCGCAAAGGCGCGCAAGTGCTGATCGCCACGCCCGGACGGCTGATCGATTTCCTCGACCGCCAACTCGTGAACCTGCGGACCGTCCGCATGCTGGTCCTCGACGAAGCCGACCGGATGCTGGATATGGGCTTCCTGCCCACGATCAAGAGGATCATGGCCGCGACGCCGGCCGATCGCCAGACGATGTTCTTTTCGGCCACCATCGAAACCTCGGTCAAACATCTGATTGAGGTGCACGCGCCGAAAGCGCTGCGCATCGAAGTCGGGTGCATCACCAAGCCGGTTGACGAGGTCGACCTGCATGTGTACGAAGTGGAGCAGGACCGCAAGCTCGGACTCCTGCAACTCATGCTCAACGAGCAGGATGGCTCGTTTCTGGTCTTCGCCCGCACCAAGCACGGGGCGGACCGCCTGTCGAAGAAACTGGCTCGCGAAGGCGTCAAGGCCGTCGCGATTCACGGCGACCGCAGCCAGAATCAACGCAACCAGGCCCTGAAGGGGTTCCAGGACGGATACTACCGGGTCCTGGTGGCCACCGACGTGGCGGCCCGCGGGATTCACGTGGAAGGCATCGCTCACGTAGTGAACTACGACCTGCCACAGGTGCCCGAGGACTTCATTCACCGGGTTGGCCGCACCGGCCGCGCAGGCGCCCGCGGTACGGCGTCCACGTTCGCCATGCGATCGGAGCGCGCGGATATCACCCGCATCGAGCGGACCCTCGCGATCCGGCTGAAGCGCTGCGAAGTGTCGGCGGGAGTGCCACGGGAAGTGAAGCACGCCGGTCCGGTGATCGTGATGCCGCCCGCTCCGCAGGGGGAACGCCGTTGGCAGAGATTCGCCCCCAAGCGCCAGCGTCGAGCGGTGTAGGCGGTAGGGCAGTCGGGAGGACCCGTTGCCGGAGTCCTCGACCTGCGCCGGTCCTCCCAATGCCGAATCTCTCCCTGTTCACGGGACGTTAGCCCGTAGAAGTGGGAACGACACGAAGAAGAAATTCCCCGGACCGAAGCGTGCACGCGCCCGCTGCAATACCAAGTAGGGCAACCCTTTGGAAGCGATCAGCTTACCATCGACGTACAGACTGAACGTGGAGACGCCCAATTCAAACGGGCCGTAGGGCTATTCCTCGATCGGGTTGCTCGCCCGCAGAGCCCGTCTCCCCTTCGCCGGCACCCGCATACTAACACGCACCCCACGGCAGGTCTGGCACAAGGGGACGTTTCTACTTTGCCGGCAACGGGGACATTTCTATTTTGCCTTGACATTTCGATCATTTTCATTGTGGTTGGTTGGGCACAGGTGTAAAATAATCTGCCCATGAGGGAACGCGACTGCAATGGGGTTTATGACGCGGGACAGGCCATCGTTTTGTGGGTCTGTCGGCTTGGGTGTTGCGGACTCCGAGAAACGCGCGGTCCGGCCGACGGACCACACAAAGCGATGGTCTGTGCCACTTTTGATGATCGGTAACCTTTTTTCCATTCGCCAGTATTTCATTACGTAAACCGGAGGCCAGTGGGCGACGAACAGATCATGCAGGAGGTCCGGGCGGGCAACGTCGGCAAGCTCGAAGAGCTTTTCGACCGTCACCACCGGCCGCTGTTCCGCTACTTTCTGCACCTCACTTCCAATCGTGCGTTGAGCGAGGACCTGGTGCAGGAAGTCTTCTTTCGAATTCTGAAGTACCGCCACACGTACCAGGCGGGTACCACGTTCCGCGCCTGGATGTACCAGATTGGGCGCAACCTCTGGATGGACCAGGCGGGCCGGCGGAAAGGCGAAGTCGCCCTGCCGGAGAATGCCGGCGAATTCAGCAGCCCCGAGACGCTGCCGGACCGCCAGCTTCAGAACAAACAGGAAACCGCCCTTCTGCATCGGGCCCTGGCGGCCATGCCGCGCGAGAGGCGGGAAGTGCTGGTGATGAGCCGGTTTATGGACTTGAAGTATGACGAGATCGCCTCCATTTTGAAGTGCGAAGTGGGTACGGTCAAAGTGCGCGTCTACCGCGCGCTGCGCGACCTGGGCGACCGGTTCTACGCGCTCGGTGGAGAGCGAGCATCATGATTTGCGATCGAATTCGTGAACAGATTCCGGAGTGCCTGGCGGGCCGGTTGGACGCCACCGCACGAGAGAAAGTAATCGACCATCTGGACACCTGTTCGGCGTGCCGGGCGGAAGTCGCCGAGCTGGGGGTGGTGTGGAGAGGTCTCGAATCCATGTCTGAAGCGGAACCAAGCCAAGCCATGCGTACCCGTTTCCTGGAAACGCTCAGCGCCTATCAGGAGGGGTACCAGGAAGCGCAACGCAGGCAGGCGTATGCCGTGCCGCAGAAGAGTTGGTGGGCAGGACTATGGCCGGCGCGCCCGGCCTGGCAGGCGGCCTTTTCCGCGGTCCTGTTGATCGTGGGCGGGATGGGAGGCCGTTATTTGGCTACAGAGCGCGCGGCAGCCACGGGGAATCCCGAGATGGCGCAACTGAAGATGCAGGTGGACAACCTGCGCCAACTGGTAACGCTATCGCTGTTGCAGGAGCAGTCGCCCAGCGCGCGGCTCCGGGGAGTGACCTATAGCTACCAGGTGTCGCAGCCCGATCCCCAGGTGGAGCAGGAGCTGCTTCACACGGTGAATCACGATTCCAACGTCAATGTGCGTCTGTCCGCCGTGGATGCGATCGCGAAGTTCGCCAAGAATCCGGAGGTCCGGCGGGCGTTGGTGGATTCCATCCCGGTGCAGGATTCGCCGCTGGTGGAGATTGCTTTGATCGATCTGCTGATGCAATTGAACGATCAGGACGCGGTTCCCGCGCTGCGCAAGCTGGTGGAGGACAAGGAGACCAATGAAGCGGTTCGGCAGCGCGCCGAATTCGCGCTGAAAAAACTGGAGGTGGCACGATGAGACGGCTAGCCATACTGACGATCACGCTGCTCCCCCTCGCGGGCTTCGCCCAACATCGCGGCGACCGCGACTGGCGCGTGCACGATGAGGAAACCATCAATCGCTCGTTCCCGGTTTCGGGCGGCTCCGGTCCCGAGAAACTACTGGTGGACAACATCAGCGGGTACATCCACGTCACCGGGCATGCCGGCAAGGACGTGCAGGTGAAAGTGCAGAAGCACATCGGCGCCGATTCGAACGAAGGGATCCTGGAGGCCAAGCGCGACGTGAAGCTGGATATGTCGCAGCAGGGGAACTTCGTGCGCCTTTATGTGGACGGTCCATTCCGCGGCAACAACGGCATCAACTACCGCGGCTCCGACTACTACGGATACAACGTGATTTTCGACTACGATATTGAGGTCCCGTTCGCTACAGAGCTGGTGCTGAAGACCATCAACTCGGGCGAGATCGAAGTGAAAAAGACCACCGGCGATTTTGAGATCAACGGCCTGAACGGCGGCATCGACATGGAAGAGGTTTCGGGATCGGGTTCGGTGCGGACGCTGAATGGCCCGGTGAAGGTCTCGTTCAGCAAGAACCCGGCGAAGAACACGGAATTCCGAACTCTCAACGGCAAGATGGACATCTACTTCCAACCGGGATTGGATGCGGACTTGAACTTCCACACGCTGAACGGCGGTGTGTACACGGACTTCGACATCACCACGCGCCCGATGAAGCCCGCGAATGTCGACAACGTGGACGGAAAGTTCGTCTACCGGTCTGACCGGCGCACCATGGAGGCGCGGGTCGGTAAAGGCGGCCCGGAATTGACCTTTAATGCGTTGAACGGCGCGATCCGCCTGCATTCAAAAGCTCTGTAGGACAGGCTTCCCAGCCAGTCCCGCTCGATAGAAAAGGATACTTCGATGAAACGATCTACGGCCCTGATGGGCCTGACACTAACCGTCTGCGCGCTGGCTTGCGCCCAGGAGAATACGGGCGACCGAGTAGTGGTGCCCGCACGGAATACCACGCATCCGCGGGTAGTGAATGCCGCCTTGACTCACGGATCGATTACGGTGAAAACCTACAATGGCAAAGAGGTCATTGTGGAGGCGGCCAACTCGAGTTCGCGCCGGAACACTGAACGGACGGTGGATGGGCTGAAACGCATCGACTTGCAGGCGAGGGGCCTGGTGGTGGAGGAAGAAGACAATGTGATCCACGTCCGCTCCAGTTCGCCGGCAACCTCGAACCTGGTGATCACGGTCCCCGCCGACACCTCGCTGCACCTCAGGTCCACCCATGGAAACCTCACCGCGGAGGGCATCCACGGAGAGGTCGAGGCCAGCAGCACCAATGGGGAGATCCGGTTGACAGGCATTTCGGGAACGGTGGTGGCGGATAGCACCAACGGCTCGATCAAAGTAACCATGGATCGCGTGGACCCCGGAAAACCGATTGCGTTTAGCACCACCAACGGCAATGTGGATGTCACTCTTCCCGCTGATTTGAAGGCCAATCTGAAGATCGGCGCTTTCCGCGGCGAGGTCTGGAGCGACTTCGAAATGAAGCTCACGAGCGGGCAGCCGACCACCTCAAGCGGCGGCTCCAATGGACGCTTCAAGGTAGATTTCAACGGCACCATGTTCGGCACCATCAACGGCGGCGGAACCGAAGTCAGCTTGCGCACGGTCAACGGCAAGATTATGATCCGGAAGAAGTAGTCCAGTTGTCTTAGTATGGGGCGGACCCCCTGGTCCGCGCGGGGTCCCCCCGGACCCGCTGCTTCACAGTTCGACTCGCACGCCTCGGCCGATCTGCTGTGCACGCCGGTAAGCCAGATCGGCCGCAACCAGATCTTCGATCGCCTGGCCGAGTGACTTGAACAGCGTGACCTCATCGGCGCCGGACCGGCCGGGCTTCCCACCAGAGACGATCTCCCCCAACTCCGCCCGAATGTGGTCCGCTGTGAAAAGCCCCTGGCGGATCGGTTTCACAATGTCGCCCGATTCCTGCAACGCAGCCGCGCGGGAATCCACCACAAGGTGCGCCCGGGCCACCAGGGCGGGGTCGATTTCCTGCTGGGTCAGGCGGCAGGCTCCGATGGCAATCACATGCGCTCCCGGCCGGACCCACGCGCTGTCGATCGCGGGCATGATGGAGTTGGTGGCCAGGACCACCACGTCGGCGCCGCGAACGGCTTCCGCCGCGGTTCGAGCCGCTCGCACGGAAGTCGGCGCGTCTGCCACAAACCGTAGCAGGTGATCCGGAGTGGGGCTCCACGCGCGAATTTCCGCGAAAGTCCGTACCAGCGGGAGCGCCCGCAGATGGCTGCGCGCCTGAACGCCGGAGCCGAGGATCGCCAAGACCGAGGCATCCGCGCGCGCCAGGTGGCGGACCGAGACTGCGGAAGCGGCGGCCGTGCGAACTTCGGTGATGTACCGGCCATCCATGACGGCGGCGAGCTCACCGGTTTCGGTATCGAACAGCGAGATGGCCGCCAGGTGGGTGGGGATCCCCTTTTGGAAGTTCGCCGGGACCACGCTGACCAGTTTGGCGCCGAGAATCGCACGCTCGCGGTCGAAGGCGGGCATGAGGGCGAAGAAGCTCCGATCGCCAATTTCGAAGGCGGTCCGCACGGGCTGCACCACTCGCCCCGCGGAGAGGGCCGCCAGCGCGGATTCCATGGCATCGATCAGTTCGGCGGGGGAAAGGACCGCGCGGACGTCGGATTCGGATAGCCAGAGGGGCATGGCGGTGCTCTCAGCCGGAAATGTGGCCGCGGTCGATCATTAGTTGGGCGTATTGCTCGCCGCCGATTGTGCACTCCAGGAACGCATGCAGTTCCCGTTTTGACAACCGCAACTCCCGGGCGATTTGGCTGAGCAACCAATCATCGGCCTTTCGGCGCCCATGGCTAAACCAGGTGTGAATACGGGTCTTACGGCGGTTCACGACCAACCGAAGCATCGTATGGTGGCTTTCATCCTGGACAAAGCCCTTCCGAAGAAGGATGCCGATGATGCGAGCGACGGCGATTTCCGTCATTCGACGCGAGCCACCAGTTTGAGCATGCGCTTCTTGATAACCCGCGCGTCACGGGTAAGCCGCGCATCGTCCTCAAGAGCGATGGAATGCCAAGTGCTGCCAAACTGGTCGGCGAAGGAATCGAGCGCTTCCCTGTCATCGTCTCCGTAGCCCTCGATTTCGAGGGGCGGATAAGCGACTACATAACGACCTCGTCCGGACCTCACTTGCAGATCGATTGGTTCCCGAAGTCGAAACAGTTCCGCTCCATATCGAATCTGGACAACGTTTTCGGTTGCGTCGGCGGCCAGAGTGATCGGGTTTTTCGGGCGGTGCGCCAACATGTCTGAATTGTAGCATCGGGGCAACGTAGGTAATCGAAGACCGTGAACATCGCTCAGTCAGCGGTCGGCCGCGCTCAGAAGCTCAAGTTGATGATGCAGTCTTCTCCCGCCGCCACGCGCACTCGCACCTGCAGGTTTCTCTGCGCGGCATCGTAAAACCAGGTGCGGTCCGTCAGCGCACCGGCGGACTTTACCTCGCCATATTTCCGCCCCTCGAAGCCCACTTCCGACGGCCGTTCGATGTGGTGCACTACCCACTGATAATCGCGCGCCTTCCGGGCTTCGATTTCGAGGCGCATGATGTCCGCGGCGGGCGCGGCGTGCACCTGCGACCAGCCTTCGGGGTCGCTCTCCAGCAGGAAAAACTCGGCCGCCAGGGTGGGAAAGTAGTGCAGCGCCATGCCGCCCGGGGAATCCAGCGGCACAATCGTACCGTTACGCGCGAATACCGGCAGCGCGCTGGTTTCCACCGCGATCGACCGGCGGCCCGGCGAAACGGCGTTGGTTTCGAGATTCGTCCACACGCCCTGCGGGAGGTAGACCGACCGCTTGCCGCCGGGCTGATAGATCGGTGCGATCAACATCTCATCGCCCAGCATGAACTCGTCGGTATGGAGGTTGCACTCCGGATCTTCGGGGAACTGGAACGGCAGCGGGTGCCATAGCGGGAAGCCTTTGTCGCGCGTTTCCACGGCATAGGTGGCGAAGAAGGTTTCCAACTGCTTGCGAAAACCGCTGAGGCCCACCGGTCCGGGCGATACGTCATCCACCAAGGAACCCAGTTGCCTCGCGCGCTGCACCAGTTCCTGCGGCGTTCCCGCATAGGGCCTCAGGGCCAGCGAGGGACCCGTCAGGGCTGACATGGCGCCGTGGACCAAACGCAACAGCGTGGCGCGTAGCGAATCCCATGACCCGAGGGGCTCCGCAGAGACCGGCCAGCTCCGCGATCCGCCCGGCGTATCCTTGTGTTCCTCGAATATCTGTTTGATGGACGGACCGTAGTGGAAGAAGTAGTCCACCACGGGAGCGCGGATTTGATAGCGATCTTCGGCCGTGAAGTCGAAGCGGTATACTCCCGGGCCCGGATGGTACTCGCCGTAGCCCGCAGTCGAGATGAGGAATGGCGTCTCCGCCTCGATCGACCTGCCGCGCGCATCGAATGCCGGGTCGGCTCGCGGCCCGAGGCCGTAGAAGCGCACACCGGCGAGCGACTGCCGTTCCCAAATCAGGCCTGCTCCGGAGGCGCGCGGCTCGGAAAGATCGGCCATCAGCGGCGTCCCGTCCAGGCGGCGCACGCGCAGAAGCAGGCCGTGTTTCAGGATCGCCACGTCGATGAAGTTGGAGCGCAGCCGCACGGCGCCGGGCGTATCGTCGACCTGTACCGGCACGCTGGCGCGATCCTCCCATTGGACTTCGGGCAACGGTCCGTCGAGCGTGCGCCGGAACCGGAACGTGCTGGGGGTGACCCACACCAGCTCGGCGGCGCCGCGATCCAGGCGAATCTCGATGCGGTTACCGTGCGGGGCGAACGAAAGCAGCGTCGCCACCGCGGCGAGCGCCTGCGGAGGCATTAGAGCAGCGCCATCTCACGCTGCATGTCGCCGGTGACGCGAGCCTCGTTATCGCCCACGAACATGTCGATTTCGGAACGGACGCCGAAATTCGGCAGGTACACGCCCGGCTCGATGGAGAAGCAGCTCCAGGGCATCACGCGGCGGTCGTCGTGAGTTTCGAAGTTATCCATGTTGGCGCCGTTGCCGTGCACCTCCTGGCCGATGGAGTGGCCGGTGCGGTGCGTGAAATACGATCCGAAGCCGCGGCTGTCGATATACCCACGCACCGCGTCGTCCACCTCGAACCCGCACAGGCGATGGCCGGCGGCGATGGCCTCCTTGACACGCTTGATGCCGGCATCGCGCGCGCCGGTTACGGCGTGATAGACAGCGCGCATCTCATCGGTGGGGTTGTCGCCGCAGAAGGCGGTCCAGGTAATGTCGTAGTAGACCGCGCCCGGCTGGTCCAGTTTTGCCCACATGTCGAGCAGCACCCAGTCGCCCGAGCGGATCGGTGAGGTGATCTCTTCCGTGGGCTCGTAGTGGGGGTTGGACGCGTTGGCGTTGGCGCCTACGATGGGGCCGCTGTCGGTGATCAGCCCGGCCGCGGCGAATTGCTTGCGCACCAGATCCTTCACTTCGACTTCCTCGAGCGGGACGCCGTTACGGGTCCGCTCGTGGATCAGCGCGAAAGCTTCGCTCCGGACCCGGTCCACGCGCCGGCCGGCCTCCAGGTGCGACTCCAGCGCTGCGGGTGTCCAGCGCGCTTCGAATACCTGAATCAGTTCGGCTGAGCTGACCACCTCGACGCCCAGGCTGCGCACCAGTTCCACGGTTCCGCCATCGACCATCGATACATAGGGGACGGAGCACATCGGCGAATACTGCATGGCAACGCGCGTCATGCCGGCCGTGAGCTTGCGGAGGGCCGCCAGTTGCTCGGTCCATCTGGAATAAGGAATCCTCTCCCCGGGCAGCGAGCCAAGCTGGCCGCGCTCGATGCGGTGCTCCATCCCCATGGGCTCGCCCTGCGCCGGGATCATGTAGTACCAGCGGCGGGAAGGTCCTTTGGCCACAGGGAGGCCCAGAACCCGGTAGGCGAGCAAGTCCCGGTTGTGGTGATCGAAGAAGAGCCACCCGTCCAGTTTCTGATTGCGGATCTCCTGCTGAATCTTTTCGAGTTCCATAGTCTGGAATCCAGTCTAACGCGTGGGGCATGCTTTAGCTTAATGCCACAAGGATTTTGTGACAACAGAAATGCCGGATGGGCTCGCCAGCTTGCTGCATTCGCCGAGGGAAGTGCGCCGCGGGCGGCTTCGTCGGTTGGCGATTGGAAAAACGTGGAGGTGCGCTGAGGCGTACGGGCGGCTTGTATCAGCTCCCTGAACTTGCTGGTTCTGAATATGCGGTTAGCACCCGGGTTTTGGCTTCGCCGGG
>JAIQFL010000671.1 GCA_020073365.1 Terriglobia bacterium | reverse complement strand
GCTCGCCGAAGCGACCTCGCGCCACTCCGGGTGGACGTCAACCTGGTTTTAGTTCCGGTAACGGTTACCGACCGGAGCGGTAAGATTATCAGCGGACTGGACAAGTCGCGGTTTAAGGTGTTTGAAGAGGGCGTGCCGCAACCCATCGTGGCCTTCTCCACCGAGGACCTGCCGGCGTCCATCGGTCTGGTGCTGGACGTCAGCGGCAGCATGAAGCAAAAGCTGGAGACGGCCCGCTCCTTCGTCCAGGCGCTGCTGGCCGGAACCGATTCCGGGGATGAGGCTCTCTTTCTTACCTGTGCCAACCGGCCGGACGTCCAGGCGGACCTCACGCACAATATCGACAGCCTGCAGAGCATTCTCCAATCCGCCCGGCCTGGAGGCTGGACCGCCTTGGTGGACTCGGTCTACTTGACCATCGACCGCATGAAGGCGGCCCGCAACTCGCGCAAGGTACTGGTAATCGTGTCGGACGGACAGGATAACCACAGCCGCTATTCCAAGCCCGAGTTGAGGTCAAAGGCCATCGAGTCGGAAGCCCAGATCTATTCCGTTGCGACCCCCGACCCACCGGGATTCAGGAAAGCCATCGAGCTGGTCGAAGCCAACCGTGGCATCGCATTTCTGTCCGATCTTGCCCATTCCACGGGGGGCCTGTATTTCCAGATTGATTCCGCGGCTTCCATTTCCCTGGCGGCCGAGAAAATCAGCACGGCGCTCCATCATCAGTACCTGATCGGTTACTATTCGCCCGACCCATCGCGCAACGGCTTGCGAAGAATCCAGGTCAAGCTGGACGTGCCGGACCTGCGCCTGTATGCCCGGAATGTCTACTACGCGACCACGCCATAGTCCTGCAACTCGCCATTCGGAGAGTTCGCCAGGCCGTTCACTCCGCTGAAACCTTTCCCGCCGGCGATCTCCGGGTCGAAGTACAGTTGTGTGTTCTTTTCCAGGCTGAAGCCGAAGAACAGGGTGGTCGTCAGCGAAACAGAAGAGATTGGAAGAGAATTCTACTTTCGTCCATGGTTGTTACGTTTTGGTGTATCATGTGAAAATTTCGTGGCCATTTGAGAGTCCACGAATCGGAGGAGCATTTTTTGTGAAGAAGCATACGAGTCTTATACTGATTCTGCTGGCTGGCGCAGCGGCACATGCGGCGACCACCAACACGACGCTAACCGTGACCAACGCGGCCGTAAGCCTGACCAGTTTGACCGCCACGGGGCCGGCGACGCTGACCAACATCGGGAGCGGAACCTTTACCGCGACCATTACGACCGGGTCGAGCGGTACCCTGACCGCCCAATACACGATCACGTTCTCCGGCTCGCTGACAGGAAGCACGCTGGCCGGAGCGATCACACTGCCGCTAACGGTGTTAACGGGGGCCACATCGGCAACCGGATCGGGTACGGTCACCAGCGGCACTGGCAACTTCGCCGGCGCTACGGGGACTTTTCCCTCGCTCCTCGGCAGTGGCTCAATCTCACCAACAGGCGCTATTAGCGTGACCTTCAGCGGCGCCGGTACCATCACCACGGGCGGCTCGACAGGCCCACCCGCGCCTACCATCACTCAGGTGGCGGATGCGGCAGCCTACGGGTCGAGCATCGCGCAGGGAAGCATCTTCATCGTGAAGGGGGCCAACCTGAGTGCCAGCGGGTTCAACCAGTTCGGCTTTCCGCTTCCCACTTCTTCGGGCGGCGTTTCGGTCACCTTTACCCCCACGGCCGGCGGGACCGGAACGCCCGTATATCTCATCTACACCTACAATCAGAGCGGCGTGAACCAGCTCGCCGCCGTCCTGCCCTCCACGCTGGCCGCGGGGACCTACAACGTGACCGTGACCAATAACACTGGAACAACAAGCGCACCGTTTCGAACCACGGTGATTCCCCGCAGGATTGCATTGTTCACGCAAGACTCCACCGGCGGGGGCCTGGTCGTGGCGCAGAATTTCATCTCGGCGACGCGCGTGGACGTGAACCGGTTGACTACCGGCAGCGTCTCCGGCATCACCATTTCGCCCGCCAAGCCGGGACAAACTCTCATCGCGTGGGGCACCGGCATGGGGCCGGTAACCGGTGGCGATAATGTCGCCTCGCCGGGTTTCAACTTTGCCGCCAACGGAGTTCCCGTTCAGGTGATCGTGGGAGGGATGACCATCACGCCGGCCTACGCGGGCCGCGCGCCGGGACTGGCGGCCGAAGACCAGATCAATTTCACCCTGCCCTCCAATGTTCCGACGGGTTGCACCGTGTCTCTCCAGATCTCGGTGAATGGAGTGCTCAGCAACCCCACGTACATTTCGATTGCGCCCAGTACATCCGCGGACGCTTGCGTCCAGCCCGGCTTCACGACACCCCAGTTGCAGGCTTTGGACCAGGGCGGCACGTATAACACCGGCGGTTTCTCGCTCATTCAGCTTGCGGAGACCTTGCCTTCGGTTGGGAGTGTCAAGATCGATGAGGTTGCCGGGTCGTTCATCCAGTACACCGCTTTCGAGCTCGGCTCTATCCCGCAATTGCAGACGTTGACGCCGACGCAGATCAGTCCATCCGGAAGCTGCCAGGTCATTCCCATAACGACGGGAAGCAGTACGAGCGCGTTGCTCGCGGGAACCGGCATCGCGCTCGATGCCGGCACCATCACCATCAATGGACCCGGCGGGTCGAACATCACCAATCAGCCGCTCACGGAGACAAGCAATACCTACTCGCTGCTGCTCGGTGAGGAGGGCCTGACGACCCAAATACCGGGAGTCTTGAACGGCACTCTGGTGGCCGGTACGTACACATTGACCGGCGCAGGCGGCACGGATGTTGGAAAATTTACCGCATCGCTCACCCTCGGCACGCCGCTCAACGTGACCGGCGGATTGCCCTTGACCGTCGTGCGGAGCGCGGGCTTGACGCTGAATTGGACGGGCGGGAACCCCAACGACATCGTAGAGATTGCGGGTTTTTCTGGTACGATATCCGGCTCCGGCGCGACTACCACGGAGACCGGGACGGCGTTCGTTTGCCTTACCACGGCCGGCCCGGGAACTTTCACTGTGCCCTCCTCGATTCTCTCGCAGTTACCGGCCGTGACACCTTCGATCACGGGCGGCACCAGCTCGAGCTTCCTGGAGGTCGTGTCTATCCCCGTCCCCACGTCTGGTAGCGGCACCTTTTCCGCCCCGCTGACCGCGGGCGGGTCGATCAGCAACGCGACGTTTCTGAGCCTCCTCGGGGCTCTCACCACGCCCGCCTATCAATAGGCAGCCACCCAAGGGCGCGGGCTACC
>JAIQFL010000262.1 GCA_020073365.1 Terriglobia bacterium | reverse complement strand
GCAGCACCAACCCCGTCCTACTCGAACGGTCACGCTTTTGGACAGGAGGCGGCTAACATACAGGGATAGACCTCAACCTCAAAATCCTCCTTCCCGCGAAGCAAAGCCCCCGTTCTCAACACGGGCCGCTATTTTTGTGGCTGTTTTGGACAGCAGTGCGAGCAAATGAGATGCGCACGTTACGCCTCCTCTGTGAAGCCCTGCCTTTCACAGGATGCGCCGATTTCACCCAACAGTCAAGCCGCAGATTCTGAACGTGATCCCTTGGGTTCGTCGAGCGGCTCGGAGACCATGGCGACGTCGCGATTTCGAATCGAGAGTTTTCCGACCTGTGGCTGGCGAAGTCGTCCCGCGTGATCTTCGTGTCCTACTTCGTCGAATTGCCTGGTCTCGACGACAAGGGTCTTGAGAAAGTGTGGGAGGGCCTGGACGTCGTTACCACTTATGTCTTGAAAGACGGCAACTTCCACATCGTTGCTCCGATGGAATTCCGTTTTGTGAAGGGCGGCGACTCCGCGATGTCGGGAGCATTTTCCAGGAATCGCGACGCCTCGTGAACCTGGACCTCATCGGCTTCGTTGAGCGAACGAAAAGCTCCGAGTATCCCGCCGAACTGTTGAAATTCTTCGCCCCTGTCGAGCGGAAGTGGGTCTCACTGGGCGGCCTGCCGCATAACGGCAAGATGTTCGGTTTCTACGACCCGACCGACAACGACCCAGATTCCTATACGCCGCCGTTCAACCAGAAGTTCCTCGGCTTCATCACCAGGCAACGCATTGAGACGCGCCAGGCGCCCGTAGAGGCCTTCAAGAGATACCGCAAGACCTGCGATCCGGACACCCTGTTCTACTCCCAGTACCTTCGCGACTTGCTGGAAGGTTTGGGGGGTTAGGGGCATCGCCTGATTCACGCGTCGCTGTCGCAAAAAGAGAGCAATAGCGCCGTCGCGCGCGCGCTCGCCCAGCAGTTCCCCGACCCGACCGCTTCAACCCGACGCGCAAGAACAATCACCGCCTGACCTTCGGTGCGGGCGTCCATACCCTCCCGGGCTGCTAGGAACGAAAGGCGCTAGAAAGACAACTCTGATTATCACTGTTAGGCGTACAATCGTTAGTGGCCAGGAAGGCGCAACGGAAATCCTGGCCCCAAGTCAAGAATTGCGGTTCGTAGCAGACATTCAGAGAGGGAACCATGAAATTACGTAACGTGGGGCTTTGCGCATTCGCACTCTCATCGGTGTTGACGTTCGCCGGGTGCCAGACCGCGCCCAAGCCGGGAGAACAGAAGGATGTCGCCGCCGACCTGGCTGCGGTCAATGCGCTCCGTGGAAAATTCAGGGCCGCCTTCAATTCCAACGATGCGGGAGCCCTTGCCGCCCTTTACGCCGATGACGCCATCGTGATGCTCCCCAATCAACCGGCCGTTGAAGGCAGGCCGGCCATCCAGTCCCTGTACGAGGCGATGTTCAAGGCGAACGCCGTCAAAATCGCCATCACGCCGCTGGAAACTCAGCTAGCGGGCGATTGGGCCTATGATCGCGGCAACGCCACGACCACGATCACCCCGAAATCCGGCAAGCCGATGGAGGAATCGGCCAAGTACCTGGTGGTCGTGAAGCGGCTGCCTGTCGGCTTGTGGAAGGTTTACAGGGACATCGATAACAGTAACAACCCTCCGCCTGCCGCGCCGGGTAAGAAAGCGATTAAGAAAGCGGTTAAGAAAGCCGGTAAGAAGAAGTAGCACGCCGCGGCGGCCGGCCCGCGAGTGTTCGGCGGCGAGCACCCGCCGAAAGTCAGTGGTGTAAGTGCCGCCCCGAACCTCTTTTCAGTATGGACGGCAAGCACGGTGCCCGGCCGCAGTTCGAGAGCTCGACCGCGACCGTTCAGGCCGCTCGCCAGAGCCTTGTTCGTCTCCTCTCCCGCAGTGGTATCATAGATCCACCTTTTTCCTGGAGGGGAAGATGAGACCAACCGTCTGTCTGCTTTTGCTGGCCGTGCTCCAGTCCAGCGCGCAATCGGCAGTGAAACACCGCGTCCTGTTCAACCGCTATCTCGTGCCGGAAATCGGCCTGTTTGTCGCGGATGCCGACGGCAAGAATGAACGCGCCTTGCCGCATCGCGAGACCGAGTATTCGCCTTCGCTGACGCCCGACGGGAAGTGGATCGTGTTCACCTCCGAGCGCGCCGGTCAGGCGGATCTCTACCGCGTGCAGCCGGACGGATCGGCCCTCGAGCAATTGACCAATGATCCCGCCTTCGATGACCAGGGATCGCTGTCACCTGACGGCAAGAGTCTGGCGTTCATCTCGACCAGGGGCGAGGGGTTCGCGAATCTGTGGCTGCTTGACATCGCGAGTCACAAATACCAAAACCTGACCAATAGCCGCTCGGGCAATTTCCGGCCGAGCTGGTCTCCGGACGGCCGCTGGATCGCCTTCAGTTCGGATCGTGATGCGAATCCCGGAAGGTTTCCTGGGCAGTGGGAACACTTGCAGTCCACCGGCATCTATCTGATTCATCCGGACGGGACCGGATTGCGGCGTTTGACCAAGGCCGGAGGCTTTGCTGGCAGCCCAACCTGGTCCACGGATGCGAAGCGGGTGCTTTATTACGAGACCGATGAAACCGGCGCCTATCTCGCCAAATCCGGCAACTCGCGGACCGAGCTCGTCTCGGTCGACATCAATACGGGGGAGCGCACGCAGTACACCGCATCCAACGAGGTGAAGCTGTCTCCGCAATGGTTGCCGGGCGGGAAGATCAGCTATGCCGTGAGAGGACTAGGTACTGGCGGATTGCGGATCTGGTATCCGGACCGAAGGGTGGTGACGATCGTTCCAGGAGTGATACGGCATCCGAGCTGGTCCGCCGACGGCAAGCAGGTGGTGTACGAGCGAATCCTTCAACCGGCCAGCACCGAGCACCTGATCCCCACGGCGAGCCGCGATCCGGAGTTTGAGCTGCTGTTGAGCGAACCGTTTCCTTCCTTCTCGCCGGACGGCGAGAAACTGCTCTACAGTCAATATGCCGCCAATGGCAGGAACCCCGGCGACACGAGCATCCAGATGATGAACGCCGATGGCAGCGGGAAGCATCCGCTTTTTCACAAAGAGGGAACCAGCGCCTTTGACGCAGTCTGGTCGCCGGCTGGAGATATGATCGCCTTCTGCGTGGGAAAATACTTCCGCGCCCCTGGATTGCCTTCCTCGCAAATCGCTTTGCTGAAGCCCGACGGCTCCGCATACCGTGAGATCGCCGAGGAGGGTGTGAACAACGGTTTCCCGAGCTGGTCGCCGGACGGGAAACGGCTGGTGTACAAGCGCGGCAAGCAGCTTGTCATTCTGACGATCGCCGACGGCAAGATCGTCCCGCTGACGGACGGGGCGCACTACGACAATTTCCCGCAGTGGTCTCCCAAAGGGGACGCGATCATGTTCACCACCGACCGCGACGCCGACTTTGAGCTGTACACCATCCGGCCGGATGGGACGGGGCTGCGCCGGATAACCAATTCGCCGGGGAACGATGCGCATTCGGTTTGGTCCAACGATGGGGAGTGGGTGGTGTTCAGCAGCGGCAGAAAAGGGTTCAAAGACGAGATGGCGCTGTACGACGGAGTTCCCCAACCCTACGGCGAGATCTTCGCGATGCATTCCGATGGCACGGACGTGCGGCAGCTCACCGACAATAAGTGGGAAGACGCCAGCCCAGGCTGGATGCCGGAGTTGCAGAAACCCCAGGTCACACAAGAAGCACAACGAAGATAAGGCGAACGCAGTCCGAATCACGTCATGCTTGCCGAAAGTACGCCATGTTGTGGCGGAAACCACAGAAGACGGCGCGTTCGATGTATAGCAGGCTGCTTCGTTCCGGACGCGCCAGAGGGTCACCATCACAGCGTCATCGCGGCTTCGAAGTTCAACTGCACGATTCGGCCGCCGAACGCGAGCCGATGTGGGACGAACTGGTCGGATCCTGCGCCGTCACGATTTCCCGTCAATTGACCCTTACTACATGCAGGAGCCAGTCTTTGTACTCCACGTTTCCTGGGTAGTCCTCCGGGGCGTGGAAGGTCCGGATCGCGCCGCCGTTGATGGTCCCCGCCCGGGCGTCTTTTGAGGCGACCAGGTCAATCCAGGTGATGCGGAACCGGTCGGACTCCGAAGAAGATCGCAGGTCGAGCTTCAGTTGGCCGCCATAGCGGGCATACACCAGGTACTCCTGTGCGGCGATCGCGGAAGCTAGCGGCTGAGGATACTCCAGAACCAGCTCCGGATGCGGCTCCAGCTTCCACCACTCCATGCCCTTCAGAAACTTCGCCAGGAAGCCCATCGAAACGGCGCCGGGGAAATCCAATGTATCCGCGCTGAGGGGAGGCCTTGGCCATGAGTCCTTCCGGGGCGGCAGCGAAGGGTCCGGTATGTCGGCCCACCATTGATGCCCGCCGCCATAGGTGTGGCCAGCCGCGCCGGAGAGCATCGCAGACCACGCGGCGAAGCGGACATCCATGGCCGGCGCGCTGCCCTCCGCGAACTCGTACCACGGCTCAGTGATTACCACCGGCTTGGCCGGCTTGCGGGCGTAGTCGAGCGAGATAATCCGCGGAACCAGTTCGTTTCTCCATTTGCCGTGGCCCACCTGGCTGCCGTTGAAATCCAGCCACGGTTCGTCATGTAACACGGACCCGGTGGACCATTGGGCGGAGTCGCCCATCTCACCAGCGGACCAGCCCGGCGGCGTATTGTGCACGCCGATGGCGTGAGCGTATGGATCCTCGCGGTGCATGAGAGCGCCCAGGTCCTTCCAGAATTCGAGGCCGAGACCGCCATAGTCGTACATGTTGTACTCGCCACCGACGTTCCAGATCACGTTGTAGGCGGCCAGACGGTGTACCACGTAGCGGGTCCAGCGGCGCATCTTCTCTGCGCCCGCGCTCTTGTCGAGATTGTTGGCGCTCCACCACGGCATGGTCCACAGGGTGATGCCTCGGCTGTTGGCATAAGCGATGAAGCGCTCGGCGTCGTGGATGGCCTCGAGGTCCGGTGTGGCGAAGTCTCTGCCCGCCAGCCGCGTCGCATTGTTCGCTCCGAACACCACCTGGCCTATCGTGAAGCCCCGCGCGGATCGGTCGCCGATCACCTGCTTCGCGCGCGTGAAGGGGATCCCGCGCTTCAGCCACGGCCACCAGGTATCCCCGATCCAAAGGAAGGGCGTTCCGTCCGTATATTCGAAGTATCTGCCCGCGCGAGGCCCGCTCTTGACGACCCGCACGAATCCGTGACGGGTGGGGTTTGCGGCCTTCTCGCCGTCGCTCCATTTGGCGCATTGGAAGCTGCCTTTCACACCCTGGAGGGCGGGGTCTGTGGAGGAGGCGGAGTACGACCATTGGCCTGCCACGGGAGCGGCAAACCGCGCCTTCCAGACCTTGCCTCCGTCCCAAAAGCCGGGCACGGCGTAACTCAATCCCTTCGCGTCTCCGCTTGTGCCGGTGAACGTGACCACGACGAAGGGCTTGCCGCCGTCCGGCAGGCCGTCCACGTACGCGTTGGCGAAATCGGCGCTGCCGCTCATGCTGACCTCGAACGGCTCCCATTGCCCGGTCTTGGGGGTTTGAGCGGCTGCCGGGAAAACGCCGATCCAGACACCGAATGACAGGACGAGGGCGACTCGTTTCATGAGATCTCTTCCTTCACACCAAGCGTATCTGGTTTGGTGGCGGTCGGCGTGGACGTCCTTGTTGCTGCGGCTGGTACTCTGGCTGTGTCCCGGCAGAGGCGGTTGAAACGGAACAGCATGCGGGACACTCGGCCAACCCGGTAACCTCGGCATAGGACGCGGTAGTGTAGACCTGCGCACTCCGACTCCAGGACCGTCGGCTACTCTTCCGGAGCTCGGATTCCCCTCCGCCCAGATCCATCCGATAGGAAAGCGTAGGCCGTCATGCGCCCCGAATGCTCACGTAGTGCGTTGGTAAACGCCGGGCACCCCGGCAGAACCTATTGATCGCAAGACCGTTCGGGACGCCCGGTCGGTGGTCAGAAGGGCTGCTCTGGCCACATATCGGTTTCGGCAACCAGGAGCACCGGAACAAACGCCCTATCATTGATAATTGGAGGATCTGTGCGAATACAAGCGCTTTTCGTGATGGCCTTGCTTGCGACGGCCGCTCATGCTCAAACGGGGTGTAACGACCGGCTCGCGTCGCCCGTTTTGACTGTTCCGCTGCCTGCACCGCCTTTCGGAGTGGCGGTGTCCACTGATGGCTGCTGGGTGTTCGTTTCCATGATGAACAACAGCGGGGGAACGGGTGCAGGTATCGCCGTGCTCAGCCGCAAGAGCGGGCGCGTGGATCTGGTGCGGACTATTCCGCTGCCGGCGCCACCCACCGGCATCGTGTTGACGCATGATGGCAAACTGCTGATCGCCGCCGCAATTGATAAGGTCGTGTTCCTCGACGTGCCGTGCCTGATGTCGGGCTGCGCCAAGCCGGTGGCCGGGTCCTTTTCCGACGGCGAGCGCATGCAGAGTATCTATGCCAACGTGACGTCCGATGACACGTTGCTGTTCGTCAGCGAGGAGGCCGCATCTGCCGTCACCGTCATCGACCTCAACCACGCCCGTAGAGCTGGATTCGGTGCCGACTCCATCATCGGCAAAGTTCCCGTCGGGCGCGCGCCCATCGCGCTGACTTTTTCGCCCGACGGACGCTGGCTGTTCACCACCAGCCAGGTGGCCTTGAAGGAATGGGGCTGGCCGGCGGCTTGCAAGCCCGAAGGCCGTCCCAACGTTTCGGACTTGGTGAATCCGGAAGGCGCGGTGATGATAATCGATGTGGCGCGAGCAAAATCCGACCCGGCGCACGCGGTGGCTGGGCGTGTTCCAGCGGGATGCAGTCCGGTGCGCATGGCAATCTCGCCTTCGGGCGAGCGGATCTATGTGACTGCACGCAATAGTAACGCGGTCGTGGCCTTTGACGCGGGCAAGTTGATCTCCGATCCAGCTCACTCCAGGTTGGGAATGGCGCCCGTGGGTACCGCTCCGGTGCCAATCGCTCTGGTAGGAGGTGGAAAGACGGTGGTGGCCGGCAATTCGAATCGCTTTGCTGGAGGAGACTCGGCGCAGAGCCTGACCCTACTCGATGCCGCGAAGATCCGGGGCAGTGAGGATGCGGTCATTGGCAACGTGCCGGCTGGTTCATTCCCGCGCGAACTTCGCGTCTCGACAGATGGGCGGACCCTGTACCTGACCAATTTCGGGTCGAATTCGCTCCAGGTGATGGACGTGGGGCACCTCGACCCCAAGCGGCCGTGAGCACGGTCCTCGCGTCGCACCCTCCCCTGCTTGTCGCGAAATCCACTTCGCACAAGCAGTCGGGGATAGATCCTCCCTGACGCCGCATCGTTTACCGAAGCGCCAACCCCGCGCTCTGGCAGCCAAATTCCAGGGCAATGACGTTTTTCTTTTCCGTTGCCGCTGGGTTGTGGACCGCGGCGGCCACTTTCCGGAAACGCCGCCTACCGAGCCGCATGTCCTCCCAACCTCGGCGGGGCACGGCGGGTAAACGCCAGGCGACTGATCGCGGATGATTCTGCCCCGACTTGGGCGCTCACTCCCGAACGGGCCAACCATCCTCGAAACTGTAGAGCAGCCTGCGAGAAATGCTTTTCGAATTGATTGGCCGGTGCTCCTCACCTGTAATTCGTAACGCCAGGCGAGCAAGGATGGGCAACATGGTCGGAGTTCGCCGAGCCTGCTATTGCTCTCGTTGCTAGACGATTCTGCGGAAATCGGTCTTGCCTGGGAAGACTATACTTGGCGCCGGTGCCGACTCGATGAAAAGCTTATCGCCTTCGATTCTAAAGTGGCGTCTCTGCTCGGTGCCATTCCACTCTTCATTCCAGGAGACCTCGACGACGGTGACGAAGTCATCGCCCTCGATGCGGTATTTACCGCTGTACGCCAGCATTGACTTGTGCAGCGCCGCCCGTTCGGCATCGTCCATTCCTCCTCGACGGTTCTCGGCGGTCGTAATCACGATGCTCCGCCCCTCCCGAGTCAGAATCAGAACGCCCTTTGAGGGCGAAGCGTGTCAAAGCTCTTCTGGCGGTCGGGTAATCCACGCATCGACCGCGGAGATCTTCCGGTGCAGCGACAGCAGCGCGTTGCTGAGCGTTCCAGGAGCGCGTCAGATCGAGGCCGCCTATTGAATTATCGTTGTCGCCAGGCGTCCAAGGTCTCCGTACAACGGATTCTGGCTCTCTTTCGACAACTCTTTTGCCAAAGCGGCAAGAAAGTACCACAAATCGCCGACGTCTTCCGGCGTGTTCTTGTACTGGGTCGCGACGGTGACCCCCAACTGGTGGCTCACGAAGGCCGCACAAAGTCTTCGCGCGAGTTCCCTATCCAAGCTGCTTTTGTCCAACATGCTCTACCACCTCCACGCTCTACTCGTATCACATACGACTCGCAGCAGTGCCGTCGGTCGCACCTGATAGTTCCTTGACCTTCGGGCTGCTGCCGCTGGCGTTCGATTGGGGGCGTCGGCGCGGAGTTCCGGGCGCCGATGGCGCGCGCGGTCATCGGGGGATTGATCACCTCCACGCTGCTGACGTTGGTGGCGGTGCCGGTTGTGTATACGTTCCTCGATGATCTGGGAGAGGCGTTCGAGCGGTGGTCGGTGAGCGGCGCGCGAAGGGTGGCGGTGGATTAGACAACGCTGCAGGCGTATACCGGAGGTGGTTCCCGGTCGGATATACTCACGACATGGTGCGTCGGAGGCGCTTTCTTACCCTCTCCACTGCCGCCGTGGGCGGGTTGCTGGTATTCACGCTTGACCGCAAGCCTGTGCGTGTCCTCGCGCAGCCGGAGCACAAGATTCGCGTACCGCTGCGATTCTTCGACGAGCGGGAAGCGCTCGTCATCGCGGCGGCCGCAGCCCGGATTTTCCCCAGCGACTCGAGCGGCCCAGGCGCATGGGAGGCCGGTGTCATCATCTACATCGACCGGCAATTGGCCAGCCCCTTCGGACGCGATGTGAATCGGTATACGCAGCCGCCGTTCGAAGACGGCGTACCCGAGCAGGGATACCAGGGAAGGGCCACGCCGCGCGAAATCTACCGAGAAGGGCTCGCCCTGTTGGGGCGCGACTTCGACCGCCTGAAACCCGACGAACAGGACGCGAAGCTGCGCTCCATCGAGACAACGTATTTCTTCCGGCTCTTACGACAGAACACGATCGAAGGCATGTTTTGCGATCCGATGCACGGCGGTAATGCGGACCTGATCGGATGGCAGATGATCGGCTATCCGGGCCCATACATGAGCTGGACCGATCACATCGACCAACATTACGGCAAGCCTTTCCGCCCCACTCCGCGGAGCCTCAGCGACATCCTGGGGCGCAAAGTGAAGCCTTGGGAGGACGAGGCATGAAGACCCTCCCGCGGGCAGACGTTGCGATCGTGGGCGCTGGCTGGGCCGGGCTGCTGATGGCCAAGGAACTGGGCGCCCGCACGGGCCTTTCTGTGGTCGTGCTGGAACGGGGGAAGCCGCGCAAAGCCAGCGACTACGCGGACGGGATGGACGAGCTGGATTACGCGATCCGTTTGCGCATGATGCAAGATGCGTCAAAGGAGACGCTGACGTTCCGCCATGCCTCGAAGGATAGCGCGCTTCCCATTCGCCAGTTAGCGTCCTTTCTTCCGGGGACCGGTGTGGGAGGCTCCGGCGAACATTGGACCGGAATCGTTCCGCGCTTCCTGCCGGACGCGTTCGAGATCCACAAGCGAACGGTCGAGCGTTATGGCGCCAAACGTCTGCCCGAGAACCACTCGATCCAGGACTGGGGCATCACCTACGCAGAGTTGGAACCGTTCTACACGCGCGCCGAGCGCCTGCTGGGCGTCTCCGGAAAGATGGGGTCGGATCCATTTGAGGGGCCGCGCTCGGCCGAGTATCCGACGCCACCGCTCAGGATGGGGTACTTTCCTTCTTTGTTTGTCACCACGGCGCGGTCGCTCGGGTACCACCCGTCTCCCACGCCGTCGGCCAACATCAGCACACCGTATCGCAATCCCGACGGGATCATTCGGCCCGCGTGCCAGTATTGCGGCTATTGCGAGCGCTTCGGTTGCATGGTGGGCGCGAAGGCGCAGCCGACCAACACCCTGCTGCCGGTGATCGCGCGTCAAAAGGGCGTTACCATCCGGACGGGCGCCGACGTCCGACGCGTGCTGCACAAAGCCGGGAAGGCCACGGGCGTGGCGTATCGCGATGCCGCCGGCGAGGAGATCGTTCAGCCCGCCGACCTGGTGATGCTTGCCTCGTGGACGCTGAACAACACTCGCCTCCTGCTGCTTTCGAAGATCGGGGAGCCCTATGACGCCGCGACGGGCAGGGGCCTCGTTGGGCGCAACCTCACGCATCAATCGCAGTCGCGCGCGGTGACGCTCTTTTTCGACCGGCCGCTGAACCGGTTCATGGGCTCGGGCGCGAACGGCGCGAACATTCGCGACCTCGACGGGGATTGCTTCGATCACGGGCCGCTCGACTTCATCCGCGGCGCCTTCATCGTGGCTCATGCTCTCGGTTTCCGCCCGATCGCGAATTTCGGAGTCGTGCCGCCCTCGATCAAGACCAGTTGGGGGTCGGAGTGGAAGAAGGCCGCGATTGATGCGTTCGATTGCACGGCCAACATGGGGATCTCCGGCGAGCACCTGGCTTACCGTACGAACTATCTGGATCTCGACCCCACTTACCGCGATGCTCATGGCGATCCGCTGCTACGCATGACCATGGACTGGAATGACAACGAGCGCAACATGATCCGGTACCTATCGGCGAAGATGGCGGACGTAGGGCGTGCGATGGGAGCGCGCGAAGTAGTGACGCCGCCGCTGCCCCGCCATTATGACGTCCTCACCTACAAGAGCACGCATCTGCAAGGCGGAACCATCATGGGCACGAGTCCCGCAAATTCGGTGTTGAATACCTGGCTGCAGCACTGGCAAATATCGAATCTGTTCGTTCTCGGCGGCTCATCGTTTCCGCAAAACCCCTCAGGCAATCCGACCCTGACGGTCCTGGCGCAGACGCTGCGGACGGCCGACGCGATCGTCGATCGATACGCGAAGCGGCCGGGACCTCTGGCTTGATGCGGACCGGTCAGCGCCCGCGGCCCCCAACTCGGGCTTGAGCGGATCACGACCGATCCGGCAGGAAGGGCAACGGCCACATCTCGCTTTCTGAGCTGGAAAACTGGTCACACCGATGTCCTGGAGGCCTGCGAAGAACAGGGCAGGACGATTCCATTCGTGCTATACGATCTGAGGCACACGTTCGCGACTCGGGCAGTTCAAGACGGAATGCCGTTGCCAACGCTGGCTTCTGTTTGGGCCATTCTTCCTTGCGTCAGGTGCAGAAATACGTTCATCCGACCCAAGACCACCAGCAAACCGAGATGGATCGAATCGACAAGATCCGGCAAGAGAGCAAGCACCAGGGTACCGAATCCTTGCCATCTCAGGCCCACGCTAGGCCCACGGCGACCAGGAAATTGGGGGATTATCCGGGTTCGGACGGGCATGGGCAGGAAGCGGCCCAATGAGGAGAAATGTCCGTTATGTTATTCATTTTACAGCTAACTACAGGTGTCTACAGGGGGATACCAGAAAGGAGCTTGGAGGCGCGGGTCGGGATCGAACCGAAGAAGCCCCGACCATCGTGCCGAGCTTTTCGTTTTAGAACACCCATTTTACCGATTTGCGACCTCAGGGTCGTGAGCTTACTTGCGGGACGCCCGTCACTCCGCGTCATCCGTGCTCTCGCCGTCTTCCGGGTAATGCTCTGGGCCATGGCTCTTCGAAGATTGACTATGGCCTGGGCACTGGGAGGGCTCCGCTTGGCCGAAATCGGACGGCAGCACAGAGAAGGTTCAGCTTCCACCCGGTTTTATCCGCCCGCGAGTTCCAACGCAAACCAGCGGCGATGAACTTCTGAATTCCAGGGCAGCAATGATTCCTTCCAGGGCGGGCTTCCCGGCGTTTCATTTTTTCGGTGGGTCGGTCATGGTTGCCGGAGTCTTCATTCGCGCTCGCGGCAATTCTGTACTGCGATGGCACGGTCAACCAACGTCCGACCGGATGCCCGCCAGAGGCGCTACGGTGCCCGTGGTGAGGTCATCGGTTCGGTGACGGGGTTGGGGTGCTGGCGTTCGCTCTGGGCACCATGGCGAATGCCTTCCCACAGTGCGTTGAGGTGCGGAAGGGCAACGGAGCCGCGCCGAAAGTGTGGATCACGGGGCAGACCGTTCGAGTGCAGGGGCTCTACGCTGCTGTACGGATCTTGCGGTACGAGTATTGCGTTCCGGGGATGGGCTATGAATGGAATTTCGACCCGCAAGACCGGGCAGCGCACACCGCCCATGGGAGCGAACCCCGGTGTTGATGGTCGCCGCCGTCTCGTGTTGACAAGAGCTAACTTGGAGAGCGGTGCGGGCGGGCGATTTTGTGGCCGAGACCGAATTTATTCTTGCGACTTGAAGGACACAACGGCTGCTTTGCCCTGTTCGGTGAGGCGGAATCGCCGAGGTGGCCGTATTCGGACGCCTTCACGCGGTTGATCCTGGGTGGATTCGGCAAAACCATCGTTCTCAAGACATTCCAGACGCTCTCTTTCCACTGCGGATTTTGCGATGATGCCGTTGAGAGTCTCCATTTCGCAGGAGCAGCTTTTGGTCGAGCAGATCCATGCCAAGATGGTAGCGAAAAAAATCAGCAGCATCTTCACGGCGGCGGGGCACATCTCGCTGCACAAGGCGAGCGTGATTTCCCTCCGCTCCCGGCACGGCGTCACGATGTCTGGGCTTGAAGGAATTGCTGGCGAAGATTGGTGATAGCCTAGTTGTAGGAGGTGCAGTTATGGAGAGCACCCCAACTCCGCAAATTAACGTATCGAAGATTCCGGGCGGCGGCGGAATAGCGGGAGCCTTATTCGCCGTCATCAGTATGGTGATCTTTCTAGTCGGCATTCCTCTGGTACGTTTTTTTCTTCCTGCTGCCATCGTTTTAGGCTGCGGAGTTGCGCTTATTATTCGTTCCATCCGGCATCAACCTACAGGTGCGCCTTGGATTCCACCTGCGAAGAAATAGATAGGAGCAGCACAGGGTCAGCCAATTTGCCGGTACCAGATGGAGTTCGCCCACTCGCCGGATCTGAACAGGACCCTGCGGTCTACGAGACGTTGGGAACGAGCCGAAAGCGGGTGTGCAAACAAGTATTCCGCATAGCCGGTCAACTCCTGCCGAAGAACCCGCCCTTCGTTGAGAAGGCGGCAAATGAGCACTGGAATCAGAACTACAGCAGGCGCAAGCGCAGAGTGAGAGCCTAGCGCCATCGGTGTCGTCGCTCGTGGCCTTGTAGGTGAATCGGATTCCCTGAACGTTGAGGCGCATCCTTCCCCCGGCCTGGGAGGATTTTGGGACGGCGCTGCGGCTCCATTAAGCCAATATGCCCTGGAGCCGATTCATTCCGTGGGGTTCAGCTACGCAGCACCTCAATGCCGGTCGTTGTCGGGATGGCCGTGACGCCAGTTCCAGTAATCGTTTTGTTCCTTCCTGTTGGCCTTTGCGAAATCGTGGTACTTCTTGTGGTGCTCCTGGAGATACTGCCGGTAGGCCCGATCCTCATTGTCATTCCATTCGTGGAAGTCTTTGTGAGCTTTATCCTCGTAACGTCTGCTTTGTTGCGCATTATGATCACGTTCTTGTGCGCTGCTGGCGGCAACTGTCAGGGAGGTACCTAACACAAACACTTTGAAATAGCGATACGCAAGGTGTTTCATGGGATTGCCCCTGCAAGGGAAGAGCCGTTAACAAGCTGTGAGACGAAAAACGACTTGAAGAAACGTCTGCAAACTCACATTGGATGAGCGGATTTTCGAAATGTCCAGATTTAATGTTTGGATGCTTGAATGCCAGTACATTAGCGGAGGTGTGAAATGCGAAAACTGCTTTCAGTTGGAGCACTTCTCGCCGCTTCAACCCTGACGCTCTGGCAACCGCAACCGGCGATGGCTTCGGCTAGGGTGGTTATCGTGGTTGGACATCATCGCCACCGCGACTATTATCGTTACCACCACTATCGGCACCGCTACTACCGGTACTACCGCTAGAGTTCTGGGTTAAGGCCGGATGGTGCCCGGAGCTTTTTCCGTATGAAGTTCCGGGCATCGTACCGGCCCGATTCGATTGCAGGGATTCTTCACCTTCCTTTGTACATTCTCCGCAACACCTTCCATGCGGCCACCAACTGTTGAATGGCGGCGGCTGGGGGGAGATGCCGTCCGTCAAATCGGCAATCCTTGTACGCCGTGTTGTAAACGCCCTCGACGCCAGGGACACTCAGCTTTGCGAGATGCCTTCGGAATTCTTCCAGGTCGTCCCGGCTCAAGATCGGTTCGGATTCCGGGCGGTTCGCCATGCTTCCAAATTTTAGCAGATTCGCTTTTTGTTCGCCACATTAAAACGGCGTGGAGACGAGGCAGGCTGAGGTGCAACGGTTGGCCTGCTGAGTTCGGTTAGGTGGAAGCGGGGACGGAAGCGTTGCAGCCGTTCCTTTCCGAATGGAAGAAATTCGCTCATCAGGATTGACACAATCACGGCTGGAAGTGGACGCACACAGGGAGCCAATTGAGGCCGTCCAGTTTCCGTCCAGTTTTCCGTCCAGTTTCGTCTGTTCTTCGCCATTTTCGGGAAGGGTGGTCCGTTTTCGTCCTTTGGGAAATGGCTTGATTTTGCGTAAGTTATGGAGGCGCGGGTCGGGATCGAACCGACGAATAAAGGTTTTGCAGACCTTTGCCTTACCACTTGGCTACCGCGCCGTGCGAATGGGTCTAGAAGCAAAATAGCGCTCCGCGAGTCCCAAGTCAACGTACCCCCGCCCGTTCACACGCTCAACCATCCTGCCGCAGGGCCACCACAGGGTCCACCCGCGTCGCCCGCCGGGCCGGTACGTAGCAGGCCAAAGCGGCAAATCCGGCGAGCGTGACAGCCGCCGCCGCGAACGCCACGGGGTCGAGCGGGCGCACTTCGAAGAGCATCTTTCGCATGAGCTGCGTCAGCCCCATGGCCGCCAGCGATCCCGCGGCGATCCCCGCAACCGTCAGGCGGATGCCCTGCTGGAACACCAGCCGCAACGCCGCGCCGGGCGAAGCGCCTAACGCCATCCGCAACCCGATCTCCTGAGTTCTCTGCGACACCGACTGCGACACCGTCCCGTAGATCCCCACCCCGGCCAGCAAGAGCGCCGCCATCGCAAAGCCCGCCAGCAGCCACATGACGAAGCCCCGCTGCGCCGTGGAGCGATCCACCAGCGCCTGCATTGCGAACACATTGTACGCAGGCACGCCCGCACTCACCGACCGCACCTTGGCGCTCATGAGGCCGATCAGCGGCGCCGGGTCCACGGCCGTCCGGATGACCAGGATCGGCGCTCCCAGTGGATTCAGCGCATAGGGTCGATAGACCTCCGGACGCGGATCGGTGTCCAAACCGACGTGCCGGATATCGCCCACCACTCCCACTACCGTGATCCACGGGAAACGCTCGGGAGGCGTACCCAGCTTGACGCGTTTGCCGATGGCATCTTCACCCGGCCAGAACTTGCGCGCGGCGGTCTCGTTGATCAGCAGGCTGGCCCCCGGAGTGGCATCGTCATGATCGTCGAACAGCCGGCCCGCCCGCAACGGAATTCCCATGGTGGCAAAGTAGTTGGGACTGGCGACGCGATACTCCACGTCATACCCCGGTTCGCCCGGCAGATACTTTCCCTCGACGAACAGCCACGCGCCGAGGTTGGAACCCAGCAAGGGCAACCGGCTCACCGCGCCCACGCTCTGGACGCCGGGGATGGCCGCAAGCTCGTCGCGCATCGCACCGAGGACCGCCGCGCGCTGCTCGGGCTTTTGCGCCGACTGCGGCATCTGGGTCGAAATGGTGATCAGGTTCCGGGGGCGGAATCCCGGATCGACGTCCAACAGCCGCTGAAAGCTGCGGATCAGCAGGCCCGCTCCGACCATCAACACCAGCGCCACCGCCACTTGCACCACCACCAGCGCGGAGCGCAGCCGATGATGTCCCGCCAGCATGCCCCTGCCCGATCCGCGCAAGGCGGCTTCGATATCGGCGCGTAACATCCTCCAAGCCGGTGGAAGGCCCGCGAATAGCGCACACGCCAGGACCGCCACGGAGGTGAACAGCAGCGCTCGGCCGTCGAGCGTGACCTCTCCGGGACGCACCAGGGTGGCGGGGGCAGTCCGCATCAGAAACCGCAGCCCGATCGAGGCCACGCCCAGTCCCGCCACGCCCCCCGCCACCGCCAGGACGAAGCCTTCGGTCAGCAGTTGTCGTAAGAGCCGAAACTGCGAAGCGCCT
>JAIQFL010000261.1 GCA_020073365.1 Terriglobia bacterium | reverse complement strand
CGGTGGGACGTGACCATGGCCGATTACAAGACGGGCTATTCCAGCACCGGTGCGCCGCTCGCGGTGAAGGACAAAATCATCACCGGGATGGCGGGCGGCGAGTTCGGGACGCGCGGATTCATCGACGGCTACGACGCCAAGACCGGGAAGCGGGCGTGGCGCTTCAACACCATCCCCGTCAAGGGCGAACCGGGGAACGACACCTGGGAGGGCGAAAGCTGGAAGACCGGATCGGCCACCACGTGGGTGACCGGCGCGTACGATCCGGAGAGCAACACGGTCTACTGGGGCACGGGAAATCCGGGGCCCGACTGGAACGGCGATGTGCGTAAGGGCGACAACCTGTACTCGGACTGCATGATCGCGCTCGATCCCGATACCGGCGCCAAGAAATGGCACTTCCAGTACACCCCGCACGACATGAACGACTGGGACTCGACGCAGACCCCGATTCTGGCCGATGGGACTGTGCAGGGACAGCCGCGGAAGATGGTGGTGCTCGCCAATCGCAACGGCTTTTACTACGCGCTCGACCGCGTCACCGGCAAGTTTATCGCCGGCCGGCCCTACGTGAACCAGACATGGGCGACCGGTCTGGATGAAGCCGGCCGGCCCATGCGCGTGGCGGACGCGCGGCCTACCGTTGAGGGCAAGTTGATCTATCCGAGCCTGGGCGGAGGGTCGAATTGGTACAGCTCGGCGTACCACCCGAAAACCGGCCTCTACTATGTGAACGTGAAGGAGGAGGGCGCGATTTACCATCAGGGCGAGGCCGAGTATCGGGCCGGAGCGTTCTTCAATGGCGGTGGTCAGAGCGATTACAAGGGCGAGGAGCCGTACGGCGCCGTGCGCGCGCTGGATGTGGCCACCGGCCAGATGCGTTGGGAGTTCAAGCTGCACAGGCCCTCGCACTCCGGCCTGATGACGACGGCGGGAGGTCTGGTATTCGGGTCGAACCTCAGCTCGTTCTTTGCGTTGGACGCCCAAAATGGGAGCCTGCTGTGGCGGTTCGAAACGGGCGGCGGGATCGACGCCAATCCGATCAGCTACATGAGCGCGGGCAAGCAGTACATCGCGATCCCGGCCGGCCACGCCCTGCTGGTCTTCGGATTGGACTAGGGCTTATTCTTGTGGGACAGGCCTATTGGCCTGTACTGGACAGGCGAAAACGCCTGTCCCACAAACACAAACACGGAGGCGTTATGAAGCTTTCCATTGCTTTCTTCCTCGCCGCAATCGCGGCCGCGCAGGAACCTGTCCACAAACATTACCTGCCAGTCCCTCTGCAGCCCCTGGCGCAGCAGGTGCGCCAGTTGGAAGACGCGCTGAATTACCTGGGGCAGGCGCTGCCCGCCGCCGACCGGCGCCGCATCAACGAGGCTATCGGCAATGCCGATGAAGCCGCGGCGGTTGCCCAACTCCAGGCCGTCCTGGACCCGTACGTCCTCCTGTCGGTGGACATCAATCCAGAAAGCCGCGTGAAGGTGGAGCAGGGCGCCGCCAGGCCGGAACTCGTGGAAGCAGGGACGCGCCTGTTCCTGGTCAAGGTAGCCAACAACGCCCACGTGACGGCTCCGCTCAATGTGGAAAGCCCGAACAGTGGGAACGTGTATATCCGGTCGAGCGGCAACCCTGCCCCGCCCATCCAACTCACTGCGCGCGATTCGGCCGATCGCTGGGCCGATATCTCGCTCTACCAGCAACCTCCCATGCGGCGGCGCCTCACCGGCCTGGCGATGGAATACGCGATCCTGGAAATCTATAGCCGCGACGCCGGCCAGCGTTCGGCTAAAATCGCCTTGAACGTGGGGCAGGGAACCCAGGATATCGGGTTCCGCAACGACGTCATGATCGTCTTCACCGCGCTGCCCGCACGGCGCATCACCATGCGGGTCAAAGACGAGAAAGGACGGCCCACCATGGCGTCATTTGTGATTCGCGACCGTCTGGACCGGATCTACCCGCTGCCTGCCAAGCGCCTGGCGCCCGACTTTTTCTTCCAGCCGCAGATCTACCGGGCCGATGGAGAGACCGTGCAGTTGCCTGCCGGCTACTACACAGTGCAGTACTCGGGCGGCCCCGAATATGTTTCGCATACGCGAGAATTCGATGCCGGCGAGGCCGGTCCGAACGAGATCTCGTTCCAACTTGACCGCTGGATCGACCCGTCGCAGTACGGCTGGTATTCCGGCGATCATCACATCCACGCCGCGGGCTGCTCGCATTACATGAATCCCACCGAGGGCGTGGAGCCGCGGGACATGATCCGCCAAATCCTGGGCGAGACCTTGAACACCGCCAGCGTGCTGACCTGGGGCCCCGACTACTATTACCAGAAGCAGTTCTTCTCCGGCAGCGACCATCCGCTTTCCAAGCCGGACCGCATCATGCACTACGATCTGGAGGTTTCCGGCTTTCCCTCGAGCCACGCGGGCCACATCGTCTTGCTGAATCTGAAGCAGCAGGACTATCCGGGCGCCAAGCGCATCGAGGACTGGCCCACCTGGGACCTGCCCATCTTCCGCTGGGCCAAATCCCAGGGCGCGGTGGTTGGGTTCGCGCATTCGGGTTTCGGCCTCCAGGTCTCAGGCAAGGAACTTCCGTCGTTCGAGATGCCTGGGTTCGACGGCATTGGCGCCAACGAGTACATCGTCGACGTGACACATCCGGATACGGTGGACTTCATCTCCGCCGTCGACACGCCGTACGTGTGGGAGTTGAACATCTGGTACCACACGCTGAACGTGGGCTTCCGGACCCGGATCGCCGGCGAGACTGATTTCCCGTGCATCTATGACGGCCGCGTGGGGATGGGCCGGACGTACTCGAAGATCGACGGGCCGATGAGCTACCTGGGTTGGCTCAAAGGACTGCAATCCGGCTACAGCTACGTGTCAGACGGCAAGACCCACCTGATGAACTTCCGCGTCAACGGCGCCGGCGCCGGGAGCGGCGGAGGAGAGATCCGCTCGGCGGGTCCGGTGAACGCCACCGTGACGCTCAGCGCGGCGGCCTACCTGCCCGAATTGCCGAACGAAGCCATTCGCAAACTCCCGTACGACCAGAAGCCCTATTGGGACGTGGAGCGCGCTCGGATGGGCGACACTCGCGAGGTGCCGGTGGAGATTGTGGTCAATGGGAAGGCCGTGGCGCGGCAGAACCTGGTGGCCGATGGAAAGGTGCGCGAGTTGAAGTTCGAGGTGGCGGTGAAGGAGAGCAGTTGGATCGCGGCGCGCACCCTTCCCGCGGCCCACACCAACCCCGTGTTCGTGCTCGTGGGAGGCAAGCCCGTGCGCGCCTCCCGGGCCAGCGCCGAGTGGTGCCTCAACGCGGTGAACCAGTGCTGGACGCAGAAGGCCCCGCGCATCGCCCCGTCCGAACTGGCCGAAGCGCGCAAGGCTTATGACCATGCCCGCGACGTCTACCGCCAACTGATCCGCGAATCCGAGCGGTAAGCCTTGACGGCTGTTCATGCATTCATGCATGCATTGACGAGCCGTCCTTTCAGCCTTACACTGAAAACGAAGTCATCACCCCAATCGCATTACTATCATGACCGTCACCGTCAAAGACAAGACCCCCATCACCGTGCCGGATCGGGTGCGGCGGCGGGCCGGATTCAAGCCTGGCGACCAGGTGGAGTTCAAGGTCTCCGGCGGCGTGGTCACGATCGTCCCGAAGCTACCCCTCGCCGATGACGAATACACGCCCGAACAGCGCCGCATAATCGACGCCCGCCTCAGAGAATCCGAAGAAGACTTCAAGGCGGGGCGCAGTTACGGCCCTTTCCATACCGCCGATGAGATGATCGCCCACATGAAAGCAAAACTCAAACAGAAAGCCACCTCCAAAAAAGCCAAAAGCCCTCGATGAAGTTTGACTATCTTCCCCGCGCCCAGGAAGCCCTCGAAGATGGCGCCCGCCGGCGTGCGCAAGGCCTTTTTCAAGCAGGTAAAATTTCTTGAGCGGGACCTCCATCACCCCTCTCTGCACGCCAAGAAATACGACGAAGCACGCGACCTTTGGCAGGCCCGCGTCAACAGGGACTGGCGGTTCTATTTCCATATCATAGGCGACACATACCTCATCCGCGACATCATCCCCCACCCGAAATGACGAGGGTGCGGTTGGGCCCTCGAAGGCGCGCGATCCCTCGCGCCCCCGCCCCCGGCGAGCCAAGCGAGCACCGCCCCCTGGCCCCGCAAGCGGAACCAGCTAACAACTCTACCTAACCGGCCGATGTGTTCAACAGGGCCCCATGCCGACAGCTCCCCTAGACTCGTCCGTCCGTCCCTTCCGCTGGGCCCGCGCCCTGCTGAAGCCCTCGCTGGTGGACCTGTTCTTCGGGGTGCTGATGCTGGCTGCGTTTAGCCGGACGCAAGCATGGCAATCGCTGCTGGTCGATGGCGATACCGGATGGCATATCCGCACCGGAGACTACATCCTCGAAACCGGAAGGGTCCCGCTACAGGATCTTTTCTCGTTTTCGCGGACCGGCCAGCCGTGGTTCGCTTGGGAATGGCTTGCGGACGTAATCGTCGCCCTGCTGCACCGGTGGCGCGGCCTAGAGGCGGTGGCGGGCTTTTCCGCGTGCGTGCTCTGCCTGTCTGCGGTATTCCTGATGTGCTGGCTCTTGCGGCGTGGTGTAGGCCTGTGGATCGCAGTCGCGGTGGTGCTGGCCACCGTGAGCGAGTCCAGCATGCATTCCCTGGCGAGGCCTCACATTTTCTCCCTGCTCTTCGTTACCCTGGCGCTCTGGGTTCTGGATGAGGACCGGCGCCGTACGGGACCCCTGATCTGGATGCTGGTGCCTCTCTCGGCCTTATGGGCCAACTTGCACGCGGGCTTCGTCAGTTGGCTCGCGATCCTGGGGCTCCTGGTCGCGCTGAGCGGCATGGCGCGCAGGTGGGCGTCGTTGCGGCGCTACGGTGCGCTCTTCGGCCTGTGCTCGGCGGCCACGTTACTCAATCCATATGGATGGGGCCTGCACCGGCACATCATCCGGTATCTGGGCTCCTCGTGGATTCTCGATCACGTGCAGGAGTTTCAATCTCCGCGCATTCGCTCGGAGAGCATGATGGTCTTCGCGCTGTTGCTGCTTCTCGGCGTGGCGCTGGCATCGCGGTCAATCGCCAGGGACCAATGGTTCGAAGGCGTGCTGGTGTTGGCCTGGGCGTTCGCCGCGCTGCGGTCGGCCCGCCACATCCCTTTATATGGAATAGCGGCGGCTCCGCTGATCGCTTCGGAATGCGCGGCAGCGTGGTCGCGGTTGGCCGCCGGGCGGCCGGCCCGCTCCGCCATCCGCGTTTTTTGGGAGTTGTCCCAGGACTTGGGCAGGTCGCGCCGCATCAGTCTTTGGACTCCCGCGCTCGGCGCTCTGGCGCTGCTCGTCACGCTCCCGCAGGCTCGCCTGACCGGCTTCCCCGCGTCGGTTTTCCCGGTCGCCGCGGTGGCCGCGAATCTCGACCGGCTTCAGCCGGGCGGCGCCATGCCGCGCATTTTGACCTCGGATCGGTGGGCCGGCTACCTCATCTTTCGGCTACATCCCCGGCAACGCGTGTTCTTCGATGGCCGGAGCGATTTCTACGGCCCCGCCATTGGCGCGGACTACCAGGGCTTACTGTCGTTGGCACCCGGATGGCGGCGGACGCTCGACCGTTACCAGTTCGAAGTCGCCCTACTGCCCCTCGATTGGCCTCTGGGCGATATCCTGGAACACGACCCCGGTTGGCGCCTGGTTTATCGCGATTCCGTTTCCGTGCTGCTGGTGCGCTATTCCCCGTATGACAGACCATCGCCTTCTGTCGTCTGTCCGCCGGCTTCTAGCCCCGCGCCTTCAGTTGCTGAGCTTGTTCGAGGTACCGGTAGGCCTGTCGCGGCGAAATCGAGCAGTCCTGCGCCAGTCGCTCGACCGCATCGGAAAGTCGATCGACCTGCCGAACCATGACCCGTGCGCGATTGAGGCGCTCAGCCTTCTGGACATCGCTGGCGCGCGTGGCAACGCTATGGTTGAGGTCACACGCGCGCGTCCCCCCGTGCCGGCAGGGCGGCTCTCAGCGACAGCCGGCCGGTGCAAAAACCCCGGGGCTCCAGTGGCTCCACAGTTGCCGATGGGTTACTCTGAATCTTAAAGGAAAAGAAGAACTTTGCCAAAGGCGAAAATCACCGCGCTCGGTTGCTATACCCCGCCCGGCATACTCACCAATAAAGACCTGGAAAAGCTGGTCGAGACCAACGATCAGTGGATCATGGAACGCGTCGGAATCCGTGAGCGTCACATCGCGGATCCCGGAATGGCCACGTCCGACATGGCCATCGCGGCTGCCCGGTGCGCCCTCGCGCAGCGTGGCGTGGACCCAGCCGAAGTCAATGCCATCATCATTTGTACGGTCACGCCCGACATGTTTTTCCCTGCCACGGCGTGTCTCGTGCAGCACGCGCTGGGAGCGCGAGGCGCCTGGGGCTTCGACCTCAGCGCGGCCTGTTCCGGGTTCGTCTATGGCCTCACGACGGGTGCGGCCCTGGTGGCTGCCGGCACCCATCGGAAAGTCCTGATAATCGGCGCCGATACCATGAGCCGGATCATCGACTACACGGACCGCGCCACCTGTGTCCTTTTTGGCGACGGCGCCGGGGCAATGCTGCTGGAGCCGTCCGAAGATGGCGGCGGCGATTTCGGTTTCATCGATTTCCTGGGTGAGATCGACGGCTCGGGCGGCGACTTTCTCAAAATGCCTGCCGGCGGCAGCCGTATGCCGGCCAGCCATGAGACCGTCGACCGGCGGCTGCACTACGTCCACCAGGAAGGCCAGCAGGTTTTCAAGTACGCTGTCCGCAAGATGTTCGAGGTTTGCCGCGAATTGCTCCAGCGCAACCGCCTCACCATGGCCGATGTGGCCGTGATGATTCCGCACCAGGCCAACATTCGCATCATCACCGCCGCCTCCGACCGTTTGGGCATCCCGCCGGAGAAAGTCCTGATCAACATCGACCGCTACGGAAACACCACCTCCGGAACCATCCCGCTGGCCACCCGCGACGCCATTGAGCAGGGACGGCTGAAAAAGGGCGACATCGTTCTCTTCGTCGCGGTGGGGGCCGGATATACCGTAGGCGCCAGCCTTTGGCGCTGGGCTTTTTAGCGGGCAACGGTTGTATGAGGCAGCAGTTCGTCCTGAAGCCCCTGAGGCCCGACCGTGAGAGAATGGCTGTACCGGCATAAATCCAGCCGTTGCGGTAACGTGAAGACAGGAGCAGTTCCATGAGTATCGAAATCTCGCGCGAAGCCGAAGCACGTCTCAGTGAAGAAGCCCGGAGACAAGGTATTTCTGTGGACGCACTGCTGGATCGGCTCATAAGCGAACTTGAGGCGACAGCCCCCGCCACCGACACAGGCTCGATCCCCGAATTGCCAGTTTTGCATCTCGGAGCGATGGGCGCTCTGCACCGTCGGGACATCTACGACGATGACCGTTGAGCCGGGGATACTCGATGCGAACGTTCTGGCTTATGCCGTGAACCGAGACGCCCCGCAGCACGCAGCCTCACGCGCTTTGCTGGAAGCCGCGCGAATCCCGTCCACAAGGCGGTATGTGACCTCGCAAATACTTTGCGAGTTCTATTCGGTCATCACCAACCCGCGCCGCGTTGCCGCGGTCTCTTCTCCAACAGAGGCATTGCGCATTCTTTCGACCATGCTGGCTCTTCCCGGCCTGCAGGTGCTGCCGATCCAGCCCGTGCGGTCGCGGGATGGATGGAACTGTTGCAGCGTCACCCCGTGATCGGTGGAGACGTGTTTGACCGGCAAATCGTCGCGACCATGCAGGCCCATGACGTCAAGCGAATCTACACCTTCAACACCGATGACTTTGAGGTGTTCCCCGAACTCACGGTTGTGACCCCGTAGGCCCCGTCGTGTTTCTACGTGGCGAAGCGACTCTGGAATCTTTGCCAACTCCGCCCCACCTGCAACGCCTCGGGGTACACGGCGCATCAGCCCTGCGCTGCTGACGTGGCGATTTGGACGCGAGACCGCGGCCTCCTTGACAGGCGGAGCCGCCGGTCCCACCAAGCACCAGACACTTCACCAACTCGGCCCGATACGTAGAAGGCACAGGCAACGATGCCCTTCTCACCGCCCTGGCAGTAGCGACAGCACCGCCTGGCTGGGGCTGGGAATCACGTGCGCCGCTATGAGGCGGCCCAGGCCGCTCACTTTCGCGCTGCCCGCCTCCACGGCGGCCCGCACTGCCGCCACATCGCCTTTGATGACGACCGTGATGTAGCCGCCGCCCAGCTTTTCGCGGGCCAGCACCTCCACGGCGGCGGTCTTCACCGCTGTGTCGATGGCTTCAAATACGGCGGTGAAGCCCTGGGTCTCGATCAGACCGACGGCAAAGCTTGCCTGTTCGTTCATGGTTCCCTCACTGATGTGCACGGTGGCCTGCTCGAAGAGCGGATTGAAATCGGGCGGCGCATCGTATGCGGTGACAGCCGAACCGGAGGGCCCTGCGATGATATGGGCCACGACCGGAGTTTCGAGGCGGTGCGCAGTTTGCTCCGCGGCGCCTCGGGCGGCCTCGACATCGGCCAGCGGCGCGGTGAGCTTCAAACACACGCCCGGCTGGTCGTTCAGTTCCGCCTGGAGCAGCCGCACGCCGGCCATCTTCTCCATGGCGTCGAGAATGATCATCGCCGGCGACCATCCGCCCACTTCGACGAAGAGGAGCGCCTGGCTCAGAGTAACCCCCGCTCCTCGAGCGCGCGCATCACTTCGTGCACCACCTGCTCAGTGGCATCCCGCGGCGCCTCGTGGACCCGCGGGGCACAGCCGCCGGCCGGGCGCTCGACCAGACCGAAGTCCGCCAGAATGCATTGCAGAACGGATTCGAGCGGAGCGCGATCCGACTGCCGCTGGCTGCTCATGGGCTGCCGGCCGTGGCCGAAGCGGAATCCGCGCATCTCGGCCGCCGCGCGAAACCCGTCTGGAAACTCGAACGGGTAGAGCATGGCATCGAACAGTTCCAGGATGCGATACTGCCAGCGCATGGCCTCGGCGAACTTTCCGGCTCGCGACAGTTCGTAGATGGTGCGCGTCACCTCGGGCACGGCATTGCTGCTGGCATTGGTGCCGCCGTCGCACCCGATCATGAGCATGGGCGCCAGCACCGCCTCCCAACCCGTCAGAAACGAGAAGTCCGGCCGCAGGGGACGCACCGCGGCGATCAATCGCATCATGAAAGCCAGATCCCCGGACGAATCCTTGATGCCCACGATGCGCGGGAATTCGGCCAGGCGCCGGATGGTGGGCACGTCGATCGGGCTGGCGAACATCGGGATATTGTACAGCGTGATGTCGATGGGCGAATGGCGCGCGATCTCGGCGAAATAGGCGAACACCGAATCCGCCGCCAGGCGATAGTAGAACGGCGAAACGATGGCGACCGCGTTCGCGCCCATGCCGGAGTAGGCTTCGCACGCGGCCAGAGTCTCCTTGACATTGGCTTCGGCGGCCCCTGCCAGGACGGGCACGCGGCCGCGGGCTTCCTCGCAAGTGATGCGGACGACGCGCCGCCGCTCCTCGGGCGAGAGGCGTGGAAACTCGCCTGTGGAACCGTTGGGATACAGCCCATGCACGCCTCTCTCGATGAGCCAGGAAACGAACCGGCGCAGTTCGGGCTCGTTGATCTCGCCCTCGGCGTCGAACGGGACCAGGGTGGGGGTGAAGATGCCTTCCAGGCGTGCCGGCATGCGACTGTGTTTCAGAATAGCAGGTGGGACAGGGTGGGGCAGACCATCGGTTTTCGTGGTCTGCCGCTCTCAACCTACAAGCCAGGATCGAGTGCTAGCAGCTAGCGGAGTACGTGGATTGGCCAACGGGAAAGCGCAAGAAGCTCGTTCACCTCAAACCGTCTTTGAGGACGATATCACTGCGGCTCGCAGTCTCCATGATCGAGGATCTCAAAGTACTGGCGAATCGGCGCGACGTTCCGTATCAGTCTCTGCTCAGGGTGTTTCTGGCCGAACGCCTGGCGCGGGAGCGTCTGCCTCAGTCAAAGTACGCCCGATCGCCAAACGAGGGGTAGGCACGTTATCCGCCCACATGTGTTGGGCACCGCCAGGTTTCACTCGCCGAGCTTCGTTAAGAGGATACGGCGTCATTCTGCCCGGACGTAAGTTGGGGGGTGCTCGCCAGACGGTTATCTCGTCGCCATCCCGGACCGATGAGTCTCCGTGCCCCTACCGCCTTGCGTCGCGCCCGGTACTTTTGCGCATCATAGTAGTCGATGAACTACCAGCGAGAACTCGAATTTGCACGCCGTATCGCCGCCGCGGCCGGCGAAAACGCAAGGTACATTCGCGCACGCGGCGTTACCACCGAGACGAAACCGGATGCATCGCCCGTCACCAATGCCGACAAGGAAAACGAGCGCCTCATCCGCGAAGCCGTCGAACGCGAATTCCCCAACGACGGCATCCTCGGTGAAGAAGGCTCCAGCAAGTCCGGCACCAGCGGCCGGCGCTGGATTATCGATCCCATCGATGGCACGCGCGATTTCCTCCGGGGCAACCGATTCTGGTGTGTCCTGGTCGCGCTCGAAGAAGCCGGCGAGTCGCTCGTCGGCGTCGCGCATTTTCCCATGCTGGACGAGACGTATTGGGCGGCGCGCGGCAGCGGCTCGTATTTGAATGAGGAGCGCCTGCAGGTCTCCGCGGTCACATCCATCGGCGACTGTTCGTTCAGTCCCAACGGCCTGCAACTCATCGAGGCCCGCCGCCACCTGCCACGGGTTATGGAACTGATGCAGCGTTCGTGGGCCGTTCGGTCGTATGGGGGCGCGCTGGACGCCTGCCTCGTTGCGGCGGGCAAGGTAGAGATTTGGTTCGAACCCAAAGTCGAGGTCTGGGACCTCGCCGCGTTGAAGCTGATCGTCGAAGAAGCGGGTGGCGCGTTCTTCGCGCTCGATGGCTCACGGCGCATCGACAGGGGCACGGCGATCGCCTGCGTGCCCGGCGTCGTAACTGAGGTGCGTCAAGTCTTCGGCATCACTCCCGCTTGATGTAGCGCCCGCCGCAACGGCCCAGGCAGCCCGATCGGGTTCACCCAACGTCTCACTGTCGCAAACTCCCGACGGCGGACAACGCCGGGTCGCGCCTCGAAATGGGATCGGGTTAGAATCGGTGGAAGCTGCATGGCCCTATCCGCTGGCGTTCGCATCGGCCCGTACGAAATCCTGGCCTTACTGGGGGCCGGGGGAATGGGCGAAGTCTATCAGGCACGCGACACCCGCCTGAACCGTATCGTCGCTTTGAAAGCTCTGCCAGCGGAGAAGGTCGCCGATGCTGGCCGCAAGCGCCGTTTCCTGGTGGAGGCCCGGGCCGCCGCCAGGCTCAATCACCCCAACATTGTCACGATCCACGACATCGCGGAAGAGAACGGTATTTGCTTCATCGCCATGGAGTACGTTCCCGGTACTACGCTGGAGCAGATGAACACCGGCAGCGGACTGCCCCTGAAAGACGCGATGAAGTACGCCTCCGACATCGCGGACGCGCTCGTGGCCGCCCACTCGGCGGGCATCATTCACCGCGATCTGAAGCCTGCCAACATCATCATCACCAAGGATGGCCGCGCAAAGTTGCTGGACTTTGGACTGGCGCAGTTCATCGAGGCCGCGACACCCGCCACCCAGACTGCGACCCTGCGCACGCTTCCTGGCGCAATCGTCGGGACCGCAGCCTATATGTCTCCAGAGCAGGCGCAAGGGCGAACGCTGGACGTACGGTCCGACATTTTCGCATTCGGTCTGGTCTTGTACGAGATGCTGTCCGGGCAACGCGCCTTTCCAGGCGATTCCTGGATTTCCACCCTGGCCGCCATCCTCCACGAGGAGCCCCGGCCGTTGCGAGAGATCAGAGCAGCGATTCCAGGCCTGATCGAGCAGCACGTCCGCCGCTGTCTGCGCAAAGATCCCTTGCATCGCTTTCAAACGATGCTGGAGGTCAAGCAGGCCCTGGCGGAGGCGGCCGTCTCGGACGGCGCCAGGCAAGATAAGCCTTCGATCGCTGTGCTTCCCTTTGTCAACCTGAGTGCCGACAAGGAAAACGAGTACTTCGGCGACGGACTGGCCGAAGAGATTATCAACGCCCTTACCAAAGTCCCGGAGTTGCGAGTGATCGCTCGCACGTCGGCATTTGCTTTTCGCGGCAGGGAACTGGATCTGCGCACAATCGGTCAGCGGCTAAGAGTAGGCACACTTCTCGAAGGCAGTGTGCGCCGCGCGGGCAATCGCATTCGGGTCACCGCTCAGCTCATCCGGGTCGCCGATGAATCGCATCTCTGGTCGGACCGGTATGATCGCGAGATGACGGACATTTTCGCCATCCAGGATGATATTTCGCAGGCCATTGCGAATGCCCTGAAGGTCAAGTTGTCTACCCCGCGACGGTCGACCCCGAATATCGAGGCCTTTCAGGGTTACCTCAAAGGACTTTACTGGTTCCAGCGCTACACTGCGGAGAGTCTGGCGAAAGCTAAGGAGTCGTTCGAGCAGGCGCTGCGGCACGATCCAGTTTATGCACCGGCGTACGGCGGGTTGGCTGTGTTCTATTTCGGTTTGGGCGCCCTCGGCATCCAGCCAATGGTGGAGATGGCGCCGTTGGCCAGATCCGCCGCGGAAAACGCGCTGGCCATCGATCCGGCGCTGAGCGAGGCGCATAGCATACTGGGAACGGTCTCGGGCGCTGTGGAATACGATTGGAAATCGGCGGAGCGTCATTCTCAAGCGGCCATGGCCGCGGAGCCAGTCCCGCCGCTGGTTCGCGTCCGCTACGCCCTTTATTTCCTGACACCGCTCGGACGGTTCGATGAGGCCGTGGCGCAGTACCAGCGGGCCCTCGAAACCGATCCGCTGTCCATGATGGTCCACTTCGGCCTGACTTTTGCTCTGTATTGTAAGGGCCAGTATGATGCTGCCATCGAAAATGCCGCAACAGCGGTGGACCTCTATCCCGACTATTGGTTGGTCCACTTCGGGATGGGTTTGGCCCTATTTCAACAAGGTCGCCTGGAGCAGTCGATTGCCAGCCTGGAAACCACCTTGCGACTGTCGCCTTCCTTTACTCACGCGGCGGGCTTCCTGGCAGCGTCGTATGCACGATCTGGTAATCCGGGCCGCGCGGAAAAACTGATGGAAGAAGTCAGGGAGAGAAGCACAAAACACCATGTCTCGCCGGCCTGCTTTGGCGTCTACTACGCTGCCCTCGGACAAGCGGACAGTATGTTCGAGTCCCTCCGGGCTGCCTTGGCCGAGCGTGATCCTTACCTCACGCGTATGGACGCGGAGCCGTGTTTCGAGCCCTTCCGCTCTGACCCGCGTTATCGCGACTTGCTGGACCGGATGAATCTCGGCAGGCCGGGCGGAGTTCCGAATTCGGCCGCTCGGAGGTAAAGCAGGTCCTCCTCCCACCCAACCATATCGTCGGCTTATCCCGAATGTTGGCAGACGACAAGAACCGATCGTCTGCCCCACCTTCCGAGCAAGGATCAGTTCTCGGTAGGCCGCTCCACGTGATCGATGACAATGACCTCCACGGGCCCCTTGGTCGATTCGAGCCTGAGCCCGAGTCGTTCCTGGATGGCGGCGAAGATCGTGGGCGGGGCGGAAGGGTCCGCCGCGGGCGCGGGACTCCCGGGATCGCCTGACCCCACCGGTCCCATGCCACGCGGCATTCCGGCCGTGGCCTCATCGGGCGTGAAATCCAGAAGCAGATCGAATGTTTCCGTGACCCCGGTTTTGTCAGTCACGGGCCGGCCCATGATCATCGAGAGCGTCCTGATAAACTCCGCCATCGGCACTTTTCCTCCTTGAATCCGCGCCCCCGACGATTCGGCCATCACCCCGACGCGGCCGCAGGGAAAACCAAGCTAACGCCCTGACGCGTTCGGCGGCGGCGGTGACGGAGAGTTGGGGTCGATGGCAATGCAGCCTCCTTCCTTCGGGTGCGGCAGCGTGGGCCCGTTCTTGGCCACCGTGAGCGCATAGACCGGGAGGTCTTTCGTTTCGCGGTGGATCTTTAGCTGGAACCGGTCCTCCAGCAGCGACCGCAGCATGAGAAAGGTCTGGGCCCGATTGGCCTTGCCGTCCCCCTTCGCATCGATGTTGTAGCCGTCGGACTGAATCCAGCCTGGGCCTCCCATGATCTGAAAAGCCTGGACACTATAGGCGTTCTGGATGAGAAGCCGCAGAGGTGCGTTCTCGGTAACCAGACTGCCACCGGGACGCGGGTTCACTCTGATGTAGCGGATGCTCGGATCAGTATTCAGCTTGACCGACGCGACCTCAAACCGCGCGGAGGCATCCGACTGGCCGAACACGGCGCACACCGTGACCGCTAGGAGAAGCGCGCTTACGATGACTCCCGGCCGGGAGAGCGTTCGGGATACCACCCGGGACTGGCTGAGCAACCTTCCGATGCGGTCCGGAAGAGTAGGATTCTGACACCTGCGATTCGAGGAACGAGCCATATTCAACGACACTACAACGATTGAAAACGGATGTCAACGAAGAACTTCGTAGACGGTCTCGAGTCGCAAGCGCTCCAAAACCAACACAGGCAGAAGACCCGTGTTACCGGACCACCAGCATTTGGACATCGCGGTGTCGGGGTCAAGAGCACAAGGATTTCCTGGTCCCTCGGCCCGGCCACTTGAAAACCGTGACAGGTCGCCGTATATGCTTTACTCTGGAAAGAGATAGCAAAAAGAAACGCCTCATGACGTTGACCATTGAAGTTTCCGGCGAACTGGAAGCGGCCCTGAACGCGCAAGCCCACGAACAGGGCCTTACCGCCGACAAGGTAGCGCGTCGTGTGCTGGCACGTGCTTTAACGCCCGGCGTGGAACACGAGGGGGACGGTGTTTCGGCCCGAATAGGGACGAGCGGGAAAGAGAGAGCCCGCGCTTTCGTGCAGTGGGCGAGGCCACCGCGATACTCCGCCGCTCTCCGATGAGGCCATCAGCCGCGCCAGCATGTACCCGGACCGCTGGTAAATGCGCATTCTGATCGACACGAACATCCCAGTGGGACAGACGATCGTTTTTCGTCGTCTGTCAGCCGGCTTTAACCGGCTCATCAGAACATCGCGGAATTCTGGAACGCGGCCACGAGGCCGGCCGCGAACAACGGCCTTGGGTTCACGATTGAGGAAGCGCGGGAAGAGTTGGCCGGGATTGAAGGCCTCTTCGAGATCATCAGCGAAAACATAGACTCATACGCCGCTTGGAACACACTGGTGATATCGAACCGTGTGAGCGGCGTACAGGTTCACGATGCGCGGCTTGCCGCCGTGATGAAAGACCCACAACATCCCGCGGATTGTCACCTTCAACGTGGGCGACTTCGCTCGCTTCTCCGGGATCGAAGCGGTTCACCCCGACAAGATTGTGTGAGATGGGGTTGAGAGGTTTGTTGCAGCCGTGAACGCCGCCGCGCCCGCCAGCGAAAACGGGGCGGATATTCCCTCCAAAATGTTTCAGCTCGCTGATTCAACCAATGCAGAAGCTATTCCGGAACGCCGAGCGCGGTGAGCGCGGCGTTGGCCTTAGCTTCGTCGCCCTCCTCCATGGCCTCGAACAGCCGCACCCAATCGGCGGATCTTGCGGCGAATGCTGCGTGCTGGCTGGCGAAATGCTTGGTGCCCGTGAATGTCCAGCGGACTTTGTCGAGGCCGGCAGTCTGTTGGCGCAACTGGCGTCCAGCCGCACGGGCATCTGCGATCTTCTGTGCCGCCGACAGGCAGGCGAAGCGGAGTGCGGTCAACACCTGGCGCTGGTCGCTCTCGGAAATCTCGGGTTCGAGTGCGGAGGCGCGGGTAGCGCAGGCGTCGAATCGGGCTGTGGTCAGGTGCTTTTCGATGAAGTCGAGTTCGCCTTCGCCGAGTTCCACCCGCCTGGCATTGAGTTCGAAAGCGCGGTCGAAACGGAACAGCCGGTTGTGGTAGATCCCCTCCGCTCGCACCAGACCCTCAATCATCTTGGGATACAGGCTTAGCACGTTCTCGGTGGCCCGGGCCGCTTCTTCCCACTCCTCCTGCAAGGCAAGGGTACGAGCAAGGTTGTTCTGGGTGATCGCCCAACCCTGTGGGAGGGACTCTTTTGTATAGACCTGTAGAGCATTCTGGAACGCTGCCACGGCGGCCCGCAGGCTTTCTGCCCCTTTCGTCCCGCTCAGCCGCTCTCCGAGAATCTCGTAGGCGATACCCAGGTTGTTCTGCGTTGTCGCCCAATCCTGCGGCAGGGACGCTTTCGTGCGGACCTGGAGAGCATTCTGGTACGCGGTCACGGCAGCCCGCAGCATTTCCGCCGCTTCCGTCCCGCCGAGCCGCTCCCCGAGAGTCTCGTAAGCAGCACCCAGGTTGTTCTGGGTCCTCGCCCAGCCCTGCGGGAGGGACTCTTTTGTATAGACCTGTAGAGCATTC
>JAIQFL010000670.1 GCA_020073365.1 Terriglobia bacterium | reverse complement strand
GCATGATCCAGTGGTCAGCTTTCAGCCGTCAGCCATCAGCTTGCGGCAGTTGGTGGTCCGACGGCCGCTGTGACTCGACAGGATACTTCGAACAGCGGGTTCTGAACAGCGGCGCTGAATACGACCTGAATCAGTTCGAGCGCACAAGATAAGCATCAGGCAGGCGGCGCGACTTCACGCGGCTTTGAAAGGGCCATGGACTAAACCGCGACCTTGATCTCGTCCCCATCGACGTGCACGGGATAAGTAACGAGCTTGACGGTGGGATTGGTGACGAGTTCTCCAGTGCGGACATTGTACTCCCAGTGGTGCCAAGGGCAGGTGACGACCTCGCCTTCCAGCGTGCCTTCGCCCAGCGGGCCCCCCCGCCATGGCGGCAAGCATTGTCCATGGCATAAATCACGCCTGCGACATTGAATAGAGCGAGGGCCTTGCCGTTCACATCAATGACTTTTGAACCGCCGGGAGCGAGGTCAGAGAGCTTTCCGACGGTCGTAAATTCAGCCATGATTCAAACTCTTGTTGTGGATGAGGAATCCCGCCGGGCAGCCGCCGTCACCCCACCTGCACGAGTTCCGGAGTGCCGGCTTTCCCGACGCGGACAGACTTTTTGAACTCCTCGATCATGCTGTCGTCGAGGCGCACCTTGGTGGGCGGCTCGTTCAAATGCATCTTGTCGATCTTCTCCTGCAACTTGAGCAGCCCGTAGAAGAGGTTCTCCGGGCGCGGGGGGCATCCGATGATGTACACATCCACGGGAACAATCTTGTCCACGCCCTGCAAGACGGCGTAGGTATTGAACGGCCCGCCCACGCTCGAGCAGGCGCCCATCGATATGCACCATTTGGGTTCCGGCATTTGCTCCCAGATCCTTTTGATGGGCGGGGCCATTTTCAGGCTGACGGTCCCGGCGACGATCATCAGGTCGGCTTGGCGTGGGCTGGGACGAAACACTTCCGCGCCAAAGCGCGCCATATCGAAGCGCGAAGTCGTCGACGCGATCATCTCGATGGCGCAGCAGGCAAGGCCAAAGGTGAGCGGCCAGAGCGAGGACTTCCTCGCCCACTGAAAGACTTGATCTACTTACCGAGACTGATATAATATAGTGACGCTATGCAAAGAGCTTTGCTTGCCTCCAAAAGGCCGTGACGAGCGTCGGACGGCGACGCATCCGGCGCAGCGCTTGCCGGGCGTGGTGGCTGAGTTCCCCGAAGGTCTTGGGGCACAGGTTGGGCAGTTCATGCTGTTTCCAGTATCCCCAGAGGTATTCCACCGGATTGAGTTCGGGCGCGTAGGCGGGCAAGCGCTCCAACTGCAGCCGGCCGTGTTGGTCCGCCACAAACTGTTTCACCCGCCGGCTGCGGTGCACGGGCAGGCCGTCCCAGATCACCAGCACTTTGCCGCGCAGGTGGCGCAGTAGGTGGGTGAGAAATTCCACCGCCTGCGGGGCGCGGATCGAGCCGGGGTAGAGCCGGAAGTAGAAGTTCCACCATGTCACCCCCGCGATCGCCGACAGCGTCTTCCAAGTAAAGTGGTATTGCAATACCGGCGTCTGGCCTTTCGGCGCCCAAGTGCGGCAACGACGGGGCCGCTCGCTCAGTCCGCTTTCATCGACGAAGACGATGGTTTGGCCCTGTCTTTGGGCGTTTTTTTTAGCTCCGGCCAGCGCTGGCGCTTCCAGCGGCGGATGGCCGCCTCGTCCCGTTCGCGCGCGCGTCCCGCCGGACGCTGGCAACTCCAACCCAACCGGCGCAGCAACCACCAGACGTGCCGGGGAGAAAACTTGACCCCGCATTCGTGCGCGATCAAGTCCCGCACCCGCCGCGCCGTCCACAATTCGGTGGCATACCCGAAGGCGCGGGGACCGCGCTTGAGCGCCTGCTCGATCCGCCCCATGTGCTCTTCGGTCAAGCGAGGCTTGCGACCGGGGCGCGAAGCGCGCTCCAACCCCTGCAGGCCTTTGGCCTCCACTTCTCGCGCCCAACGGCTCACCGACTGGCGATGCGCGCCCACCTGGCGGGCCACCTCGGCCTGGCTCACTCCCCGCGACAGCAGCCGCGCCGCCCGCAACCGTCGGCGTTCCAGAGCGACAAAATCTCTGCTTACTCCTCGTGGATTTCCCATGCCCGAGAGCGTAACACAGGAACCCGAACTTGTCACTATATTATATCATTCTCAATAGGATGGGGATGTGAAGGGTCTCTCCTCCGCCGACTGCCACTTCCGGGTTGGGAAGCAGTTGTGCGAGGTGATCTAGGGAGTGGACGACCCAGAAATCGCGATAGAAGGCCCACGGGCCACCCAACTCGATGGAGAGCCCGCTCCGCGTTCTTGACTGGTAGCCGCGGATTGGTGCGAAGGGGATTGGTCCGGGGCTGACACCCTCAAAAATGTCGCCCGTGACGCTGCTCTGAACCAGGGATTTGCCGAAAATCAAGCGCTCGGGATCCTGGAAGTAACGGAAGTCGCCTTTGGCCAAAGCGGCTTTCGCCATCTGACCAGTGTCTCCCTGGGTCAGGTGGTGGGCCATCTCCTCTGCGGCCAGCCGGTAATAAGGGACTTGGCGCGAGGGCGACGTGTCGAGTGTCGAGTACTTGGGTCCTTGGCCCTCAATGAAATCGAGATGCGAGGCGTCCGTGAAGTAGTAGATCTTCTTCGGCTGCCAGGAGTGCAAGCCCTCGGTCAGGTTCGATATGCTCCAGCGATTGCGTGGCGCGGAGATCTGCTCCGGGAAAACGGTGGGATCACCCGCCATATCAAACGCCTTCGTGGCCCCGCCACGTTACTTCTGGACCTGCGAGAAGCGCTCACTTTGGCCGCGCTACAACGTAGCCCACGTCGACGTGGCTATGACCAGCCAAGCGCACGATCCGGGCCACCACCGTCTCGAATCCCGCAGCCGTCACTTCATCCAGCAGGTCGTCCCAGCGGCCGTGTTCGTCGAATGACTCTACGTCCTGGCCCTGGCATCGATTCCAAAGCAGGTCACGGCCGGCGCAAACATCGACTGTGAGCACCGCTAGGGCGTCGCGCCGGCAACGGGACCGGATTTCGTGGAGCATGCCGCGCCGCTCCACGGCCCTTAGGTGCTCGATCACGCTGATCGAAATGACCGCGTCGTACCCGAAGCCGTCCGAAACACCCGTCAGCGTACTATGCACGGACTGGACGCCCACGCCGAGCCGCGAGTAGTCCAGGTAGCCCCATTCGTTCCAGCGCCCCCGCTCCTCGAACCTTACTTCGGGGCCCGGGTCGACGGTGGTCATCTTGAATCCGAGCCTGCTCAACATCGGAGAGAGCGGATTGATGCCGGCCCCTACGTCGAGAACCGAGCCGCCTGGCGGAATGACCTGGCGCAGCAGGCGCAGCACCGTTGGGTACTCCCACACTCTCGGCAGGTGGTCGGGGTAAAAGCCCGTCGTATTCCAGGCACACGCGAGAAGCGCGGCAAGCTCAGCACCCAGAAGGAGGTCGTTCGGCAACAGCGCCACCGTTTCCGGCCGCAGGTCGCGGGAGTGGCGGGGCGTGGGCGTGGCAAGAACAGCCCACGTCACCACGCCCTGGTCCTCCCGAACCGGTATAGGCCAGCGACCGGGCGCGTGCCGCGCCAATACTTCCGACAGCGGATTGTGGAAATGCACCATAGGCGATAACGGGGATGGGCGCGACTCGTATCCTGACACCAGTGCCACCGACCGGGCTGATGCGACCACGCGGGTGACGAGCTGCTCCCACGCGTCGGCGTTGCTCTGGTGGATACCCACGTCCAGGCACAGTGTCAGGTCAGCGCTGTCTGTCGCCTCGATAGCCCGGCACACGACAGGCTTTCCGTCCGTCAGGAATGCACCGGCATTCGGAGCGAGATCCAAGCCCAGGTACCGGCCCAGCGCGATGCCGTCGACTGCGGCTCCATCTCCACACCCCACGTCCAGCGTAGAGCGGGGTTCGACCGCTGCAGATATCAGGTGGATCAGGTCGCGCTTCTCCTGCAAGCGGACGCCCCTTGACCCTATGCCGGAACCCAAGTCAAGGTTGCGGCCGTATCGCCAAGCCCAGAACGTTGCATTGGGAAAGAACTGCCTCAACTCGTCGCTTATCGCCTCGTTCACTCGGTCGATTGCAGCGTCCACTCCGGGGATCCCCACGCGCATGAGCAGCCCCTGGGGCGTGACATGGTCGTGGTAATGAAGGGCCAGCACAGGGCCGATTGCCGCCGCCGGAAGATTACCGAGCGATGGAATATGCGTGGGCAGGTTGGCACCGAGCGGAAGCGGGCAAAAACGTCGGCGGCCAGCACGCAATGCGAGCAGCATCGACACCTGGTCGACGTGGACCGCCCACTTACCCAGTAGCTCTCTGCGCTCGAGCAACCACTGCGCTTCG
>JAIQFL010000260.1 GCA_020073365.1 Terriglobia bacterium | reverse complement strand
GACCACCTTGAGCCGGTACCCGAGTTTCAGCGCGATCTGGTCCCCGTTTTCCGCCAGAATGGCGAGCGTTCCAGAGCCCACGTTGCCCAGGCCCACGATTCCGACGTTTACTTCCTCCATATGGAATTCATGATAACAGGGGTGTTGCCGTTCCCTGCCAACGCACCATAGACCGCCTGATACGACTCGGGCATTTCGCCAGCCTGTAGGACGTGGCCAGGCACGGGCAAGCCACAGCCCGCCCTCTGTGGCCTGTGCGAGACTGGATTTGTTGAAAAAGACCGTTCTCATATTCGTCTCGGCCACCACCCTGTTTGCCGCCCGGCAGCCCTTTGCCACCCAGGACTGGTGGGTCTGGCGGACCGCCGGCGATCCGCAAATCAGCGCGGATGGCCAGTGGATCGTGTACGTGGAAGGCTGGAACGACCGGACGTCCGACGCAGCCTTTGCCAACCTCTGGATCGTGTCCAGCGACGGAAAGACCCGCCGCCCGTTCACCGAGGGCAAGTGGCGCGATACTTCGCCGCGCTGGTCGCCCGACGGCGCGCGGATCGCCTGGCTCTCCGACCGCGGCGGCCATCCGCACATCCGCGTGAGGCGGCTGGAGTCCGGACCGGAGACCGAAATCGTCACCGCCGGGCAGACGCCGCTGAACCTGGCCTGGTCCCCGGACGGGGCGTCGATCGCGTTCACCGCGCTGGCGCCGGCGAAACTGGAAGCGCCCGCCTGGGCGCCGGCGGGGATACTCTCGCGGCTTCGCCTGGCACGCGAAGGGTATCTTCACATCTTCGTGGTTCCGGCTTCGGGGGGCGCGGCCCGCCAGGTCTCCAGCGGCGATTTCGACTGCCGAGGCGAGCCCGCGTGGATGCCCGATGGGCAATCGCTTTTGGCCTCGCGCGACGACGGCGAAATCTACGTGTGGCGGATTTCCGGGGGCGCCCCCAGGCAAGTGACCAACCAGCCGGGGCGGAACGAATGCCCGCTCCCTTCGCCCGACGGAAGCAGGATCGCCTGGCTGGCCACCGACGCCAGACCGCAGAGCTACGCGATACGCAGGCTCTACGTCATGAATGCCAACGGCAGCCGCGTGAAACTGCTGACCGGGGCATTGGACCGCGACCCGGCCGCTCCACAGTGGAGCTCGGATTCGCGTACCATCTACTTCCTGGCCGACGATCGCGGCTCCACCCACGTCTACGCGGCGCGCAATGACGGCACGTTGCGGCAGGTCACCAGGGCCACGGAACGGTTGCGCGGCTTTTCGCTGGCGGATAGTGGCCGCGCGGTTGCGGTACGCTCCACCGCCCGGGAAGCTGGTGACGTGGCGACGTTTACGGTGGATCACGTGTCCCAACCGGTCACGCTGGCTGCGCCCAACGAGCACCTGCTGGCGGAGCGGGACATCGGCGCGGTGGAGGAGATGACCTTTGAATCCGGCGGCCAGACCGTCCAGGCCTGGGTGGTGAAGCCGCCGGGTTTCGACGCATCCAGGAAGTATCCGCTGCTCCTCGATATTCGCGACGATCCGCGCGCCATGTACGGCGTGGATTTCAACCTGCGGGCGCAGATCTTTGCGGCGCACGGCTTCGTGGTGCTCGCGGTGAATCCGCGGGGTTCGCCCGGCTATGGAGAGCAGTTCGGCAACCTCCTGCACAGCCGGTTTCCCGGCGACGATTACGACGATCTCATGCGCGGGGTGGACGCCTTAGTGCAGAAGGGATCGATCGACCCGAAGCGGCTAACGGTGGTAGGCGGTCTGCTCGCGGCGTGGACCATCGGGCATTCCGACCGCTTTCGGGCGGCTGTCGCCCGCCGCCCCGTCGCCGATTGGGTCGCGGATGTGGCGACGGCGCCGGACGGCTACCATCGCGCGATGGCCTGGATGGGGGCGATGCCGTGGGAGGATCCCGACCAGTACTGGAAACATTCGCCTGTTTTCTTCGCGCAGAACTTTAAGACTCCGACGCTGGTATTGGCGGGGGACTCGGACCCCGGAAGCGAGGAGTTGTATTTCGCGCTGCGTGCCAGGAGAGTGGATTCGGCGCTGGTGCGCATGGGGGCAAGCGAAAAGCCGAGCGATTGGATATTGGAGTTGGAAACGATTCTGGGTTGGCTGACACGGTAACTCCGGCGCACACCGGAGTACCGTGCAGGGCGGTTTGCCAGCAACCCGCCTGTCATTCAGATAGAGTGTAGTTGTGACGGCACTGGAGGCGTACGAATTGATAACCCGGGGAGGCGCCACGGACTTCGTTCGGCTGATCGAAGCCTGCGAATCGTTCGGACCCTATTGTTTGATCGGAGGCTTGGCGGTCAACTGTTACGTGGAGCCGGTATATACGCTGGACGCCGGCATCGTCGCGATCGCGTCAAGTCTCCCCGATCTCTCGGCGCACCTCCTGGAGCAAGGCTTCAAGATCGAAGAACATCCGCACTCGGTCAATGCTCTGGCGCCGGAAAGCCAACTTCGCATTCAGTTCACCACGGACGAAAGATACCAGGCATTCCTGATACGGGCCGTGGAGGCCGAAGTACTCGGGGTCAGTGTGAAAGTCGCTTGCCTGGAGGACGTCACTCTTGGCAAGCTGTGGGCGTACAGCGATCCACGGCGGCGTCTGAGCAAGCGCAAGAAGGACGAACTGGATCTGATCCGGCTCGCGGAGGCGTATCCGGAGCTGAAGGCTCTCTATCCTAGTGGGCTACAGGACCTACTCGACCGCGGATAGACGGAGTTCCGCCGGCCGGTGGCCTTCGGTTTCAGGGGAACGTCCCGTCTGTCCCCGGTTTAGCGGGGCGGCAACTCCAGAAGCCGGCGGAAATCGACACCGGGGCTGGTGTCGACGTTCGTTCCCAGAATCATGCCGCGATGGTCGACCCAGTAGTAGCCGGATCCGCTGTCCACGGCCGTGCACCGGCCGGTCGCCGGGTCCACCAAATCGGTGACCCCCAGGGTCGCGTTTGACCGCAGCCGCGCAATCCGGTCATCAACGGCGTCGCGGTAGCGCTGGCTGCTCTCGGCCATACCAGCAATCTCCTGGGTTGCGCCGCTGATGATGCGTGACCGGTCGCCCGCACCCTGAATTTCCCGCATCCCCCATTGCGTGTTGACCCGGACCGAGTCCCGCATGCGAAGCATAACTGCTTCAGCCTGTGCGATCCCTTCCGGCGGTGCGATGTATCCAAACAGCCCGTCCACCCGCCACCCGATGTACGGAAGTTGAAGCTGAGGCCGGGGAATTGACCTTTTCGTCAACGCCACGCAGTAACCCGCCTTAGGCCGCCCCTGTTCGCGGCAACTAAATGACACCGATCCGATGGTGAATTGCGTGTTCGCAAGCATCGGGTCTCTCGACAAAGCCAGCGACATCAATTCTGGGGGGTTGTCCTTCATGGCGGTGATCTGCACATCAGAGCAGAACGAAGGGATCCGGCTTTGGAGGTAATACTGGCAATACTGCCCGCCCGTCAAGTAGCGGTGGACGATGTTCCCCAAAACGTTGGTACCCTCGGGTTGGACCGCCCAGGGCGGCGCTCCTGGCAGATACTCCTGAAAGGAAGTCGGCAGCAGCGCATCGCCCATGATCACCCTCGTCTGCCCGTCCGGAGAATCCGTCTCAATGGCCCCATGAGTGACGAAGGGACTGGCGCGGAACAGCCCGCCGCCGGTCTTCCAGCCGGCCGGCACGTCCACCGTGAAGGCGCCCTCCCTGGGGTCCGCGAACGAAACGAACCGCAGGCCTCCACCCGACGCTGGGCGCGCTGCGCCCACCAGGCGGAAACTCTCGAGAATCTTCGCCAGGTCGCCCTGTTTTTGGCGGAAGTCCGTCTCGCGCGCAGCGGCAAGGTAGAAGTAGGCTGCGGTGCCCCGCGTGCTCGCCGCCCACGTGAACACGGAGACCGCCGTCATGTTCTGACTCTTCCCGCGCGCACGCAATGTACGGGGCCCCACGGACTGGGGGACTTCCCAATCGGCATGGTAGGGGCACGCCGCGGCCAGTTTCAGATGGATCGATTGCGCGGCGCGCAGATCCGGCACGGCCGCCTCCCCGGGGACGAAAACGGGCCAGATGACGACGTCCTCGCCTTGCGTTCCCACCAGGTGCACCCAGCCCTTCTGGCGGTCCGGCGACGCAGTCCATCCCGGCGGCAACTGAACCGAGTAGCCGGCCTCAGAGTGCGTAGTCCACTGCGGATTGGGCTGGGTGGAAAGCGGAAACGGCGAGACGAAGCACCACGCCGTGAGCCCACGCAGAGCGAATATCCTCATCGCGGCTCCTTTTCTATTTCCAGAGAAGACTATACACCCCGCTGCCGACGGATGCAATCCTTATCGCACCCGCTTTGGGCAACCCGTTCAGAATCAATCTAGCGCCATCGCGCCCGACGCCAGCATGGGCGAAACCAAACCCAACGCGGCGATGGGAACTCCCAGGGCGTTATGCGCGAATACCCAGAACAGGTTCTGGCGGATGATCCGCATGGTGCGCCGTGAGAGTTCGATGGCGTCGGCCACGGCGTTCAGGTTGTCGCGCATGAGCGTGAGCCGCCCCGTCGCCGATTAGGTGACCGAAGTGGCCACGGCGCCGGACGGCTGCCAACGCGCGACGGCGTGGGTGGGGTGACCCCACTTTCCCGGCATGACTCTATCCGAGTGCCCGACCATTCGCCATTCGCCCAGTGGCCCAGGTAAACACTACGCCGTTAGCGAGGATCTATCCCTCCACCGGCACATCTCCTCCAAAGGGCGCTTTTCTGCCAAGTGGGCGACACATTCGGTGGCACGGGTGCATGGCTTGAGAGCTTAGAACTGCCACACTCGTTTAGGACTACCGCGGTTCAAACCTGCCGTTGAAGAGAAGTGCAAGCACCGGGAGCTCTCAGACTTCGGTGCGGCGAGAGTTCACAAACACAGAGCATCGCGCAGCGATTTGGGCAGGCGCCAGAGCCTGGCCGCCTCCTTGACGCTGAATACCGTCCTCTCTCGGGCGATGAGGCTTTCCCAAGGAGTGACGCTAATACTTGACTGGGGCTGACGTCTCTAGGGGTACGATGCCTGGAGCGGGAGTCTTGCCATGCGGATCGGCTACTCGGCGGTCGTCGAGTTGGCCCGCCCGCCGCGGCCGGAGTCGGGCTACATCGGAAATTCCCCCTTTCAGTTTGGTCCGCCCAGCGGTGCGGGAGCCCGGGCAGGGAGTCGTCTCATGAAGCAAAGCACGGGCGCTTCGGCCGCTCTCAGTGCGATTATCAGTTCGCTGGCTACGCTCAGTTGTTGCCTTCCTCTGGGATTTGCCGGGGCCCTTGGAGCGGCCGGCGCCGGCGCTTTTTTTGGCGTGTTGCGTCCCTGGCTTCTGGGCCTTTCCGTGGCCCTGCTGGGCGTGGGCTTCTGGCAGCAACGCCGGGCGCGGCAGTGTGCGTTGAAGGGCAGATGGTTAGGCGAAGTGCTGCTGTGGGCGGCGGCAGTTGCATTTCTGGGGATGGCTCTTTTCCAACAGCAAATTGCCGGATTCCTTGCAGATTGGTGGCCAAAATGACCATACGGAAAGCAGCGGTTCTCATCGCAGGGGCAGGGCTGGTAGCGGCAGTGGCCGCGGCGTACCTCAGACCGTCGGTTGCGCCGCCGGGACAGCCTGCTCTGCTTACCCTCAATCCCGCAAACTTTAGGGAGTTCGAGGCGGCATTTGACGCCCACCCGGACCAGCCCCGGCTGGTCCTTCTGTTTTCTCCCACTTGAAATATATGCCTGCGGGGGGCCTCCGCAGCCGAAGAACTTCTGGGACAGCACGCCGGCCAGAAACTGCAAGTTCTGGTAGTCTGGGAGCGGATTGCGATCCTCGACTTTAGCTCGCCGAGCAGCAGTACGATGATGCGCATCCCCGATGCCCGGGTCCGCCAGTTTTGGGATCCTGAGCATTTGCTCGCCAAGGAACTGGTGCGCCGGGGCGAGGCCGCAAAATCAAATCCGTCCTATCCGCATCCTCAATGTTGCGTCGAGAGAGGGTTCGAGTTTGACGAAGCGGTCCTCTACGCTCCAGGATCGCGATGGCGCGACGAGCCGGCGCCCCGGTTTTGGAATGGTGCGGTCTTTGAGGTAATCGAGGATCTGAAGAAGGCCTCGGAGAACAGCCCTAGATACTGACTTGCCTTCGCGCGGGTGATCGCAGAAGCTGGCCATACCGCCGGCAATAGATCCTCCCTGGTCGCGCAGCGTTTACCGATGTGTCCGCTCCGGACGATTTACGGGGCGCTCGGAGACTGTTCCAATCGTCGGAAAACTGGGCTAACGAAAAGTGGCTAGCGGGCTCCCTACTTCAGCCGCAAGCTGTTGCTCACTACCGTGACGCTCGATAGCGCCATCGCGCCCGACGCCAGCATCGGCGACAGCAAACCCAACGCGGCGATGGGAATTCCCAGGGCGTTATACGCGAATGCCCAGAACAGGTTCTGGCGGATGATCCGCATGGTGCGCCGCGAGAGTTCGATGGCGTCGGCCACGCCGTTGAGGTTGTCGCGCATGAGCGTGATGTCGCCGGCTTCCATGGCGACGCCGGTTCCCGAACCCATGGCGATGCCCAGGTCGGCTTGCGCCAGGGCGGGCGCGTCGTTGATCCCGTCGCCCACCATGGCCACTCGTTTGCCGGCGGCCTGCAGCTTTTTCACCTCGGCCTGCTTTTGGTCCGGTAGAACTTCCGCCAGGACGCGGTCGATACCGGCCTCGCGCGCTACCGCTTCGGCCGTCGCGCGGTTGTCCCCGGTGATCATCCAGACCTCCAGGCCCATGGTGTGGAAACGGCGCACGGCCTCGGCCGCCTCGGGTTTGATGGTGTCGGCGACGTCTACAGTACCCGCCGGCCGGCCATCCACGGTCACGGTGATGCCCGGCCGCCCCACCACCACTTCGCGCCCGCCCACTAGCGCGCGGACGCCGTGCCCGGCCAGGGCCTGGAACTGTGTGCTGTCATCCAGGGCCAGGCCGCGCGCCGCCGCCGCTTCCACAATGGCCTTGCCCACGGGGTGTTCGGAGTAGCGCTCGGCGGAGGCCGCGAGACGCAGCAGCCCGTCCTCGGTATAGTCCGCCGCGGGGGAGACGCGGACCACTTCGGGTTTGCCGCGCGTGATGGTTCCGGTCTTGTCCAGCACGATGGTATCGATCCGATGCGCCATTTCCAGCGCCTCCCCACCCTTGATCAGAATGCCGTGCTCGGCGCCGCGTCCGGTCCCCACCATGATGGCGGTGGGGGTGGCCAATCCCAGGGCGCATGGGCAGGCGATGATCAGGACCGCCACGGCGTTCACCATGGCGGTGGCGAACGGGGCGAAAAAGAGCCAGGCGACAAAGGTCACCAAGGCTGCCAGCAGTACCCCGAGAGTGAAGTAGCCGCTCACTACATCCGCCAGGCGGGCCACCGGCGCGCGCGACCCCTGCGCCTGCTTTACCATCTCGATCATCTGCTGCAAGACCGTGCCGCGGCCGATCTTGGTCGCTTGATAGCGGACACTGCCGGACCGGTTGATGGTGCCGGCGAACACCGGGCTGCCCGGGCGCTTGTCCACGGGCATGCTTTCGCCGGTGAGCATGGATTCGTCCACGGCGGATTCGCCTTCCTCGACCGTGCCATCCACGGGGATACGCTCGCCCGGCCGCACCACCACCACGTCGCCGGCGCGAACCTCTTCCACGGGCGTCTCGGCCTCCGCCCCGTTGCGAATGACGCGCGCGATGGGCGGCTGGAGGTCCATCAGGCGGCGGATGGCCTCGGAGGCGCGGCCGCGCGCGCGAGCCTCGAGCGTGCGTCCCACCAGAATCAAGGCGATGATGACGGCCGCAGCCTCGTAGTAGACCTCGTGGCCCCCGCGCAGCGTCTCATATAAGGAGTACAGGAACGCGGCGCCGGTGCCGAGCGCGATCAGAGTATTCATGTTGGCGGACCCGTGCCGCAGGGCGGTCCATGCCCCCTGGTAAAAGGGCGCCCCCGAATAAAAGATGACGGGCAACGCCAGCGCCAGTTGGATCCACGGGTTGGAGTGCATCATGCCGAGGACCATCAGCGGGGCCGCGCAGGCCAGGGCAACGAGCAACCGCCAGCGGTGAACCTTCTCGTCAGGGTTAGGCTGCGCCTCGGTCTTAGGTACGCCATAGCCCAGATCCTCGATGGCTCCGATGAAATCGACCACCTTCACCTGCTTAGGGTCATATTCCACGGTGGCGGTAGAGGTCGCGAAGTTCACGCTGGCACGTTCCACCCCGGCGGTCTTCCCGAGTTTTCGCTCGATGGCGCGGGCGCATTGGGCGCACGTCATCCCCGTAACGGGAAGGTCTACGCGTTCCGGTGCGGTTATTTTCATGCCAGGGGTCTCCCGAGGCGAGGGGGCGTCCAGGAAGAGCGCGATGACCCAGAGGGTACCCCGGTCACGCGCGGACGAGGGCGTCCGCCCCACTTTTTCATGCAGCTTCGCGGGCCGTAGGCCCACGGCAACAGACGACGAAAGACGATCGTCTGTTCTACTGGGGTATTCATGCGGGTACTTCGTACCCGAGTTCGCGGACGGCGTTGGCCAGCACGTCCGGTTTCACCAGATCCACATCATATTCCACCGTGGCACTCGCCGCCTGCAGATCCACGGAAGCCTGGATCACGCCAGGCGTGGACGCCAGGGTGCGCTCCACGCTGCGCGCGCAGTTGCCGCATGTCATACCGAGGACGGCAAGATGGAGGGTTCGAGTCGCCATACTTATATGATGCGCCTCTGCGGCATACTGTCACAGGAGGAAAGGATGATTTTTGCCGATGCGGTGCTGGCCCGGCGACTGGAAGCCGCTGAGGCGGCGAACGCCCGGGGATGTAGCGCGGGGCCCGGCGCCGGAATCCTGGAAGTGTCGGGCGGCTGCGCCATCTTCGTGGGCGCGGATTCACCCTTGACCCAGGCGGTCGGGCTGGGCCTGAACGGGCCAGTGCGGGAGGCGGAAATCGAGGCCATCGAAGCCTTCTTCCGCAGCCGGGGCGCTAAAGTGACGGTGGATCTCTGCCCGTTGGCGGATCCCGGGCTGCTCCAGGCGCTGGCCGGGCGGGGCTACCGCGCCACCGAGTTCAACAACGTATTAGTGAAGCGGCTGGCCGGCACGGAAATCGTACTGACACCGCGGGTGCGCCACGCCATAGCGGGCGAGGACGACCGGTGGTCTCACACCGTGGGGTGCGGCTTCTTCGAACAGCGGGACCTGACTGCCGAAGAAATGGACGTCGGGCGGGCGATTTTCGCCATGTCCGGCGCCCTGTGCTATCTCGCGGTTTCAGCAGGCGGCGAGCCGGCCGGCGGCGCGGCCATGGCTGTCCGGGATGGTTTGGCGACGTTGTTTGCCGATAGCACCATTGCGCGTTTCCGCGGTGCCGGGCTGCATCGGGAACTGATTTCCGCGCGGCTCAACGAGGGCATCGCGCAAGGCTGCGATCTGGCTACCGCGTCGACGCTGCCGGGCAGCGGATCGCAACGCAACTACGAGCGCCAGGGTTTCGAGGTGGTGTACACCAAGGTCACGCTCGTGGGATAGGCCCGGTGGCCGTGCCCGGCAGCCGGCTAAAGCCCAATCCTTAGTTCCTGCCGCCCTCCGTCCCCGAAACCGGAGCAGTGGGAGCCGCGACCACGCGCAGCCGGACCGGAACGGACAAGGCGGCGGCGCCGTGGGGCGCGGAGAACAGCAGCACCGATTCATAAAATCCGGGCGCCAGGTTTTCGGTGACGATCTGAAGCTGCACGGTATCGCCGGCGAAGGGCGAGCCCGGGGAGGGCGTCGCGCCGGCCTGCTGCCGAACGCGTAGCCATGGCTCGCCGACCTTGGTCAATGAATAGGGGAGGTTCGGCCAGGTGGCCGACACCAACAAGCTCTGGGCTTCGGGCGGCGGCCCGCCCTGACGGTATTCCAAGACGATTTCTTCCGGGGCCACGCGCAGAATCGGCCTGCCGGTAACCAGCATTACGAAATCGCGCTCGTCGGCGCCGCAGTTAGTGGAAGTGCGCAACCGGAAAGGAAACGCGCCGAACTCCTCGGGCGTACCGCTGATGGTCTCGCCGCGCAATTCCAGCCCGCGGGGAAGGGTGCCGCGCACCGTAGACATAGTGATACCGCCATCGAGGCACCTTCCATCGACGAAGGTTTCGACCACCGCGCGATACGGGCTGCCAAACGCGGCCCAAGGCAACTCGCGGGTGCGGAAACCGGCGGTAGTCGCCCATATCGGGTACATGCCCGGGTACAAGCCCACGACCCACAGCAAGGCTATTGCGCGCGGGGGCCTCCGCGGCCAGGCGCGTGCGGATTCAGCGGATCGGCGCCCAGTTGCGCCAGGCCCCGTGCAGTTGGCTGCGCCCGTCGGATCAGGGAATGACCACATCGCGTACCGCCGATCCTGCCGGGGCCACCAGCGTCGGGAAATTGGCCATCATGCGATAGGAATTGGAAGAGGGCCCGAGCTGCGGAGCGATGATCTGGTCCAAGCGGGGAACCGAGCCTACCCCCACCTTCTTCTGGAACAGGCCGAACAGCAGCGATGTCGATTCGTAGTAAGGAGTCTGGGTGGCGATCGCCATGCCGGCGCGGCTGGGCTTGACGACCTGCACGCGGGTCTTCTGTCCGGTCCCTGGAACGATCATCTCCATGGGCGAGGGCCCTGGCTGTGCCGGCGGGCCCGCGGTCTCCGGCGCCGTCGCTACCCCTACTCCTGCCATGACGCGCACCACACGTTCGTTCAGCCCTTCTTTCGACAGTTCAGCCAGGCCCCCGGCACTGGTATCGAAGCGCGACCTTCCGGACAGAATCGTGTCGATGATGAACTCCTCGCTGAATCCCGCCTTCGCCAGGACCACGACATCACGGTTGGTGAGGGTCTTCTGCGCCGCCGTGCCGGTTTGGGCGCCGGCCACGCCGTGCAGGATGCACACGGATACAAGCACTACCAGAACGGGTCTCATGACTCTCCTGAATTCCATATCGGACCAGGCGGGGCGAAACTTGAACCAGGCGCAAGGCAGCTAAGAAATCGAGGGAATTCCGCGGGGTTCGACTTTCACCGTGCCGGCTGCAGCGGGGACCTGGTGAGACGCACGAGCAGGAACGCGCAAAGGTACATCAGCCCCCCGATGAGCAACGTCTCGCGCAGGCCCAGGTAGAGGGCCAGGAAAATCGAACTTCCGGAGCCGAGCACGCTGGCGGCCGCGTTGAGGCTCCACGCCCAACGGACCGACGGTTCATGCCAGGCTTTGAGCCGGGAGAGACCGGTCGGGAACGGCATCCCCATCAGGAAGGCGGCGGGTGCGATCAGGCCGATCGTCGCCAGGACTTTGAACCACATCGGCCAGCCGACACCGGCCGTGGTCACGGGCACGACCATCGCGGCGAGTACCGCAACCACTCCCACAATCCCCAGAACCGCCCACTGGAGACGTTGGTCGGAGCCTTTCAGCAGCTTCCGGCTCCAGTAACTTCCCAGGCTGCTGAACACCAGCATCGAGAAGATAATAATCGTCAGCGCATAAGTGGGGTGACCCAGCAACAGGATGAACTTCTGGATCAGCGCGACTTCGATCAGGATGTAGCCGACTCCGATGGCCAGGAAATAGAGCAGAAACGGAAGCACGCCTTTTTGCCGCGGCAGCCGGGTCCCCAGGACCAGGGGCGGCAGCGCCATCACCAGCGCGGTAGCTACCAGGCTCACCGCCACCAGGCCAAACAGGAGCGGCACAGCGAGGTTGACCTTGAAGTCCGCCTTATGCTGGCGGCCTCCGGCGACGAATGCCCAGATGTCGCGCGGTTGAACGGTGTAGAAGAAGAACGGCCGGTTATCGTTGGTCGGGCTGATATCGAAGTGATACTGACTTTGGTACGCCTGGGGGTCGCTGCTCAGCAGCAGTTCGCCAAAGGGATTGACCGCCCGATCGCCGGGAAGGTAGACCGGGGTGATGGCGGATGGGGCGATCATGGCGCGCAGGCCGTCGATCTGCTGCGGGGAGAATGGCTTCCGTTTCACGATTACGGTATCGGTGGTGGCAAACCCCGCCAGCCGGTCCTTCCCGCCATCCCGCAGCACGACCACGTGATTGGCCGGTTCGGTCTCGCCCAGGCGTTTCAAGGCTTCCATGGCCAGCGAGATCAACCGCAAGGATTCCCGGGGCGGCTCGAATCCCCAACGCGTAAAGCTCATCAGCCCCCCGTCGGTCAGGTGGCTCAGATACTCTTGAAAGGCCTCGACCGTGTAGAGGTTGCTCTCGGAAAGGGCATAGGCGCCGGCGGCCGTGGCGGCCCATGTGTCCACCAGTGTAGCTTGCAGGACGTCGTATTTCTCACCGCTGCGGCGAACGAACGCGCGTCCGTCTTCCACCGCCACCCGCACTTCCGGGCGCGAGTACAGATGCCGGCTATAGTCGGCAAACACGCCGCGCATGACGGTGGTCGCGATGATCGGGTTGATTTCGACCGCGGTGATATCCTTGCTTCCGCCGGCCAGGGCGTGGGCGATGTCCGGGCCGCCGCCGGAGCCGATGATCATCGTCTTGGCCCCGGGTACGAGCATATAGGGAACACCAGTGCCTTCCAGCAGCGACGCGTGCCGCTGCTCGGGCGAAAAATGCTCGAAATCGGTATTGACGATGTCGGTGGCCGCGTCCGCGTCGATAACCACCCTGAGATTGGGCTCCATTTTCACCACGCCGACGCGCGAGAAGCTGTTCCATTTCACGAATAGCTCGTCGTGAACCGCGCGGCCCTTGGCATACCAGATATCGATGAACGCCATGCGCGCGTTCAGACCCAGCATCACCAGCAGTCCCACGGAGACGATCAGCCCCACCGCGCGCCCGCTCGCCGATCCCGACAGGTTGAACCAGAGAACCGAGGAGAACGCGAACAGCACCGCCGCGGCGATCACGGTGTTCGGTCCGCCCAGAAGGTCGAGCAACGGAACCAGCACCAGGCACCCTACCGCGGCGCCGAGCAGGTCGAAGAAGTACACGCGGTCCACGCGCTCAATGGTCTCGGCGATGACCAGCGAGACGATGGTCCCCGTCAGAAAGAATGGGATGGCGCTGATGAAGTAAACAAAGGCAAGCGTCCTGACGTTCAACTCCGCGCTCAGAGACAGGATGGCGACCAGGATCGCGATCAGGAGCACCCCGGCGATCATGGCCAGCACTCCCAGCTTGCTGAACAGGCGCCCCTTCCATCCCGCCACCACGTAGGAAAAAACGCCGCCCGCGCCCAGGCCGAACAGGGCGACAGAGATCGCCAGGAACGCGAAATGGTAGAAAAAGACCACCGAGAATATCCGGGTCAAGGAAAGCTCGAGAACCAGCGTAGCCAGGGTCGTCAGTGCAACCGCAAAGTAAATCTGCGACCATTTCGTTTTTTTGTTTTCCATCGCGGTTTACGGGAGACCGGGCAGTATAACACAAGGCAGTTTCGGCCACTTGAAGCTGAAGGACGCAGCCGTGTGTCGCGGCAAAAGTTGGCAACCTGCGGCGGATTGGCAATCTGCTTTTCACTGCCACTGAAAAAGACTGACAACCGCCCGGAGGGCACACAGCAGATTAACAATCTGACTGACAATCGGCCCCACAAGGGGGTGTGCTGGCCGCCGCTTCCGAAAACGTCGATGCCCCCGGGATTGAGCACAGCCTGGTGGATGGTGTTACTCTGACTAATCGACGATTCCGGCGAAGCGGCAGGTCCCTGGCTTGTAGGATTCCCCACGAGACAGTCTCCGATCGTCGCCGGAAGGCGTAGCATATGGCCGAACCCACGGAATTTCAGGCAAAGCCGTCCCCCAAGAGCTTCCGACCCGTCGCCTTGCTGTGGGTGGCATGCGCCCTGCTGGCGGGGCAGGCACTGCCGTATTTCCAGCATCGCTGGGTGGAGGATGAGAGCTGGTATTCAATGCCGGCCGCGACTCTCGTGAGAACCGGCCAACTGCGCAATCCCGCGATGCCGGCGACGGATAACGAGTCGCGCGTGGATACCCGGCCGCCCCTGATGCCGTTGAGCCTGGCGGCGGCGTTCCGGGCGTTCGGATTTAGTGTTGCCGCTGCGCGGTTGGGCGAGTTCCTGGCGGCTCTGCTCACGCTGTTGGTGGTTTTCGCCATCGGCCGGGAACTGGGCGACCCGCTGGCGGGAGCGATTGCGGGAGTGCTCGTGGCCGCGGACAACTTCCTGGTCCTCGCGGCGCGCACGGCGCGTCCCGAAGCATGGGTGACTTTGTGCACCTCGTGCGCCTTGCTGTTGATCCTGCGGTCGCGCAACACGCATTCCTGGAAGATCGCGTTCACGGCGGGCCTGGCAGCGGGCGCCGCGTGCCTGTTCCACGTTCTGGGGTTGGCATGGCTGGTGGGATTGGGCCTGTTGCTGGTATATCAGGAGCGTTGGAATATTTTCCGCTCGCCGCGCCCCTATGCCTACGCGGCCGGGTTCGCCCTTGCGATTCTGCCGTTCGCCATCTGGCTGTTCCACTCGCCGGAGCGCATCACCGCTGCGAAGTACATGTACGGCCGGAGCGCCGGGGCAACACTGGCGGAAGTAATCGTCAAGGAGAAGGCCCGCATTATCGACTTTCTCGGGGTCTCGAATCAGCGCCTGCACCTGCCGTTTCCGCTTCCGCTCAGGCTGCACATCGCGCTCGCGATCGCCGCGGCTTTCGCCATCCTGTTGCGCCGCAAGCCGCAGATCTGCTGGACGCTGGGGATTGTCGTGGCAACCCACTTGATCTGGCTCCTGCGGCTGCCCAATGCGAGTGCCCGGTACTACGTTATCCTGGCTCCGGCGTTTGGCCTCGCCATGGGGTTCGCGGTGACCGCCCTGTCCGGGACGCGCTGGCATCGCGCCGCCATGGGTGTCTGCGCGCTTTTGATTGTGACTCAGTTGGGCGGAACGGTCCTGGTGCTCAACCAGGCGCGGAAAGCGGACTATCCGGCTTTGACCGCTAAACTGCGTGCGGCCATTCCAGCCGGCCACTCGTGCTATGGCGCGATGACGTTTCAGTTTGCCCTATTCGACCGAGAGTGCCACTCCTACGATCGCACGCCGTTTTCATACACCGCCGAGGTTCAGCGGCCGGAGTACCTGATCCTGGGCGACCGGGTGATGATGCATGGCTCCGGTCGCAATGCAGACGATTTCTCGGAAGTGCGGCAGAACGCGTTTGCGTTTGTAGAGCGGCGCGGCCGGTTGACAGCGCGGATTGACGATCCATTCTACGGGGATCTGCGGGTATACCGCATTACGTACGATCAGCCGAATTAGCGTGTACGTTGGCGGGGCGGAGCAGACCGAGAGGTGTTATACGTTGTATCGTGTTGCTCAAACGCTTCATCAGCTTTCTCCCCTCGGGCATCCAGCAAGGGCTCCGCAGGCTGAAAGTCCACATGGACATTCGCCGGGGCCGGTTCCGGCCCAACGATCCGGAATATGAGCTACTGCCGTCATTCGTAAGACCCGGAGATTGGGTAATCGATGTGGGCGCCAATGTCGGGTATTACAGTTGGAGACTGGCTCAGCTTGTGGGGCAACAGGGACGGGTGCTGGCCATCGAACCGATCCCGGAGACGATCGAGATCCTGATGTCCGTCATTCGAACTCTCCCTTACGATAACGTCACCACGTTTAACGTCGCGGCTTCCGACCAGCCCGGAATTCTTCATTTCAGCGTTCCGAAGAGCGAGGCCCACTCCCTGCCGGATTACTTCCTGGCGCGCGCCTGCAAAGACGGCGGACGGAGTATCTACGCCTGTCCTGTGGATCAGATTGCGCCGCCGCACAAGGTCTCATTTGTGAAAATCGACACCGAGGGGCATGAGTACCAGGTGGTGCAAGGCATGCAGAAACTAATCGACCGGGACCGCCCAATCATCGTTGTCGAGGGAGACGCAAGTTGCGATGCCGTCCGTTTTCTAGTCGACAGGATGGGATACGCGGCCAGCCCCAGAACCGGGAAGTCGCCCAATACGTTGTTGAAACCGGTTGGTTCAAACCCACAATGACTTAGGGCTTGTCAACAAATAACTGTGCCATGTCGACGGGAGGGCTCCCTCACGGTCGGGGCTCCGTTATCAGTGTGCGTGCTTACCGGCGCTGGTGGGGCAGCGGTTCCACCTGCCTCGCCCGCTTGCAGGCGATTCGTTCACAGCTTCTCACTCTCACCTCATGGTCGCGGCTCGGAATCGATGTGCGGAGCCGCGAGGGAGAAGCCGTGGCAGCGGATAGGGGCGCGGGCGCGTTGCGGCGCAGGTGTGAGAATGGTAACGGTGGGCAGCTAGAGGACCGTCGAGCATCTGCCCTGCACGGTGAGTTATGTGGAGAGTCTTCACGCTTCTGATTCTGGGATCGGCCGTGGCCGTGGCCTTCGAGCAAGCGCCGGCGCTGACTGCGAAGCTGGCGCAGGAAGATCCGGAGTTCGCGCTCAGCCACCTCTCCACCCTCCCCAACGAAATCGAAAGAGAGCGAATCCTGCGGCTGGCCTTCACCGCCGCCCTGACACA
>JAIQFL010000669.1 GCA_020073365.1 Terriglobia bacterium | reverse complement strand
TTCCTGCTGCTGGCAGCCTTGCTCATCCCAACTATTGTCTATGCTGCCGACGTCTCCGGCCCCGTCGTCTCTATCCTCGATGGTGACACATCGAAGTCCTGCACAACCAACGCCGTGAACGCATCCGATTGAGCGGGATCGACTGCCCTGAGAAAGGCCAAGCCTACGGCAACCGAGCTAAGAGAGGGGGTCCCGGAAATCCGGACAGTGTGGTAAGTGGTAGCCTTGCTTAACCGACGCCCTAAGGGGCGAACCAAGGAGCGAGGCGATGAAGCGAACGAGACGCAATCATGGGGCGGCCTTCAAGACACAGGTGGCTTTCGCCGCGGTCAAAGGCGAGAAGACGCTGGCGGAGTTGGCCACACAATTTGGCGTGCATCCCACCCAGATCATGGAATGGAAGCAGCAGTTGCTGACACGGGCCGTCGACGTGTTTGGCGGTGCGACGAAGGCCACGTTGGACGCGCCCGATCTCAAGGTCCTCCACGCCAAGATCGGGCAGCTGGCGCTGGAGAATGATTTTTTAGAACACGCGCTCATCAAAGCGGGATTGCTGAGCGCAAAGCGATGATTGACCGAACCCACCCCTTACCGATGGTGCGGCAATGCCAACTCCTGGCGCTGTCGCGTTCGACCGCGTACTACCACCCGACGTCGGTGTCGGCCGCGGATCTCGCGCTGATGCGCCGGATCGACGAGCTCCATCTGGCCGCTCCGTTTGCTGGCGCCCGAATGTTGCGCGACCTCTTGCGGAGAGAAGGCCACAAGATCGGGCGCAAGCGGGTGCGTACCATGATGGCCCGGATGGGCATCGAATCGCTGTACCGCAAACCCCACACCAGTCAGCGACATCCGGCGCATCGGGTGTACCCGTATTTGCTCCGCCATCTGGCGATCACTCGCCCCAACCATGTTTGGGCGGCGGATATCACGTACCTTCCGATGGCGCGGGGCTTTGTGTATCTCTTCGCGGTGATGGACTGGGCGAGTCGCCGCGTGTTGGCGTGGCGGCTGTCCAACACGCTGACGATCGACTTCTGTATGGAGGCGGTGCAGGAGGCCCTGGCCAGCTATGGCACGCCGATCATTTTCAACACGGACCAAGGCCGCCAGTTCACGAGCCAGGAGTTCACGGGGTTGCTGAAAGACCATGGCATCCAGATCAGCATGGACGGCACCGGCTGCTGGCGGGACAACGTGTTTGTCGAACGGCTGTGGCGGAGCGTGAAGTACGAGGAGGTATATTTGCAGGCCTATGACAGCATCCGCGCCGCCCATCAGGGCGTAGGGCGGTACCTGACGTTCTACAACCAGACGAGGCCGCACCGAGCACTTGACGGCAAGACGCCAGAACAGGTGTACTGCGACAACCTGACGACACGGCTCACGGCCGCGTAGTCAGACCACTGCGAGGCGCCACTTAAGGAATGGAACATTCTGTCCAACCAGCTGGGGCCACCTCTAAGCGCAACGCGATGATCGACCGAACTCATCCCTTGCCTGTCGTTTGGCAATGCCAGCTGCTCGGCGTGGCACGCTCGACGGCCTACTATCAACCGACGCCCGTGGCCGATACCGAGCTGGCCCTGATGCGCCGGATTGACGAGTTGCATCTCCAGTATCCCTTTGCCGGGGCCCGGATGTTGCGCGATCTCCTCCGACAGGACGGCCAGGCCATTGGGCGGCGGCGTGTGGCCAGCCTCATGCGGCGCATGGGGATCACCGCCGTGTATCGCAAGCCCTGCACCACTCAGCGGCATCCTGCCCATCGGATCTACCCCTATCTCCTGCGCGGTCTGGATATCGTTCGCCCGAACCACGTCTGGGCAGCGGATATCACCTACATTCCCATGCGTCGGGGCTTCGTGTATCTCTTCGCCGTCCTGGACTGGGCGAGTCGCCGAGTGTTGGCGTGGCGGCTCTCCAATACGCTGACCACGGACTTCTGCCTCGACGCGGTGCGGGAGGCGATCACGCAGTATGGCCATCCGGAGATCTTCAACACCGATCAGGGCTGTCAGTTTACCAGTCTGGAGTTCACGGGTTTGCTGAATGACCGGGGCATCCAGATCAGTATGGATGGCCGCGGCTGTTGGCGGGATAACGTATTTGTGGAACGCCTCTGGCGGAGCCTCAAGTATGAGGAGGTCTATCTCCACGCGTACGAGACGGTTCGTGACGCGCAGCAGGGGCTCGACCGTTACGTCCGATTCTATAATCAAGTCAGGCCGCATCGCGCGCTTGACGGACGCACGCCCGATCGCGTGTACTGAGAGAACCGGCCCGCACAGCCTTCCGCTGCGGAGGCCCTAACCGCCAGGCGCCACTTATGAACCGGCAAAACCTGTCCAATCAAGCGGAGCCACCTCTGTATGTCTTGTAAGCTTGCCTGCCCGTAATAATGCACTCGTGATTCGATCCAGCTATAATCTCTTAAACTTATTGGCAATCCTTTACAACAGAGGACCATATGGACTGGGGAAATATAACGAAGTTAGAGAATGACGCAATCAAAGTGCCCGACCGATGGCTACACCTCCATTACTACGAAGCGTTAAATGTCTTATTTCGCGTTGAGAACGCCTTAAGAATGCTTGTCTACGTAGCATTGAAGAATGAGTATAGGGATAAGTGGGCAAGAACCTCATTAAATTCTGAAGATGGAGAAACGACAATTTCAGCTATCGCAAGTAAACGGAGAACCCAGGCATCAACCTTTGGCTATCTTACTTATCCCGTTACTTCGCCTTTGATGTATATAACAACTGGTGAGCTGACCAAGATTATTGAAACCCAGTGGGAGTTGTTCCGACCATATTTTCTCGGGGGAAAAGAAATTGTTTCAATGAAGCTAGCCGAGATTATTTCAGTTAGAAATTCGTTCGCGCACTTTCGTCCGATAAAGTCAGATGATGTAGAGACGATTAAACAGCTTTCCAAACACGTTTTGACGGCAGCAGAGAAGGAACTGGCTGAGATGCTAGATTCCAATAATACGGTTCCGACCAATACTGCAGAAAAATGGTATACCGATCTGAAGTTGCTTAATAGTAAACATGTAAAGTTGTCCTTTACTCAGAGCACGAACGAAAAATGGATCACAATATGCCTAACATACCAACCCCCTATAACTGCTAGGAACAAATATGGTGATACTCACAGTTTTGAAACTATGAAGTTCCACAGTCCAGCACTATTGTCCGAGTATAGGGAGCTTGCCTCGAATCTCACTTATGTAACGGAGTTGTGCTTTGGGATTGTAGAGATGGGGGGCAGTAAAGAGAAAATCGAGAAACTAGTCTATCTTGGCTTC
>JAIQFL010000259.1 GCA_020073365.1 Terriglobia bacterium | reverse complement strand
CAACGACGAAGCCACGCAGGTGCTGGGCGTGACCCTGCCCATGGTGGATCGCCGCGGCGATGGAGTGTACGCGGAACAGGAGACAATGCGGCTGACCGGGAGCTTTGAGCAACTGTTCCGCTCGCTGGCGGACGGCCGGCCGGAGTTTCTGGCGCGCGAAAGCGACGGCTCGAAGCTGCCCGGGGCGTACGAGTTCCCGCGCGAGTTCCGCAAGATCCGCCCGGCGGTGGTGCAGTTCCTGGTGGACCTGTGCCGGCCCAGCCAGTTGACGGTGGGGCCATTCCTGCGGGGGTTTTACTTCACGGGCGTACGTCCCGTGATCGTCAACGAGAGCGCCCCGGTATCCGCGGCGGTGCCGGAGCAGCAGGCCTACGGCGCGCCGGCGGGCGCCACCGGTATTTTCAACCGGACGGTACCGGCCGGCCCGGCGGCTGGTCCGGCGGCCCCTGCGCCGGTCATCGGGACGCGCAAGGTGCCGCAGTGGCTCTTCCTGGCGCACCTGTTCAACGACATTCTGCTGGCCGACCGCGGCGCACTGGGGGCCAGCGGCGCGAGCACCAAGACCAGCACCGGGCGCCGCTGGCTGTACATCGCCGCGGCATCGTTATGTTTCCTGCTGACTGTTTTTTTTACGATTTCGTTCTTCAATAACAAGGCGATCGAGAACCGAGTGCTGGAAGCGGCACACGGCATTCCACCCGGCGAAGTAGCCGGCCCGGACTTCGCACCGACGTCGTCGCTGCAAAAGCTGGACGTGTTGCGGCAGTCGCTCGTAACCCTCCTGGGGTACCAGAAGGACGGATCACCGTGGCTTTACAGGTGGGAACTGTACGTGGGTGACGACGTATATCGGGCGGCCAGGCCCGTGTATTGCTCGGATTTTCGGCAACTGCTTCTGAAGCAGACGCAGGGGAACATGCTGGCCTACCTGCGGAATCTGCAGGGTACCAACGCGGAGTACGGACCCGCCTATGAAGCGCTGCGATCGTACCTGATCACAACGTCGAATCCGGAGAAGAGCGACAGCCAACTCGCTCCCGCGCTGATGAGGTTCTGGCTGAACGACAGGACCACCGATCCGGATCGCCAGGCGCTGGCGCGCAAGCAGTTCGACTTTTATCAGCAGGACCTGTTGGCCGAGAGTCCCTGCGCCAGCAGTCCGGACGGGCGTACGGTTGCGAGCGCACGGGCTTACCTCAAGAGTCAGGGAAGCACGCAACGGGTCTACCTGGCGATGCTGGCGGCGGCGAACAAGAAGTTCATGCCGATCAATTTCAACAGGTCGTTTCCGGGCTCGGAGAAAGCGGTCGTGGATCCGTACGAGGTGAAGGGCGCGTTCTCGAAAGACGGCTGGAAATTCATGAACGACGCCATCTCGCACCCCGACCGGTACGTCAAAGGCGAAGCGTGGGTGCTGGGAGACACGGGCTCGGAGAATATCGACCTGGGGAAACTATCGACGGACATCAAGTCGCTCTACTCCAGCGATTGGGTCAAGGAATGGACTGCGTACATCAGGGGGGCAAGCGTTTTGCGGTATGCCGGGTTGAAGGATGCGGCGGTGAAGCTGCGGCAACATTCCAGCAACCTGGCGCCGCTGCTGCAACTGTCTTCGCAGGCTTCGCAGAACACCGCCGTCGACGATCCCATCCAGGCTAAGATCTTCCAGCCGGTGCAGTATGTCACGCCGTCCAACATTATCGATGTGTACGTGTCCGGGCCGAACCAGGCCTACATCAGTGCGCTGATGCAGCTCCAGTCGGCGATTGAGAGCATCGCGGACCAGCCCACACCCAATGAACAAGCCATCGCGCAGACGCTCCAGGTGGCGAATCAGGCCAAGGGCACGGTGGGCCAGATGTCGACCAACTTCGATATTCACTCGCCGATTATGGCGATGGTGCAGAAGCTGCTCACGGACCCGATTACATACGCAACAGATGCTTTTCCGAAGCCGGCCACAGAATTGAACAATAAAGGAGGGGCGCTGTGCGCGCAATTCCGCGGGTTGTTGAACAAGTATCCGTTCAACCTGAGCTCCTCTACGGATGCCACAGTAGACGACGTCAACAGAGTCTTCCGAAAACCGGACGGCGCGCTCTGGAAATTCTACGATGAGAACAACCTGGCAAAGCTGTTGCAGAAGCAGGGGAACACTTATGTGGCGGTCAGCGGCGGGGCGGTGAACTTGACGCCGCAATTCGTGACCTTCTTCAACCTGTCGGCGGGGTTTTCCGAGGCGCTATACGCGAACGGCGCCCAGGACCCGAAATTCACCTACTCGCTAAAAGCGGTGCCGACCGACGCCGTCGTGGGGGATACGCTGCACATCGATGGGCAGACGCTGACGTACACGCAGGGCGCACCCCTCAATCCCCAGCAGTTCGTGTGGCAGGGTACCGGGACGCACGGGGTGACAGCAACCGTGAAATTCGGCGGCCAGGATGTGGGCTGGGCTGGGGAAACGGGGCTATGGGCAGCCTTCCGATTTTTTAACGCCGCAGAAAGCTGGCAGCCTTCGGCAACAGGGCAGACCCTGGAGTGGGTGGTTCGGGTCGGCAAGACTGTTGCTACCGTGGACGGTAAGCCACTAACGGTTCGGTTCGATCTCCAAATGGGCGCAGTGCCCTTCTTTACCAAAGGCTATCTCTCGCGCCTCGGCTGCGTGGCACCGGTGGCGCGGTAGAATGGCTCGGTAGATGGAGCTACCGGCGAGGATCGGCAAGTACGAGCTGGAGGAGTTTCTCGGCGGGGGCATGTCGCATGTCTACCGCGCGCGCGACACGGTGATCGGCCGCGCGGTGGCGGTGAAGATCCTGACCGACGCGGGTTGCGAGGATCCCGAGGCCAAGGCGCGTTTCCTGGCCGAAGCGCGGATGGCCGGGAACATCACGCACGACAACGTCCTCAGCATTTACGATTTCGGCGAGGATGAATACCATCGCCCGTTCATGGTGATGGAGCTGTTGCGGGGCGAGGACCTCCGCCACGCCATCAAGAACGGGCACACAGGCGATCTGACCTCCAAACTCAAAATAGCGCTGCAGGTGGCGCGCGCTCTCGAGTACATCCACACCCAGAAGGTGATTCATCGCGATATCAAGCCGGAGAACGTCCATATCAACGCGGCCGGTGTGGTGAAGCTGATGGATTTCGGGATTGCCAAGACCGAAGGCCTGGCCATGACGCGCGCGGGGTACGTGCTGGGCACGCCGTACTACATGGCGCCGGAGCAGGTGATGGGGCAGGACGTCACCGATCAGGTGGACGTCTACTCGTTCGGCATCCTGCTGTTCGAGCTGATGACCGGAGGCAAGCCCATCACGGGCGATTCGGTGGAACGGATTTTCTACAGCATTCTGAACGAGCCGCTGGACCTGGAACCGATGCGCCAGGCGGGCGTGTCGCAGCCGGTTTGCGACCTGGTGGCGCAGTCGACGGCAAAGAATCCAGCCGAGCGGCCGCAGGGTTTCTCGCCCGTGTGCGCGGAGCTGGAGCGAATCATCGCGGACCTGGAAGCGCCCACGGTGGTGCTGCCGGCGGCCGTGCCGGAGGCCGCTCCGGTTGCCGCTCCGGGGCTGCCGCGATGGGTGTTGCCGGCGGTGCTGCTGCTGGTAGTGGCGCTGGCGGCGGGCTGGTATTTCGCGATTGGGCGCCAGCCAGTTGTAATCGTGGAGAAGAAGGGGCCAGAGCTGCCCAAGAAACCGGAACTGCCCAAGAGCATTCAAACGGAGACGGGAGAGATGGTGCTGGTGCCGGCGGGAACGTTCCTGTTCGGTGAGAACAAGGAAAAGATTGTGTTGCCGGCTTTCTATGTGGACAAGACCGAGGTGACGAACCAGGCCTACGCGGCCTTCTGCGATGCGACGCACTACGCGCGGCCGAAGGATTTTCCGAAGGACAAGCCGGATTACCCAGTGGTGAACGTTTCGATTGTGGACGCGAAGGCGTTTGCCACGTGGGCGCACAAGCGGCTCCCGAACGCGCGCGAATGGGAGAAGGCGGCGCGCGGAGAGGACGGCCGGATGTTCCCATGGGGCAATGATAGGCCTTGCCCTACCGAGAAAGCTTGCGAACAGTCGTTCGCCAACGTGGGCCTGAAGGAGCAGCAACTCCACCCAGTGACGGACTTCGCCGCCGGTGCGAGTCCGTGTGGGGCCTTGAATATGGTGGGGAATGTTTGGGAACTGGTGGAGGAGTTGACCAGGCCTACCGCGGAGACGCTGGAGTACTTCCGGACGGAGTTTCAGTTCAGACCGCGACCGGACGAACTATGGTACACGATTCGCGGGTCGGGCTATGCGAATGAGAAGATTGCAGAGAGTGTGATCTGGGATCTCGGGAAGCTTCCCTCCAGTTGGAAGAGACCGGAGATTGGTTTTCGGTGCGTGAGTGACGCAGTCGAGCCACCATAGCAGTCCTTCGCTTCGGTCGCCGGAGTTGGGAGCTGGGGGTTGGTTAGAGACACTACGGCTGGTCTCGAGAGGATGAGAAACCGTGCGTTGCGGCGGCCGGGGTTCTCGGACTGCGGTCCGCGGGAGGAGTCGGACGCTCCGGAAGACCACTCCCCTAAGCCTTGAAAAAATCCAGATGCGCAGGCGAAGGCCCAGGCGAGACCGCCGGCGCCACTTCGCCACTCTTGACAGATCACTCGTAGTTCGATATAACGGATTCCGAGTATGAAACGCGGCAGGGCGGGGCATCCCGGTTGCGGACCCGTCCCGGCTGCCCCACTCGGCATATGCGATCGCTTGAGAAACGGTGGATCGGCGGCGCCCTGACGGCGCTCGCCCTGGTATTCGCGGTCGCCATCGCTGTGGGCGTCGGTTACGAGGAAGTGGCACGACGGCGGGACCGGGAGCGGTTTCCGCAGATCGGCCGGCCGGTGGATATCGGCGGGCGAACACTCAACATCTACTGTTCGGGTGAAGGCAGTCCCACCGTGGTTCTGGAAAGCGACGCCTTGGCGCCAGGCTACGGTTGGCTGTTCATCCAACGCGAAATCGCGAAGGTGACGCGCGCCTGCTGGTACGATCGCGCCGGCTACGGCTGGAGCGATCCGGGCCCGGCGCCCCACACCAGCACGATGGCGGCCCAGGATCTGCACGAACTGCTGCGGGCCGCGGGACTCCAGCCTCCGTACCTGCTGGTTGGCGACGGATTCGGCAGCTTGAACGTGCGCGTATACAATGGGCTCTATCCCGACGGGGTGACCGGCATGGTGCTGGTGGATCCCATCCACGAGGAGGAAGAAAGGATGGGAATGGCCGGCCGGATTCCTTTTCACCTCGGTTATCCCCCCGATCTGGTCTTGCGGACCGTCAGCCGGATCGGCCTGATGCGTTTGTTGAATCTTGGCAGGCGGCGCGCGTTGCCCCACAAGGGATTGACGCCCGGTGAACGGGCCATTCTCTCCGGCCTGGAGCGGGAACCGAAGATACGCGCGGCGTTCCTCGCGGAGGAGGGCTTTTCGAAGAGCCTGGAGGAAGTGCGTGCCGCCGGGGGCTTGGGGAGCCGCCCGCTGATCGTGCTTCGCTCGGAGGACTCTGCTGAATCCTTGGCGGGGCAGGGGGCAGACGAGACGCGCTGGGCACGCCTGTCCACGCGAGGACGCGAGGTGGTGGTCAGAGGCAGCGACCATAACATCCAGTACGAGGCTCCCGATGCCGTGGTCGGAGCGGTGCGCGACGTAGTCGCAGAGCTTCGCGGGAAGCCGTAGCGCAAAACATGGTAACAGGGTCGCTGTCCCAAGGCGCCGTCTTTGCGCCGGCTGCCTTCCGGGCCGGACAGCGTTGCCTGTCACCGTATTTTGTGACAATGTGCCATTTTCATACAGATGGCAAGGCGTTCGGACAGTGCAGGTATCCCGGTAGGAAGGAGGCACCGGGCTGGTATTTCCGGGGCAGAGGTCTGCTCGCGTGCGGGCTATTGGATGGGCGCGAACGGATCGCGGCCGAAAAAAAAATGTACCGGTTTGCAGATCGGGTCTAAAGGGAATCGAAAAAACACCGATATATAGGTTTATGAAGACCAACGTGAGTATTTCGCGACTGCTCGTAAGAGCGACGGTAGTTTTTGCGGCGATTGGGACGATCGGCTGGCTATCCGCAGCGAGCACCGCGATAGGTATGGCGGTTGCCAACGGTAGTTTTCAGGTGGATCATTCGCAGGTATGGGGCAATAGTACTCTGTTCGATGGGAGTACCATCGAAACTGCGATGGCGACGTCGCAGCTCCAGTTGAACGGCGGTGTGCAGATGCGCCTTGCTTCGAACACTCGCGTCACGGTTTACCAGCGCAGACTGGTCCTGGAGTCCGGATTTGGACAATTGGAATCGGCCGCCGGCTATGAGGTCGAGGCGCGTTCGCTGCGCATCTCAACGGTCGCGCCAGACACGGTGGCGCGCATCAGGCTGGAGGGCGACCGCAAAGTAACCGTGGCAGCGATCCGCGGAGCAGTTCGGGTGAACAATGCAGTCGGCCTGCTGGTGGCAAATGTGGAGGCCGGCCACAGTCTGGATCTTGAGCCGCAAGTGCCGGGAGCCGCCGCGCCGACGCGCGCGTCAGGGTGCCTTCTGGCGAAGGGAGGCAAGGTCGTATTAGCGGAACAGACCGCGAACGTGATTCTCGAGCTTCACGGAACGGGTCTTGAGCAGGAGCTCGGAAACCGCGTCGAGATTACCGGGATTGCCGAGGAAGCGGCCGCGACCGTTGCGGGTGCGTCCCAATTGATCAAGGTGGCCGGTTTCAGGCAAATCAGCAAGGGTGGGTGCGCCTCCATTGCGAAGAAGCTGGGTGCGACGACTGCCGCGGCCGGCGCGGGCGCGGCCGGTGCGGGCGCGGCTGGTGCTGGTGCTGCCGGAGCTGGAGCTGCCGGTGCGGGAGCCGCTGCGGCGGGCGCGGCCGGTGCGGCCACTGCCACCGGCATCGGGATAGGCACGGTTGCGGTGATTGGCGGCGTGGCTACCGCCGCCACAGTCGGAGGTCTCGCCGCGGCCGGCAGCTTGCCCGGTCAAGGTAGTTCAACGCCGTCGGCCAGCCGGTAGTGTCGCGTCGCGGTTAGATTCATGCATTGCGGGATGTCGTAACCTGCTTGCCCATTGTTGTTCGCGTCTAGCTTACTCGAACGGGGCTCCAGGGACCATTCTGGAGCCTCTTTCTTGTTTCGTGGAGCGGACTTTCAGCCTGCCGGGGCGCCCTCTGGCCGGGCATTTCCGGTTTGCGGGCCCCCGCGTACGGGTCCGTTCCGGACGTTCCGGGCGTGCCGGCGTTTGTCCCGACGCCAGACAGGCCCGCATGCGCGCGATCAGCATGTGAGAGGTGCGTCGTGTTTCCCGGCCTATCCTACTTTGCCAGGGGATATGCCAGGCTGGGCAGCAGCCACTCGCGGTTCTTGCGTACGTCCTCCAGGAGACGCTTCGAAAGCTCTTCCCTTTCCTCGAAAAGCCGGTAACCGGTACGAGGCCGCAGGTAGCCGCGGGCCTTTGGTTCTTTGGCAAGAACGGATTCCTCCCCTTCCGCTTCCACCATGCGCTCGTACCTCTTGCGATTGTCCAGGAGCGCCTTGATCAGAAACGGCAGCACCACCGAGTAGTCCGCCTGCATGCTTTCAGTCGTCTGCAAGTACGTATCCTTGTCGACTTTGCCCCAGGTTACCGCCTCAGCGGGCGGGCAGGATGAAAGGGAGCCATCGGTTACGGGCGCGGTCACGATCTGTACGTCGAACTGGTATCCTCGCACATCCGGTAGTCCCAGCACCTGACCCAGTGCCGGCTCGGGCTGGAGGTTGTAGTTCTTCGGCACACCGCCCCCCAGGATCACGGTAGCGAGCGCGTGGACCGGATGATCGAACAGGCCCCAGCGGTGATAGGCGCAAGCTTCGAAGACCTCGGCATGCAGGTCCAGGTCGAACTGGTACTCGGGGATCAGGCCGGCTTTTTTCATGGCCCAAAGCTTCATGGAATTCAGAAAGACACTGCCATCGCCTGGCGCTCCGACGAACACCGGAATGGCGAGGCGGTAGCACGCGGCAAGCAGTCCCGGCGCTACGCCATTCCGATGTTCCTGCGCGGCGTAGTATTTGCCGAGAAGGTAGCGCAGTTCGGTGCCGGTCATTTTCCGCTGGAACTCGGGCCGGGCGAGAACGGCACTTACGAAGCGATCCTGATCGAGCAGCACACCCTCATCGAAGGCCATATCGGTGACCCGGATGGTGCCTTCTTCGCGCAGTGCGGCGTCATCGGCAAAAATCGGAACCTCGTGGATGGGGCCGGTCTTATATGCATCCAGGCTTCGATGGCCATCGTGGTAACAGACGGCATCGGTGGTGCTCAAGTACGCCACCCAGCCCGTTTCAAGCAAGGGGGTAAGCCAGGTGTGGTGCTGGCCGGAGACTGTGACAGGACCGGAAACGGAGATCGTCAGGGGGCACCCCATTCCAATGGCGCGATCCATAATGTGGTAAATGCGCCGCAAATACGCGCCTCCGAAAGCAGGGAGGCAATAAGTGAAGAGCTCGTCCAGCGTGTCGCACTCATCCACCCGGCGAACGTGAACATAGCGGCGGGAGGTTTCTGTGGGCATGAATCTTGAACATAGCAGGAATGGGGGCCAGGGGACGATTTGGGGGTTGGGGGTTGGGGGTTGGTCCCCGGCTCCCCCCGGCCCCGTGCTAAGTTTAGTTCCTAGGCATGAACATTCTTTTTATCGGCGACATCTTTGGCGCTCCCGGTCGCAGAATCGTTGCCGATCATCTCCAAGACATCATCCAAACCAACGGCATTGACCTCGCCATCGCCAACGTGGAGAACGCGGCCGGCGGCTTCGGGATCACGCCGGCAATCGCCGAGGATTTGCTCGGCTTGGGCCTGGATGTTCTCACCTCGGGCAACCACGTCTGGGATAAGCGTGATCTTTACGACTACCTGGGGCGCCAGCCGCGGTTGCTGCGGCCCGCCAATTACCCGGCCGGACCCGGCCGCGGCGTGCTCGTCTTCCGGGCTCGCAATGGCGTGGAGTGCGCGGTGTTGAACCTCCAGGGCCGCACCTATATGCCGGTGACCGATTGCCCGTTCCGTAAAGCCGACCAGATTCTGGGCGAGCTGGACGCCGCCATCAAGGTGAAGTTCCTGGATTTTCACGCGGAGGTGACCAGCGAGAAGATTGCCATGGGCTGGTACCTGGACGGCCGCGTTTCGGCCATCATCGGGACCCACACGCACGTGCCCACCGCGGACACCCGAATCCTTCCTGGCGGCACGGCATACCAGACAGACTGCGGCATGACCGGACCGTACTGCTCGGTTATCGGCGTTCAGACTGATATCATCATTCAGAGATTCCTTACCGGCTTGCCCGTGCGCATGGAAGCGGCGAAAGAGTGGCCGGAGTTGCATGCAGTGATCATCGACGTGGACGAGGCTACCGGCAAGGCGCGCTCCGCCCGGCGCCACGCCATCAACGGAGATTAAGAGGATGGACCCATCCAGCCCGATTCCGGATATTTCGGCGTTCTATGTTCAGGAAATCGGCGCGCTGCTCTTCGGGCTGGCGTTTCTGTTTCTGTACCGCCAGTCCCGCGTGGTGTATTTCGGGCTGTGGGCCATCGCCTGGGGTCTGCGGTTCCTGGCGGCCCTCTTTGGCTTTGAACTGCTGCGTACAGCGGACTCCCGTTGGCTGGCGCCTTATGCCACCTTCGAATTCGCCTTCGTCATCGTGCTGATCTCGGCGGCCCGCGCCGGTTTTGCTTCCGATGTGAAGGACTGGCGCACGGTGCTCCGGCTCATCGCCATCCTGCCGATCTTTGTGGCCCTGGTGTATGCCATCGGCCGGATTGAACGTATGGAGGCCTACCATACCTCGAGCGCCCTGGTGCTGGCCTTCGTGTACTTTTACAACTTCCTGATGCTACGCCGCCAGCAGGGGATGGGCAGCCGGTTTTTCCGTTTCTCGCTGCTGGTTCTGACGGCCGCATTTGTGGAACACGCCGTGGTTTTCCTGTATTTCTACAACAACGGCGCCGCGCCGGTGTGGGCCCAATACCTGCACCACGAAACGTACTACGATTTCGTGCTGCACTGCGTGCTGGCCTTCTCCGCTATGGCGATGTGGAGTGAGAGCCAGATCGACCGCATCCGCGAGCTCGGCTCCGAACTGGACCACGTGCGTCGCGAGACCCGGCACACCCTCGACCTGGACCGCCTGACAGGCCTGCTCAACCAGGCGGCGCTGGCCAGCCGGGTGGAAGCACCGGGAGAATTCGCCGGCGTGGTGGCGGTCTGCGACATGGACAATTTCAAAGAGGTCAACGACCGCTATGGGCACCTGGTGGGCGACGAAATCCTGCGAAACATCGGCCACCTGCTGCAAGGCTCGATTCGCCACGAGGACGAGGCGTTCCGTTGGGGCGGCGACGAATTCGTAATTCTCTTTCAAAACCAGCGCGCGGAGATCGCCCGCAAACGGATGGCGGAAATCGAACAGCGCCTGCGGGAGTTTCGCGTGCGCGGATTCGGCGTGCTGCCGATCAGTTTCAGTTGGGGAACGGCGGAAGCGCACGGACGGCCCCTGCGCGATGCCCTGGACGAGGCCGATCGAAGTATGTATGAGTTGAAGCGGGCGCGCGCCGGGGAGAGTGCCTCCAGGGCGCACCCTCCGGCACGCTGAACTACTTCACGGCGATGGTAGTGGCGAAGCTGCCGTCGGTGCTGGGAAAACTGCCTCCCGCAACCACAATCAAGGGAATCTGCGATCCCGGTGAAACATTGGCCGGTATCTGAACATTGATCTGCCAGAGCCCCACGAAGCCCGGAGCCAACCCCGAGAACGAGACAAACTTTTGGCGGTCCGGAGGGTCTCCCGGCCCGGGGGTGTATTCATCGGTGTACAGGAGGTTGATGTTCACGCGCGGTGGGACGGCGGTGGTTAGAAGCGGGCTTGCGGGAGCCGGTGTCCCGTCCGGCGGCGCGCCATCCACAAAGCCCTGCCCGATCGCGTAAATCGTGATGGTAGAACCGCGTGCGGCCGGATTGGTGGGGCTGTTGGTGGTGAAATCCTGGTTTTGGACCACCGCCTGCCGGAGTTTGCCGGTATACTGCGACATCAGAATGGCCGGCGAATAAGTGGCCATCGACACCGTACCGGCCGCATAAACGCGGCCGGTACTGGATTGCACCACCTCCATGTTCGCGGCGCCGCTGGTCGGCGCCCCCATGGGGACATAGAAGTTGATCTGTGTCGGGGAGACGTAGTACAGCGGAACGGCCTGGTTGTTAAACAAGACCTGCGTGTCCCCCAGGGTGGTTGGCAGCGGCAAGGGATTCGGCAGGTCCGCATAGTTGGCGGTATTGGCGCCGAATATCGCCTTCACTGAATTGGGGTCGCAGTTACTCCCCGGCGAACAAATCGAGGCGAACATTCCCGGCGCCAGACGGGCCGACGGTATGAAGTTACCCCCATTGATCCCTTGCAGGCCGGGGAAGTAAAAGCTCACGCGGTTGGTGACGTCGGCTATAGCCAGGTCGCCATATTGATCCTGCGTTACGGCGAGACTTCCTAACCCGGTTGCAGTTTGCACGGCGCCTGTAGCGGCCGGGTTGAAGATTAAGGTTTGGAACTTGGGGAACTTTCTCACCAAGGCACTGCTGCTGGCGTCCGTGACCCAGAACTCTCCGGTGAGCGCACTGACATAGATCCCGCGGGGCGAGCCTACGAAATTGCTACCGAGAATAAACGCCGCGGAGGCGCCGTTCGGGTCGTTGGTGATCGTGTCGAAGATCAACACCCGGTTGTTCCCGGTGTCCACCACGTAGGGCCGGCTGTCGGTGTCGGCTGCCACATGGCTCGGGAGACTCATTTTGGCATCGGTGCTGCCGGGCGTGACGGTATTAAAGTCCGGCTGCCCGAAGACTTTGCTGGCCGCCTTCCCGCTATCCGTATTCGGGTCGAAAGTACCGTTTGTGAAGGCGAAGAACAGCACGCGGTTGTGGGCCCTGTCGGAGACCAGCAGCCCGCTATTGCCCACGAACGCCAAGCCGTAGGGCGCCGCCATAGTGAAAGGAGTCGGATCGGTGATTTTGCTGACGAGGTTGTGTTGGCCCAGGACCAGGTCCGCCTGTTCCAGGCCCTGGTGAGCGAACGGTGCGGGAAAGCGCAGCACGCGGCCGTTACCGGAGTCGGCAACGTACAGGTTGCCGCTCGCATCCACCAGTAAGCCCGCCGGCGCGCAAAGAGTGCTCGACGTGATATGGTTCGGGTCGCCGGTTCCGTTGCACAGTCCGGAGTTGAAATCCGCCTGTCCGATGACGATATCGGCTTTGGCGTTGGCCTTCAGCCGGCGAACGTCCTGGAACCCCAGGACGCGATTGTTGAAGTAGTCGGCCACATAAAGGTGTGGGGTGTCGCCGCTGGAATCGATGGCGATCCCCGCCTCCGCGAACAGATTTGTCCCATTGGAGGCCGTAAAGTCGAATTCCTTCCCCTCGATGAGGTTGGGCGCCATCATATCGAACCGATCCTGCCCCAAGACCCGGGTGGCCGCGCCTAAGCCGCTCCCCTGGATCGGAAGATCGACGACCCGGTGGTTCAGTGTGTCCGCAACATAGAGATCGGTCCCTGAAAAGACCGCGGCGGCGGGGGAGTTGAGAGTACTCGGGGAAGCCGCGGGAATGAATGTTGTCCCGCCATTCGCGCACCTCGGATTAAGCGCGCTGGGAGCACAGATGTAACTGGTCTGGCCGAACAAATTGATGGCCTGGGGTGAATAACTAGCGCTCGGGTCCGGCCATTTGTCATAGGAATCGAACAGCAGAATGCGGCTGAACCCCTGATCCACCAGACCCACCTTGCCGGCACTTCCGGGTATGAAGAATATGCTGTTCACGTCGGAAAACACCGTCTTGAAGAACTGGTCCTGCGACGGCGCCTGCGAGCCTGAAGGGAAAACCCCCATGATGCGCGCCGCGGAACTGCTATCACTGAACGGCGGGACGAAGACCAGTACCCGGTTCAGCGTATTGGGGGCGGGTGCGTTGTCGCCATCGGAAACGAACAACCGCCCGGACGGATCGAAGGCAATCGCTCCAGGAGTCGCGAACAGATTCGTGAGGGTAGCGGTCGCGGCGGTCACCGCTGGCTGCACGGAGGTGAAAACCCCCAAATTGCCGATCAGCAGGTTGGCGGTCAGCGGGCCGCCCCCTGCGGCGACATCCGCGGCGGCGAACCGCAATACCCGGCGGTTGCCCGGATCGGTCATCCAGAGGTTGCCTGCGGAGTCGAACGCGATGTTGACTTGCAGGCCTTGCAGTGAGAGACCTTGGGCACCCACCTGTCCCGTTCCGTTATTGTTGATGGCCCTCGAATTCAGATTGGGTTGTCCGATGAAGAGGTCGGGGAACAGGTTGCCCTGATTCTGAAACGGCTTGCGGAAACGCAGCACCCGGTTGTTGTTGGTGTCGGCGATGTACAGATCGCCGCCGGAAACCGCTAACCCGGTCGGGGCATTCAACCCGGTCTGAAAGGTGGTTCCGGGGCCCTGCGCAGTGGTGTGGAAGAGGTCCTGTTGTCCGATCACCAGGTCGGCCGGCTGGCCGTTGGCAAACCCGGCAGCGTTTTGCCATGCCAGGACGCGGTTGTTGCCGGTGTCGCTGACGTACAGAATGTTCGGGGAAACCGAGGTATCCAGGGCAATCCCCTGCGGGGCGGCCATCTCGCGGCCCTCCACCAGATTGGGACTCGCCGAAGCGACCGTATTCTGTTCCGGGTTGGGGTGCCCGACGACGCGGGAGGGAACGGTATTGAGCAGGACCGGTGTTTGCGGATAGCATGCAAGGGCGCCGAATAATGCCAGGCAAAAGACAGAAATAGAGTGGTGTCTCATCGAGTTTCCAGGAGGGCGCGACGCGGAGAGCGCTCCCTCAAGCATACCAGACACCAAAACCCGTAAATACACGTGGGAATAGCTGGGTATGGGAGGTATGGGAGGCGCCGGACCCCCCCTCTGGTACACTGAGGATTGAGCCCAACAACTCCCACACGGCTGCGGGTGTGCGCCGTCAGCTTTCTCAACACAACACCACTGGTTTGGGGCATGCTGCACGGTCCGCAGCGGGGCCTTTTCGACCTGGATTTTCGCCTTCCGGCGGAATGTGCCGATCAGGTTGCGTCGGGGGCCGCCGACATCGGAATCATCCCCGCATTCGAACTGACCAGGCAAGACCTGGAGGTCATCCCCGGAGCGGGAATCGCGTGTCATGGGGCGGTGCGCAGCATTCTGCTGATCTCGTCTTGCCCTGCGGCGGAGATCCGCACGCTGGCCGTGGATTCGAGTTCGCGCACCTCAGTGGAACTGGCACGGGTGATCCTGGAACGCCGATATGGGGCGGCGCCCCGGCAGGTTCCGCATGCGCCGGATCTGGATGGTATGTTGAAGATAGCGGATGCGGCCCTGATCATCGGAGACCCGGCGCTTCGGATTGAGCTGAGCGTGCCTTATCACGTTTACGATCTGGGAGCGGAATGGGTCGAGATGACGGGTCTTCCGATGGTTTTCGCGGTGTGGGCCGGACGCAAACCGGCGATCACGCCGGAAGTGGTGGAGGCTTTTCGCGGATCCTGCCGCTACGGCAGGGAGCGCATCGAGGAGATAGTGGTCTCGGAAGCTGCGGCGCGGGGATTCCCCATCGAGTTGGTTCGGCGGTATCTGACGCGGCACATCGTGCATGAACTCGGCCCCCGCGAATACGAGGGTATGAGGCTGTTTCTGCGTTACGCGCGCCAATTTCACGCGGAACTCCGCCCCGCTGTCGTTTGACCTGGTTTGACCCGCGCCAAGCTCGTCCCCTATACTGGAAGGACCAAGATGTATATTTTAGCTTTGATCATTCACATTGTGGTCAGCCTTTTCCTGATTATTGTGGTATTGCTGCAGAGCGGGAAAGCGGCCGACCTGGCTGGCGCGTTTGGCGGAATGGGTTCGCAGACGGCCTTCGGCCCGCGGGGCTCAGCCACCCTGCTTTCCAAGGCCACGACGATTTCAGCTGTACTTTTCATGCTCACGTCGTTATCGCTTTCGATTCTGGCCACACGCAATGCCGGCCTGGGGACAACCGTACTGGAAGTGCAGCAGAAGATTCCGGTGAAGAGCGTGCCCGCTCCGATCCAGGCGCCTTCGAAGCCGATGACAGTCACGCCGGAAGGCGGGAAGTCGTACCCGTTGCCGCTGCCGAGCCCGACGCCAGCGGACCAAAAGAGCGCACCAGCTCCGGCGCAGCCTACGCCGGCGAAGAAGTAGCGCCCCTGAACGCGGAGGTGGCGGAATTGGCAGACGCACTAGCTTGAGGTGCTAGCGGGAGCAATCTCGTGGGGGTTCAAGTCCCCCTCTCCGCACCACAGATTCTAAAGAAGTTAACGAGGGTCAGCCGGAAATAATCGGCCCTCTATTTTTGCTATTGTGCCCGTAACTGTGCCCATTATTGAGCCCGTGCCATTGGGCGGGCACAAGAGGGAACATGGGGGAAAAGGGATGGCAGGACAGGCAGGAAAGAGGCTGACGCCACCTGCGGGAATGGTTTGCTTTGGGCACAGTATGGGCACAACTACACCGTTTTGGTTCGCGCTTCCATGAGGGTCTTGGCCATGCTCAAATCGTCCGCGTCCACGATATTGTAGCGCCGTTCCATGGAGTCGGTCTTATGGCCTGAGACCTTCATGCGGATAACCTGGGGGACTCCGGCGCGCCGCATGTTCCGAACTGCTGTTCTTCGCAGATCGTGAAAATTCAGATCGGGCACGCCTGCCTGTTTGCAGGCTTCATCCCATGCCCATCGGAAATCTTTGATCGGCTTACCCTCTCGGTTATACACCCACGGACACTCAGGCCATTTTTCGTCTCGCTCGGTTTTCGCGGCGATCAGAAGTGTACGCATGTCGCCGTCAAGAATTGGGACTGAGCGGGCTTCATCGTTCTTCGTCTCGCCTTTTTCGAGGGTAATCAAACTCGCTTCGAAATCGACCTGTGGCCACTGGATAACGGTAATCTCGCCCTTCCGCATTCCCGTGATGTAGGCTGTAACGAAGAGCGCCTTCAACTCGTGCGGCAGAGCATTTCGCAAGCTCTCGTATTGCGCATCGGAGAGGAAGCCTTTGCGTACGGTTGTCTCTGCGACCATGGGGAAATACGGCACCATGACGACCTTGGGAGGCGTCCGCTTGCGCGCATTATGAAACGCTGTCCTCAGAATGGAAAGCTCCCGATTGACCGTAGCGTCTGAACGGCCTGTTTCCTTACGTTCTGCGCGGTACCGCTCCATGTGATCGGTAGAGAGCTTCTGCGCTTTGAGAGCGCCAAAGAAGGGCCGGATATTTTTCTCAACGACCTTCCGCCAAACGTAGCGCGTGGATTCTTGGATGTCGGACTTCAGGACATCATCCCTCGGGGGTCACTTCAAAACCGGCCATAGAGGGTCACTTCAAAACCGGCCAACGGACCATCATCCTGGACAGACCTGTTTTACCTTACCGGCTGGCTGTTTGGCAAGGCCAGTTTGATCCAGTTCGGGCATTCTGCAAAACCTGATTCCAGTCCTCCCCTTCGTCC
>JAIQFL010000258.1 GCA_020073365.1 Terriglobia bacterium | reverse complement strand
GCGATTAGCGTGGTGGCGTTGCCGCCAGCCCACGGGTCGGGCGGGATCGACGGTCCATGCGCGATTAGCGTGGTGGCATTGCCGCCAGCCCACGGGTCGGGTGGAATTGACGGTCCATGCGCGATTAGCGTGGTGGCGTTGCCGCCAGCCCACGGGTCGGGCGGGATCGACGGTCCATGCGCGATGTTCAGCGGCGTCGTTGCCAGATTGTGACCGGTGATCAGCAATCCACTGCCCTGTTGGAAACTCCATCCATAGGCCGACGCAAACGCAAGCAATGTCGTGGCGAACGCGAACTTGTTTCCTAGTAATCTGCGCATCATCTTTTTGTCCATTTCCTTGTATTCGATTTCCCGTTCCGGTTCGCTGACCCTGGAACGGCACAACGGATTCCGTGCTTCACCGTTTTTGCGGTACCGCGAACCCATAACTTATTCCTATACCCCGCAGTGTATCCTAACCAGTTATCGATTGCTTAATACCGTACGGTAACACCCAGTACCTTGGAGTGGAAATAAGCCCCTTGGATATCAGGTAAATACCCTAGGCGGGCGATTTCATTCGACGCGGTAGGGAATTTGAGAGCGCCGTACGGGCTCGGCATAGTCCGGACCGGAGCGGAAGCGCGCCTCGCCGGGGTAGTCCAGCCGCATGTCTGCCGTAACCTCATCGAGCATTGCCAACGCCGTCGTTTTGGTTTCCATCGCGAAAGCGGTGAGCAGCAGGTTGTCGCAAATCGCATTGATGAGACGGGGAATCCCTTGCGACCGGAAGTGGATCTCTTCAATGAGTTCCAGGCCAAATATGGTCTGGTCCTTGATGCCCGCGCGTGACATGCGCGAGTTCACGTAGGCGATGGCCTCTTGCAGATTGAAGCCCCGCAAAGTGCAACGCAGCGCGATCCGCTGTTTGAGCTGGCGAAACTCCGGCGCTTCCATTTTGCGGTCCAGTTCCTGCTGGCCCGCCAGGATGATCTGGAGCATCTTGCCTCGGCGGTTTTCGAGATTCCCCAAGAGACGAATCTCCTCCAACACATCCCACCCTAGATTGTGGGCCTCATCCACGATCAACACCGTGGTGCGGCCGGCCGCTGCTCTCTCGAGCACCATGTTGTTCAGCGAGAGCAGCACCTCTGTCTTGGAAAGGCGGTTGCAGCGCAGATCCAGATCGTACGACAGCATCTCAAAGAACTGCTCCACCGTAAGGCGCGTGTTAAATAAGGACGCAAAAGCGATCTGCTGCGCGTAGAGGAAATCGCGCAGACATTCCAGCATGGTGGTCTTGCCGGTGCCCACTTCGCCGGTCAGCACGATGAACCCCTTGCGACTCTGGACCCCGTAGATCAGGTTGGCTAGCGCTTCTTCGTGCTGCGGGCTCCGGAACAGGAACGCAGGATCCGGGCTCATGTTGAACGGATTTTGTGAGAAGCCGAAGAAGGCGTTGTACATAGTCCGTGACGACTGGGAGGGACTCTCCGCATCTTAACATGTGGCTTCTGCCCCGCCAACCCTGGATCGTACGGTGGCGGACGGTGGTGCGGCGGGTAGAGCGGATACGCGAAGGTGCATTCGGCCGAGCCTTTTATGGCTGCGGCTTTTCGCTCGACGAAGTCTTGGCGGCGGCCTTAACCGGGCTGATCAGGATGTGAGCGTTGCGCCCTTCCAGCCGCGGCTGAGCCTCTACGCTGCCATAGGCGGTAAGGTCGGCGGCAAAGCGCATCAGCAGCTTTTTACCCAGATCGGCATGGGCGATTTCCCGCCCGCGGAACTGCACCACGGCTTTCACGCGGTTGCCTTCCTGGAGGAACCGGATAGCGTGGTTCTTCTTGAAGTCGTAGTCGTGATCGTCGGTGTTGGGCCGGAACTTCAGTTCCTTCACCTGCACCACGTGCTGCTTCTTCTTGGCGTCGTGCTGCTTCTTCTTTTGCTCGTACTGGTAATGGCCGAAATCCACGGCCTTGGCAACTGGCGGAACGGCAGTGGGAGCAACCAGCACCAGATCGAGGCCCAATTCCTGGGCCCTGCGCAATGCGGCCGAGGTCGGCATCACTTCCGTGGTGCCATCCGGAAAGACCGCGCGCACCTCTCGTGCGCGGATCGATTCATTGACGTTCTCTCTGCGATTCTGCCTGCGAGGAGGAAAGTTTCTGCCTGGATACATTTGTGGTTAAGCGTCTGATTCAGAGTGGCGAAGGCACGCGGATGTGGGCTGTGCGCCCGGGGGAATTCTCTGGCCGAGAATCGGAATGGTGCAAATGATGGACAAGCGCAATATACGTCAGTCTCAGTGTACACCATATCGCGGATCGGAAGTCAAAGGCCTTGGTGGGACAGGTGGGACAGGTGGGACAGACGATCGCCTTGTGTCGTCTGTCTGCCGTCTTCCCGGCCCCTGCGCCGCGCTAAGATTGACTACGGAATGCGCAGTTGCCCGTCGTGCTCACACGAATCGCCGGATCAGAGCCGGTTCTGCGCCTGGTGCGCTGCTCCGCTCGACACCACTTCAGTGGAAACCGCCGTGCTCGTGGCGCCCGGTTCCAGCCCGCCCGCCTCCGGAACGGTCTCGCACCTCAGTTCCTCCAGCGTGGACGAAGGGCGCTTCCTTCCTGGGACCGTGCTGGCGGGACGCTACCGCATCGCCGGTCTCCTGGGCCGTGGCGGCATGGGCGAAGTGTACCGCGCCACCGACCTGACCCTCGGCCAGGCTGTCGCACTGAAATTCCTGCCCCCAGCCACCGCCCGCGACGATCGCGCCCTGGCGCGGTTCTACAACGAAGTGCGCATGGCCCGCCAGGTGACCCATCCCAACGTTTGCCGGGTGTACGACATCGGCCAGGTCGAAGGGTCGCACTACATCTCCATGGAATACGTCGACGGAGAAGATCTCGCCTCCTTGCTTCGCCGCATTGGGCGTCTGCCCGTCGACAAGGCCGTCGAAACCGCCCGCAAGCTGTGCGCGGGTCTGGCGGCGGCCCATGAGAAGGGCGTGCTGCATCGCGACTTGAAACCGGCCAACGTGATGATCGATGGGCGCGGCCAAGTGGTCATCATGGATTTCGGGCTGGCCGGCCTGGCGGAGCAGCTCGAAGGCGATATCCGCAGCGGCACACCTGCCTACATGTCTCCCGAGCAACTGGCGGGAACCGAAGTCACCTCCAGAAGCGATATCTACGCCCTGGGACTGGTCCTCTATGAACTGTTCACAGGCAAGCGGGCGTTCGAGGCGGCCTCGCTGATGGAGTTGATGCAATTGCAGGAGCGGGCGTCTCCCGCGAGCATCACGTCCATCGCCAGGGAACTCGACCCCGCGGTGGAGCGCCTCATCCTGAGGTGTCTCCAGCCGGACCCGCGCCAGAGGCCCGCTTCGGCGCTGGCCGTGGCGGCGGGACTGCCGGGAGGCGATCCGTTGGCCGCTGCGCTGGCCGCGGGCGAGATGCCTTCGCCGGAATTGGTGGCCGCCGCCGGTGAGACCGAAGGGCTGCAGCCGGTGGTGGCCCTCTCCTGGCTGGCGGCGGCACTCGTGGGGATGGTGCTGATCGGCGCGCTGGGCGCCAGATTCTGCATCACCCGGAAGGTTCCACTCGAGGTTCCACCCGAAGCTCTGGCCCGCGACGCCCGCAATCTCCTGACGAGTTTCGGCTATACCGCCAAGCCGGGCGACCGTGCGTGGGGATTCGAGTACAACGGCGAATACGACACCTATTTGCGCCAGCACCCGGAACTGGCAGCCGCGCGTTGGAAGAACCCGGCTGCAGGATTGCCTCCGCTGATCGATTTCTGGTATCGGGAAAGCCCGTGGGACATGGTCGCGGTCCGCGATTTCAACGTAACCGTGAACTATGGCGATCCGGCGTTCGCGACCTCGGGCATGGTCCGCCTGAAGACCGATCCCGAGGGCAAACTTCAGGAACTCGGAGCCGTTCCTCCACAAGTCGAAGCGCCCGCGCCGTCCCCGCCCTTCGACTGGAGTACGTTGTTTCGGGCCGCTGGCCTCGACATGGCCCAATTCCAGCCCTCCGAGCCGCAATGGACACCGTTGGCGAACTGGGATGCCCGCGCCGCCTGGACAGGCGCCGACCAACCCACCGGCGCCAAGCTCAGGTTAGAGGCAGCCGCGTGGCGTGGCCGGCCGGTGTTTTTCCGGATCGTCGGGCCCTGGACGAAACCCGACCGCATGGAGCCTGGCCGTTCCAGCCAGGGAATCGCATCGATGGTGGTTCTGTACCTTGCCATAAGCGCCGCTGTCCTCATTGCGTGGTACAACTTTCGCGCCGGGAGAGCTGACAGGCAAGGCGCGGCCAAGCTGGGTCTCCTCTATTTCGCCGCCATGGTGGGAGCGCGCTTTCTCTCCGCGCACCACACCGCGCAGACGGCGGAGTTGTCGATTTTCTGGCGCGGTATTGGCGTTGCGGCCATCAACGCAGGCGTGTTGTGGGCCTTCTATCTGGCTCTGGAGCCATGGGTCCGGCAGCGGTGGCCGCAGACCATGATCTCCTGGAGTCGGTACACCACCAAGGGCATCCGCGACCCTCTGGTGGGCCGCGATATTCTATTCGGCGCGGCGCTGGCCTCGGTGTGGGCCGGCGTGAAACTGGCGCAGTTGGCCCTGCACGGCACTACGGGTGAACCCGTGATGCCGTCGCTGGAGACCTTGCTCGGAGTGCGCCAGGCGCTTGCCGCCGCGCTCGATGCCGTGACCGGTTCCCTCTTCGATCCCATTCTGCTTTTCTTCCTCCTCTTTGTCGCGCGAGCGGTGTTGCGGAAGCAGTGGCTCGCGGCCGCGGCATTCATCCTCATCGTCACCGTGCTCTACACCGGCAGCACATCCTACCCGTGGATCGACTATACGGCCACCGCCCTCTTTGCCGGGTTGATTGTACTCATCCTGCTACGCTTCGGACTGCTGGCGCTGATTTCGACTGAGGCTCTTTCAGAGTTCCTCACCGGCGTTCCCCGAACCCTTGACTTTTCCGCATGGTACGCCGGAATCGGAGTGGTATCGCTGGTGCTGGTGGCCCTGATCGCGATCTACGGGTTCCGCACCTCACTGGCCGGCCACAAGCTGCTGGACCCAGTGGAAAGGCGCGGCTAAAGAGAGATGACCTTTAGGCCTGGGATCATCTGAAAGTGGCGGACGTTGCGGGTTCCGATAGCGTAGCTGTAGGAAAGCGCGGTCACTCCGATCAGCAGATCGGCAGTAGCGATGACGAGTCCGGACTTCTTCATGTCGGCGTCGACCTTCGCGGCCAGCACTCCCATCTCACGCGTGAAGGGTTCTACCGGGATGATGGCGAGCACCTCGTCGAGATAGCGGCGTCGCTTGAGCGCGGCCTCGGGTGTGTTGGCACGGTGCCAGCCGTGCTCCAGTTCCACCACGGTGATGGAAGAGAGAACCATCCGGGTTTCAGAGTAGTTGGCTTCGAGGGAAGACAGAACCTGGCTGACGGGCCGCTTCTCCCGCTCGGCGGCGATGAGCACGCTGGAGTCGAGGACTAATCCCATGCGGGCGGTTCAAACGAGTCGCGGCGCGAGTCGATGCCCTCTTGCACGTCCCTGGCGAAGTCGGCATCTGGGATAGGCGCGCAGCCGAGCCTTTCCTCGTAGGCTCTGGCCAAGGCGATACACTCGCTCAGCTTGCGGCCCGGATCTCCGGGTTGCGACGGCTTGAGTACCGCGACGGGCCGGTGATCCTGCTCGATGACGACCTCGACGCCTTGCTGCACCTTGGCGAGCACGGCATGGAGATCGCGGGCCACCTCGGCTTCGCTCATGTGAACGGTAGCCATCGCTTCCATTATGGCGCTTCCGCCCCCTCCTCGTCTTTCCTCAGCGGCCAGCCTACTCCATTCTCAGCGCCCTGACCGGATCGCCCGCCGCAGCTCTCCACGCCGGACGGGCGCTCGCCACTGTCCCGATCGCGAGCAGTAACGCGCCTGCCCCGATGTAAGTGACCGGGTCGCTCCCTTTGATTTCGTAGAGAATGCTCGCCAACATTCGCGAAAGGAAAAGGGCGGCAATTCCGCTGATGGCCAGACCGGTAATCAGAGGAAGCATGGCGCCCCGCACGATCGTCGCGATGATATCCCCGGGGGTCGCGCCCAACGCCACGCGGATTTCAACCTCCCGCTCCCGCAGCGTCGTGGTGTACGCCACCACGCTATAGACGCCGGCCGCCGTCAGCACCAGCGCCAAACCGCCGAGCACCGAAAACAGCCACGCGGAAAAGCGCGGCCGCCAGATCGCGTTGGCAATCACTTCGTCCATCGTCTCCACCTTCACGACCGGTTGGTTGGCATCCACCGCCCATACCTCCTTGCGGAGCGTGCTGGCCAGCGCCAAGGGATCGCCCGCGGTGCGAACCACCACCGTCGAGAGGAAGACGCCAAACATCGCCTGCTGGTAGGGCCGGTACAATTCCGCTTTCGGAGGCGCCTCATAACTCATCTGCGGCGAATTCCGAACGACTCCCACGACGATCGGCGCACCTTCCCGTCCCGCCGCCGGCAGCCTCTGGCCCACCGCCTCGCGGCCGGGAAACAGTTGGCGCGCCAGATACTCGTTGAGGATGGCCACCGGTTGGGACCCGGTGACATCCGCTTCCGAAAACAACCGGCCCGAGATCAAAGGAATGCCCATCACCGAAAAGTACTCCGGGCTGATGGTACGGTTGGGGAGCAGGATCGGTTCGGCGCCCGGTAACTCGAGCATGGTCGATGTATTGACACCTGACAGCGGCAGATTGTTCACCACCGCGACGGCCTTCACGCCCGGGACCCGTTCGAGCCGCCCGATCACTTCGCGGTAGTACGCCATCTGCCGTGGTTGGCTCTCGTACTTCCCTCGCGGGCGGGTTTGCGTAAGGCTGCCGATGGGCACCCGCATGGTAAGCACGTGGTCCGCGTGGATCCCATGATCCGCCTGCTGCAAACGGACCAGGCTCCGGATCATGAGGCCCGACCCCACCAGCAACAGAAAAGCGAACGCCGCTTCGCAGGCGATCAGAATGGAAAAGAGCCGTGTAGCGCCCCTGGTTCCCGTGCCACGGTGCCCGCTCCGCAATACGGCTTCCAGGTCCGCTCGCAACGCCAGGAACATCGGCGCAACGCTGAAGAGCGCCGCCAGCAGCAAACACAAGGCCGCGTTGAACATCAGCACGCGTCCGTTGATAGCTACCCTTTGGATGTGAGGAAGCACCACCGGCATGGCCGCGATCTGACGAGTCAGAAGATGCACGGTGTAGTAGGCGACCCCGATCCCTGCCATGCTGCCGGCTAGGGCGAGCGCCAGACTCTCCGCCAGCACTTGCCGCAGCAGTCGCCCGAATGCCGCGCCCAGCGACGCGCGGATAGCCATCTCCTTTTGCCGTTGTACGGCGCGGCTGAGCAGCAGGCTGCCTACGTCCGCGCAGGCGATCAACAGAACCAGACCTACCGCCGCCAGTATCAACACCAGCGTTTGCTCGTACTTCACTCCGATATCGTCGCGCCAGGAGGAAACCACGATTTGAAGCCCGGCATTCCCTTGCGGGTCTTCCCGCTCCAGTTGACGCGCCACAATCTCCATCGCGCCCTGGACTTGGGAGACTGAGAGCCCTTCCCGGATCCTCGCCACCGCTCCCTGCACCCATCCCTGGGTGCCGCCGGCGGCCGGACGGAGAGGAAGCCACATCTCCACGTCGGCGTACGGAAACTCGAACTCCGGCGGCATTACGCCGACAATCATGTACGACTCATCCGAAATCGTCATGGCGCGGCCGATCACGTCCGGATCCGCATGAAACCGCCGCCGCCAGAGCCGGTCGCTCAGCAGGGCTTCGTGGTCGGCATCCCCGAGGGGCCGGCCCAGTTGTGCGCGAACGCCCAGTAAGGAGAACAGGCCGGGCGTGGTTCGGCGCGCGATTACCTGATCGGGCTCGCCGGCGCCCGAGATCGTCACATCGTCTCTGAGGTGCCCCGCCGTTCTCTCAAATAGGTCGCTTCGCGCGCTCCACATCAGATAGTCGTGCGCCGGAATCCGATTCACAGTCTTCTTGGTGCTGGTCTCCTCGATTCGCACCAGCCGCGACGCCGCCTCATAAGCCGGCGGCCTCAGAAGGACGGCATCGACGATGCTGAATATCGCGGTGTTCGCGCCGATCCCGAGCGCCAGGATAGCCGTCACGGCCGTCGTGAAGAGCGGATTCTTGCGCAACGAACGGAACGCCCAAATGAACTCTCTGGTCATACTAAAGAATTAGTATACAACTGAATCGAGAGAGAATGAAGATTGCCGATGACCGAGGAACCCCGCTCCATCTACATGCGACTTTTGGATGAGAGACGCCACGATATCGCACGGCGCCTCGATCGTCACCGGGCGCTCGGATACGTCCGGCTGGGGACGGTGGCTGGGGGCGCAGCCATCGTCTGGGCGGCTCTGGCGACACAGAAGATCTCAATCGCCTGGACCCTGGTTCCGATGGCGCTGTTCACGGTGCTGATGGTGATTGGCGAGCAGTTGCTGCGGGCCATCGAACGGCGGCGGCGCGCGGCGCGGTTTTTCGAGAAGGCGTTGGCCCGGCTCGACGGGCAATGGGCCGGCACCGGAGAGGCCGGCGACCGCTTTATCGACCCGGTGCATCCCTACGCCCAGGATCTGGATCTCTTCGGCAAAGGCTCGCTGTTTGAATTGCTGTCGACGGCGCGGACGCACATCGGCGAAGACACGCTGGCACGCTGGCTGCTGGCCCCAGCGGAGCCGGAGACCGTCCGCGCGCGGCAGGAGGCGGTGAACGAGCTGCGTCCGCGGCTGGATTTGCGGGAAGACCTGGCGGTGGTGGCCGAAGAGGCCAGGACCGGCGTCGATCCCGTTTCTCTGGCGGCGTGGGGCGAAGCCCCGGCGCTTCTGGGTCCGGGACACCTGCGCGCCAAGCTGTGGTGCCTGACGGTGATCGGGATACTGGGCTTCGCGGCCGGACTCGCCGTGGGACTCCGCTCGATCGGGTTGGTGCAGTTTACGGAACGAAATGCCCTGCTTTGCCGCGATGGTTTTCTGCTGGTGCTGCTCGCCAACGGTTCTTTCTTGTACCGCAAGCGAAAGCCGCTCGAAGCCGTAGTGGGGGCGGTGGAAGAGGCGGCGCACGAATTAGGCCTGATTTCGGAAGTCCTGGGGAGGTTGGAGAAGGAACAGTTTCAGACGCCCAAGCTGGCGAGCCTGTCTGCGTCGCTCGACGCCGAAGGGGAGCCGCCTTCCCGGCGCATCGCCCGGCTGAACCACGTCATGGAACGGCTCGACTCGCGCGACAACCTATTGGTCCGCATCGTGGAGGTCTTCGTCCTCTGGACGCCCCACCAGGCGCTGGCGGTGGAAGATTGGCGGCGGCACTCCGGCCCGGCCGTGCGTCGCTGGCTCACGGCCGCCGGAGAAATCGAGGCGCTTTGCTCGCTGGCGAGCCATGCCTTCGAGCATCCGGCCGACCCGTTCCCGGAGTTCAGCGCGGACCGCGGCTTGCTGGAAGCGGAGGCCATCGGGCATCCGCTGATTCCCGAAGACCGCGTGGTGCGCAACGATGTGCGAATCGGCGGCACGGAACCCCCGGGACCTCGCGTGCTGGTGGTCAGCGGTTCGAACATGGCCGGAAAAAGCACCCTGCTGCGGACCCTGGGGATTAACGCCATCCTGGCGCAGGCGGGCGCGCCGGTGCGGGCCAGGCGGCTGCGGCTATCGCCCCTGGCGGTGGGTGCGTCGATCCGGGTTACGGACTCCTTGCAGGGCGGCGTATCGCGCTTCTACGCCGAAATCCTGCGGCTGCGGCAGATCCTGGACCTTACCGCGAAACCGCTGCCGGTACTGTTTCTGATCGACGAATTCCTGCACGGCACCAATTCGCACGACCGGCGGATTGGCGCCGAGGCGCTGGTGCGCGGGCTGGTGGAGCGCGGCGCGATGGGGCTGATCACCACGCACGATCTGGCGCTGGCCGACATCGCCGAGGTGCTCGGAGAGCGGGCCGCCAACGTGCATTTCGAGGACCAGATCGCCGGTGGGCAGATCCGGTTCGATTACCACATGCGGCCGGGGGTGGTGCGGAAGAGCAATGCGATCGAGCTGATGCGGTCGGTGGGGCTGGAGATTTGAGGGGCGGTTTGATGGGGGGTCTGTCGAGCGCCGCCATTCGCGAGATGGCGCGGGCCTGCGGCTTCGAGCTGGCCGGAGTGGCGCGGGCGGAGCCGCTGGCGGAACGCGCCTGGTATCACGAGTGGGTAGCCGCCGGTTGCGCCGGGGAGATGCGCTACCTCACGGACCGCCGCGCGGAGGTGCGGGACGATCCGCGAAATCTGCTGGCCTCGGCCAGGACGGTGGTCTCAGTCGGCAAGCTATACAACACGCCGTGGCCCTACTCCACCCAATTTGATGCAGACGAGCGAGGGTGGATTTCGCGCTATGCCTGGGGCGAGGATTACCACCAGGAAATGCGCCGCGGCCTGGAGCGGCTGGACGCGATGGTGCGGCAACGGTCGGGCGTGCCCCTGGAGTCGAAGATTTGCGTGGACACGGCGCCGCTGCTGGAGAGGTCCTACGCGCAGGCGGCCGGATTGGGGTGGATCGGCAAGAACACCTGCCTGATCAACCAGCGGAGCGGGTCCTGGTTTTTTCTGGGGGAGTTGCTGGTGTCGATCGAGGTCGAGCCGGGTGGTCCGCCACCGGATCGCTGCGGGACCTGTACGCGATGTATTGACGCTTGCCCGACGGGGGCGATTGTGCCGATTGGGGGTCTGCCCCACAACACCCACACCATCGATTCTCGTTTGTGCATTTCGTATTTCACGATCGAGCTGAGGGGGGCCGTGCCCGAACCGTTCCGCGAAGGGATGGGAAGCCACGTTTTCGGGTGCGATATCTGCCAGGACGTGTGCCCCTGGAATCGCCGCGCGCCGGTGACCACCGACCCGGCGTACCAGCCACAGCATTTCGCTCCGCCGCTGGCGAAACTCGCCGCCCTGACGGAGGAGGAGTTCCGTGCGATGTTCCGGGGAACGCCGGTCACGCGGGCACGGTACTCGGGATTCCTGCGCAATGTGGCGATCGCCATGGGCAACCGGAGGCTGGAGCAGTTCCGCCAGCCGCTGGAAAGACTGGCGGCGTCTTCCGACCCCCTGGTGGCGGAGCATGCGCGGTGGGGGTTGCAGCAACTAGGATAGGAATTGTGAGAAGCATCCTGATCCTGGCATTCGCGGTTGCCTCGCTTGCCGGTCAGGAGTCCGCGGTCGATCAGGGGTACAGCCACTTTTACAACCTGGAGTACGATCTGGCCCGCGCCGATTTCGAACGGGCAGCGGCTTTGAAACCCGCCGACCCGGAACTGCACAATCACCTGGCCCAGACGGTCCTGGTGCAGGAGATGTACCGCAATGGGGCGCTCGAAAGTGAACTGGTCTCCGGCACGAATTCGTTTGTGCGGCGTCCTAAACTGAATCCCACTCCGGAGATGGAGAAGCGCTTTCTGGACGAGCTCGGCAAAGCCATGACGCTCGCGGAGGAACGGCTTCGGAAGGACCCGAAGGATACCGCGGCCATGTACGCGCTGGGGATCTCCTTCGCGCTGCGGACCAACTACTACTGGGTGGTGAAGAAGGCGTGGCGGGATTCGCTGAAAGACGCCAATGCAGCGCGGCGCTGGCATAACCGGATTACGGAACTGGAGCCCAAAAACGTGGACGCGCGGCTGGTCCAGGGGCTGCACGATTACATCGTCGGCAGCCTGCCGTGGGCGTACCGGGTGCTGGGATTCATGGTGGGCGTGCACGGCGATAAAGAGAGAGGGATTCAGACCGTGCAGGAGGTCGCGCGGAACGGCAAGCTCAACCGGATCGACGCGGAGATCTTTCTATGCGCGCTCTACCGGCGGGAAAACCAGACCCGGCGCGCCATACCGCTGGTGGAGGACTTGATCCAGCGCTTTCCGCGGAACTACCTGCTGCGGCTGGAATTGTCGCAGATGTACAGTATGGCGGGCGACAAGGCACACGCTTTGGACGCGGTGGAGCAGATCGCCCTGCTGAAGCGACGCCACGCCCCGGGCTACGACCGCGTGCCGTGGGAAAAGGTCTATTTCCAGGAGGGCATCATCGAGTTCTGGTACAACGAGCTGGACCGTTCGCTGGAGAACCTGAAAAAGGTGGCTGCGGCGTCCGAAGACGTGGATCTCAACACGGGGGTGTATGCCTGGCTGCGGATCGGCCAGATCTACGACATGACCCATCGGCGGAACGAGGCTGTCGACGCCTACAAGCGCGCGATCGCCTACGCACCTCAGGCGGAAGCCGCGCAGGAGTCCAGGAAATACCTCGCGACACCGTATAGGAGGCTGTAGGGACACCGGGGAACGAATCGCCCACAAGCGGGCGGGCCGGCTAAGGCCGGCTGACAGACGACGAAAGGCGATCGTCTATCCCACCCTACGGTTCGTCGATGGTTATCTTGTAGGGTTGCTCCATCAACTGGCCGGTCTTTCCGGCGGTCAGGAACATGAGCGCCAGCCGTCCCGGTTTGGCCTTCTCGGGAATCTTGAACTTGATAGTGGTGGCGGTCTGCTCGGTGATGGTCTCCACCAGCGTATCGTTGGTGCCATCGGTGAGGTACAGCTTGACCACGTTGTCCTTTTGAAGGTTTTCCCCGGTGATAGAGATGATGTCCCCTACCTTTCCATTCTGCGGTTCCACTGCAGTGATGCGCGGAGATTCGGCATAGGCCACGAAGCTCACGGCTACGAGAATTGAAGCGGCAAAAGACAGTTTCATCTGAATAAGGGTCCTTTGACTCTAATGCTATGTCCATTAACGTCCAAATTCAAGCCCTGTTTCCGCGGACACTCGGCGGACCTCGGCGGACCGCCGGCCGGGGGCTCCAAAATAGGCGATGTTGGCCGCCTTGGCTTTCCCACTGGCCGGCCTGCCGGGCGTCAATCCGATTGAACCGCCGCGCCGGGTAGCGTATCATCATCGCTATGGCGGCAATTGCGCAAGCCACGACATTCGGTCCCCGGAGAGTGCCGGGGTGGATCTACAAGCCTTCCTGGGACCTGCCGTTGATCATCTTCAGCGCCGCGCTGGTTCCGCTTCCGTTCCTGGTTGCCTGGGGCGCCCAATTCTTCGGCTGGATGAAGCAGCAACAGGCGGTGGACCTGATCAATATCACGGTCGCGCTGCTGATCGGCGGACCGCACCTCTTCTCCACCATCACCTATACGTTCCTGGACGGGAACTTCCGCTCGCGCCATCGATGGTACGCTTGCCTGGCGTTTCTCCTCCCGGCGGTGGTGATCTATCTGGGGGTGTACCATTACACGATTCTGATCACCTTCTTCTTTTCGTGGGCGTCGCTGCACGTGCTGCACCAGATCATCTACCTGACGGATTGCTACCGGGCGCGCAGCTCGTTCGCCGAGCAGCGGTGGTCGCGGTTCGTGGATTACGGGCTGATTCTGACCGGGCTCTACCCCATCGGCCTGTACAAGCTGTCGCTGCGGCAGTTTTACGTGGGGGGCATCGTGCTGCCGTATCCGGACTTCGTGCGGGGCTTCCATCTGCCCTGGCTGGCGGGAGCGGTGTTCGCGGTTTTCCTGGTGACCTGGGTGGCGAAGACCGTCGCGGAGTTTCGGGAGGGCCGCGGGAGCTTCCCCAAGACGCTGCTGATCGGCATCACCACCGTGGTCTCGTTCTTCCTGCCCATGGGATCGAACCTGGATGTGCTGTTTCAGGGGTACAACACGTGGCACTCGTTCCAGTATCTGTTTCTGCTGTGGTTGATCAACCGGCTGCGGGACCAGCGCGGCGAGATCGAAGAGGGGTTCGTGCGCCGGTTGGTGCGGCGGGACAGCATGGCGGCGTATTACGCCTGTTTCCTGGCAGCCACGGGACTGATTGTGCTGCTGACGCTGGCCGTGCGGGCGCTGACGCCGCTGGCCGCGGATCAGAGCTATTTCGTAGTGGTGCTCAGCGTGTTGTTGATGCACTACTACTTCGATCATTTCCTCTTTTCGAATCCGCAGATGGTGGAGTAGGTGGGGCTGACTCCGGGCGGACTCCCGGTGCGGCTGACAGACGACAAAAGGCGATCGTCTGTCCTACAAAGACTATGTCGAATGAAAAATTCCGGGACGCCGAGCGGAAGCAGCTCAGTCTTCTGGCGGCGGTCGAGAAAAAGACCCTCGTCTGGATGGCCCAGCGCATGCCCCCCTGGGTGAATTCCGACCACCTGACGGTGCTGGGCTTTGTCGCGATGTTCGCGGCCGGTGCGTGCTACTGGGCGGCCAGCAGGAACCGGCTGGCTCTGTTCGGCGTGATCGTGGCCCTGGCGGTGAACTGGTTCGGCGACAGCCTGGATGGCACCCTGGCCAGGGTCCGCAACCGGCTCCGGCCGCGCTACGGTTTCTATGTGGATCACATCACCGATGCCATCGGCACGTTCTTCCTGATGGGCGGGCTGGCGCTCTCCAGTTACATGAGCCCGTATATCGCCCTGGGGCTGCTGATCGCCTACTTTCTGCTGTCCATCGAAGTGTATCTGACCACTTACACGATCGGCTCGTTCCACCTGTCGTTCTGGAGCTTCGGGCCCACGGAGCTGCGGCTGCTTCTTTGCATCGGCAACGTCGCGCTGTTCTACCGTCCGGTGGTGGGGCTGTTCGGGCGGCGCTATCTACTGTTCGACGTGGGCGGCGCGGTGGGTATCGTGGGGATGGGTCTGATGCTGATCTGGTCGGCCGTACGGCATACCCGCGCACTGTATGACGCCGAGCGGCTGCCGTGAACCCGCTGGCGGTCCGCTGGCTGAAATTCAATTTCGTGGGAGGGCTGGGGATCGCGGTGCAGATGGGGTGCTTCGCGCTGCTGTTTAGCGGCCTGGGCGTCCGCTACATGGTAGCGACCCCGCTGGCCGTGGAGGCCGCCGTACTGCACAATTTCGTGTGGCACGAGCGCTTCACGTGGAAGGACCGGACGGGAGAGGCGGGGCGCGCCCGCGATGTGGCGATGCGACTGTTACGCTTTCACGCGGGCAACGGCGCGGTCTCCATTTTGGGCAATGTGGCGCTGATGCGGGTACTGGTGGGCGTGCTGCACCTGAACGCATACGTGGCGAGCGGGGCCTCCATTGCGATCTGCTCACTACTGAACTTTGCGGCCAGTGAATGGTTTGTTTTCCGGCGGTAATGGTGTAAAATGACGAAGGAGCGTGTCTGCGATGCAGGTGCTGGTCCACCTATTTTGATCCAAACATCATCAAAATAGGGAGTCCGACTCGATCACAACGCGCTGGTGAGCAAGCTCCTGGCGGGGCGCCCTCTGGGCCTCGCGAGGGAGAAGCCTAAAGGCGCTCGGAGGACGCCCACCCCGTTTACAAACGTGGGTCAATCACGGGGGTCGGCACGGCCGAGCGGTACGCTCCTTTCCTTATCCAAGGCCTGCGCGGCTGCGGGACTCCCACTTCACTCGTCCCATCTTCTCCAATGCCGGTAAGCGGCGATCCACTCGGCTCCTTGCGGGGGCGGTGAGGGCAGCGGCAGGTCCATCAGCGAGATCCGCTGGCGCTTGGTTCCTTTTCTGCAGACGGCTACCAACCGATCGTCACCGGCGAAGTCGATGCTCTCGACCGTGACCTTGACTCCCAGAACTTCGGTGTCGAAGGGCAGCTTGAGGTTCTCCTCCAGCATGGTGTAGAACCCGGTGGCTTGCTCCTCGTCGCCGTAGGCGTCGACGATGGCTTCTTCGACCAGGTCGTCGAGGCGTCTCTTGCTCAGGCCGAGCGTGCGGTCCGATTTGGCTTTGCTTGTTTTTGGTTTAGGGCGATTCATGTGGAAAGTTCCGCCTTTCTGGGGGGTGGCCGGCGGGCGACCGCGGTTTTGGGCCGGTCCGGCTGCACCACATGTACTATACTCTCCGCTCGCGGGGTTGGGGATTGGGTAGAGACACTACGGGTAAGTGAGGAGGGTAAGAGTGAAAGCGTTGCGGCGGCCGGGGTTCTCGGACTTATCGCCGGACGTTACCGGCCGCCAATGGTTTGAGCCGTACCTTCGATGATCTAGGCCCGCTGAATGGCGGACATATCGTTGCCGATTCGGTACTTGACTCTCTGAATCCCTACGGGGCCGGCAATCAGCGCTATCCGCACACCAAAGGGCGTTATGGGTCGTACCCAAGAATCTCCCCGCCGACCCCGTACCACTGGTCAGACAGCCGTTCGGCCTTTAAGGGGCCTACGGGAAGTTCAGTACCACCTGAGTTGCAACGCTTCGTGGCCACGAAGAAAACTTGTTGCGGCTTACGCGGTGGGGCGCAAGCCTCTATTTCCGATTTCAGGATAGCAGCAGGTCGCGGACGGATCTGGCGGACGGATCTGTGGGAGGGCGCACGGATGTTCATTTCAAAGGGTCTTGCCGGCGCAAGAAATATTTCATCGGGCGTGACTCGTTTACCGGCCAATCTCGGAAGGCAGTGGGATAGCGGAGGAAGGTGAGGCTTTTCTTCCAGATGGACTTGTGATCCATTAGGTAGCGAAGGCGGCCAACCGGACTACTGTTGGAGCGGTGATCCGGAAGAGGCCTTCGCCACCGCAGTGATTGTATTTATCGCATGGAATGAGG
>JAIQFL010000257.1 GCA_020073365.1 Terriglobia bacterium | reverse complement strand
TGCGGCGCGCTTTGCAGAAGTACATTGAGGACCCGCTTTCGGAAGCGCTGATACAGGGTTCGCTCCCGCGGCCCTCGGACCTGGAGGTTTACCTGGGCGACACCGGCATCTATTATCGGAAGCTCAACGTCGAGGGCGAAGCTCCGGCGCTTGACGTCGCCACAACGGGGGAGGTCCCCGCGGGTGAGGTCCCGGCTCGGGAAGCCGTGGTTCCCGCCAGCGGAGCGGCGGAGCCGGTTCCGGGCACGCTACTGTACACGTTCTAAAGGTGGGGCAGTCGGACCCAGAGGGTACCCCGCCTGCCCGCCGAGCGTAGCTCGCCGCGTCCCACTGGCACCGTTTTTTTGTGGTTTGGGTCTGGTCACCATAGGCAGGTGCGCTTCGGCGCCCTGCCTTTTTTTGTGGCGAAGTCCGGACCCGCCCCATTTGGATCACTGCTTCTTCGGCGCCGTTCTCGGTTCCTGGGGCCAGATAGTGAAATCTCGTAGTGCGTAGCGCGCGGGTTTGTCCATCGATTCCAGGGCTTCCTTCAGTTCCAGGAGGTGGCCGCGCGATAGAGCCAGGGAGTGCTCTTCCGGCTGATACTTCGTCCCCACCGGATAATCTCTGTAGGGGGTGGACATCTCTTCGATGTGCGTGCCCAGGACGTGCGCCACGACCTTTCCGCGGGTAAACTCCACCAGGCGGGCACTGCTGCGCACGAACTCCGGAAAGTCGCGCACGTACAGACGCCCAGGATACAAACTGTCGCCGGTGAGAAGGATGCCGGTCTGGCGGTCGTAGAACGCAATGCTGAGGGCATCGTGGCCGGGAATCGGAATCACGTCGAGTACGCGCTCACCCAAATCGATCCACCCGATGCCCTCGGGCCACTTCTCGATTCCGAAGAACTGCCGCGTGCCCTCCAAGGTGAGGGGAACCATCGTTACGTTGTCCATGCCGCGAAAGCCCGGGTCTCCCGCCACGTGGTCGCCATGCGAATGAGAATGGGCCACAATCAGGGGGATGGAAGTTCGCCCTTTCTGCGCCAGCCACTTCGCGATCACCTGGCTGACGATGCGGGCCGCGTCGCTTTTTCCCGCGCCGGTGTCTTCCAGCAGCGCCCGCTCCTTTCCGAACAACAGGTAGAGAAACGGCTTCTCATAGTTGGTGCAGCCCGATTCGCGCAGGATATAGAAATCCTCGTTGTACGGGTGGATCTGCCAGTCGGGAACCGCCGCGCAGTCGGGACCCCCGGTAATCCAGGCGGACGGCAGCGTCCCTGGACGCACGCCCGCGCCATCCGGCTGCGGCGCCTGCGCCAGGAGCAACACTATAGCTGCGAAAGCGCACACGAGTCGGGTCGATCGGTTGAAAAGCTGGCAGGCGAGTGACAACTTTCACTCTAGCATCGGCGAGATTCCTTTTATCGCAGTGGCCTATGCCAGTCGGTGAGGGAGAACGCGCGCAACGGACTCCGACGTGCTATTGGTAAGACATGGGACGAGTTTCGTTCACCATCGCTCTGATTGCCTGTTTCTGCCTGTTCTCCTGCCGAACACGAACCACGAGCGCCGGCTCCGAGCCGCGCCAACTGCCCACCGGAGCGGTCCGCGAGAGTGGTCCGCTGCTTTCCTACGCCGACGTCGTCGATCGCGTGGCTCCCGCGGTGGTGACGATCCGCTCGTCACGGCGGGTGCGCGCGCCGCAACAATTTCCCTTTTTTGACGATCCGTTTTTCCGCCAGTTCTTCGGCGGCGGCGTTCCGCGCGGCGGCGGCCGCACGCAGGTGCAACAGGCACTGGGCTCGGGCGTCATCGTTCAGGCCGACGGACATATTCTCACCAATCACCACGTGGTGGATGGCGCGGAAGACATCAAGGTCGAGCTCAGTTCGAGCCGCTCCTATTCGGCCAAACTGGTGGGCTCGGATGCCCCCAGCGATCTGGCCGTACTGAAGATCAGCGCCGGGGATTTGCCCTTGCTGCGGCTCGGCGATTCCGACAAGGTGCGCGTGGGCGACGTCTGCCTGGCCGTGGGAAATCCGCTGGGCGTGGGCGAATCCGTGACCGCGGGGATCATCAGCGCGAAGGGCCGCTCCACCGAGGTGGGCCGCGGCAGCTTCCAGGATTTTCTGCAAACCGATGCGCCCATCAACCAGGGCAATTCGGGCGGAGCCCTTGTGAATACGCGCGGCGAGCTGATCGGGATCAACTCGCAGATTCTCTCGTCCAACGGCGGGAACATCGGGATCGGTTTTGCGATTCCCTCGAACATGGCCAAGAACGTCATGAACCAGTTGCTGGGCAAGGGCAAAGTCCAGCGCGGCATGTTGGGCGTGGGCATTCAGCCGGTGACCGGCGAGCTGGCCTCCAGTCTCGGGTTGAAAGAAGCCCGCGGCCTCGCGATCAATTCGATCACGTCCGGCGGGCCGGCCGAAAAGGCGGGATTGAAGACTGGCGATGTCATCCTGCAGCTCAACGGTAAAGACGTCAACGACGCGAACGAGCTGCGGAATGAGATCGCCGCCAACGGGCCGGGAACTGAGGTGACGTTGACCATTCTGCGCGACGGCAGCCAGCAGCAGGTACGGGCGCGGCTGGGAGAATTGACCCCGGAGTCGGCGCGCGCGGGCGACGAGCAGAGCGGGGAACCGGCTGGCGGATCGAGGTTGGGGGTAACGGTGGTTCCGATCACGCCCGAGATCCTCCAGCAGCTTGGATTGCGGCGCGGCACCGAGGGCGTGGTGGTCGAGTCGGCAGACCCGGACGGCCCCGCAGCCCAAGCCGGGATTCGCAGCGGCGACGTGATTCAAGAGGTGAACCGCCAACCGGTGCGCTCTCCGGCCGATTTGCGCGCCGCGTTGCAGAGATCCGGCGACCGCCCGCCCTTGCTGCTGATCAATCGCGGCGGCCAGACCGCGTTCGTCCCCGTTCCCTTGCGCTAGATGCCAGGTGCCCAGTGGGACAGACGATCGTCTTTCGTCGTCTGTCTTCCGGCTTCAGCCGGCCTTTCGGGGTCGGTCATCCGCTCAGCCCTGTTAACGAATCGCTCTTCGTGCCCGTCTGATCGTCATGCTCTGGACCGGCACAATCCTGCAGGATATCCGCTTTGCCCTGCGCACCGCGCGCAAGAGCCCTGGCTTCGTCCTGGCAGCCACTGGCACGCTGGCTCTGGGCATCGGCGCGATCACGTCGATCTTCAGTATCCTCAGCGGAGTGCTTCTGCGACCTCTGCCGTTCTCCCATCCGGACCGCCTGGTGCAGCTCAACCACAGCGACGCCCGAAACGGCATCGGCCCGGTCTTCTACACCGATCTGGAGGAATGGCGCAAGCAGAGCGCGACTTTCGAAGAGATGGGTCGCCTACGGGAATACCAGCAGGAACCTCCTCGACGTCTCCGATCCGGAGCGGATTCAGCCCGTCTGAGGGGTATCCCAGGAGTGCGCGCCGCGGGTTTCATTCAGTATCTGCTGCTGCAAAACTGGGGTTGGACTGGCGGTTTCTCGATTGCCGGACGACCTCCGCAGGCGGAAGGCCAGCGACCCCAAGCCGAGCTTCGGTACGTCAGCCCGGGCTATTTCGAGGCTCTCCGCATCCCCATCCGGAGCGGCCGGCTCTTCACGGCCCGCGACACAACTGACTCTCCTCGCGTGATACTGATCAACGAAACGCTCGCCCGCAGATATTTTCCCGACGAAAACCCGGCGTGATTGTGGGCGTGGCCGGCGATGCCCGCACCTCCCGTCTCGACCGTCCGGCCACTCCCGAGATCTACTATTCTTTCTCGCAGAATCCGGCCGCAACCTCGGATGCCGGCGTGTCGCTCGTCGTCGGCGCGGAGTCGCGGCCGGAAACGCTGGTGAAAGCCGTAAGCGACGCCATCCACCAGGCGAATCCGCGCCAGGTCGTTTACGACGTCAAACCGATGGAGCGGGTAATCGCCAATTCGCTCGCCGATATCCATCTCTACCTGTGGCTGATCGGGCTGTTCGCCTCGCTCGCGCTGCTGCTGGCAGTGTCCGGCGTCTACGGGGTCATTTCGTATGTGGTTACGGCGCGGACGCGGGAATTCGGCATCCGCGTGGCCCTCGGCGCCAGAGGGGCGCAAATCTTGCGCCTCGTATTGGGCCATGGCTCGCGGCTGGTAGCGTGCGGCGTTGTCCTCGGAACGGTAGGAACGCTGGCGGTGGTGCGACTGCTCAAGAGTCTGATCGGCGGTGTGACTTCCACCGATCCCGAGACTCTGGCGGCGGTCGGCGTCGTCCTGGCTGTGGTGGGCCTCGCCGCCTGCCTGGTCCCCGCGCACAGTGCCATGCGCACGGACCCTGGCGTCGCGCTGAAGTATGAATGAGGCCGGCCTTCCGTGGAGCAGCCTTTCAGCCTGCCACACCTGCATTCTTGCAGGCGTATCCGAGGCAGGGAATGTCCGGACGAATCCGGACATGGCAGCCTGAAAGGCCGCTCCACAGTTGTCTCGCTCAAAAGGTCAATCGGCCGGAGATCTGCAATTGCCGCGCGCCGTAGAGGCCGTTGTTGGAGGCCGTGGGCGTCAGAAATGCCGGGTTGAGCGCTACGCATCCGTTGGTGTGCCCTGCGCACACGCCGGAACCGGCCGCGGAGTAGTTGAACTCCGTATTATTCACGGCGAAGAAGTTCGTGAAGTTGAACAGGTTGAAGGCTTCGCCGATGAACGAAAGTCTGACCCTCTCACCGATGGCGAACTGCCGGCCGATCCGAAAATCGACATCCGCCAGGCCGGGGCCGGTGAACGCGTTGCGGACCTGTCCGGGAAAGCGCGCGCCGTTGATCGCCGTTCCCGAATTGTTCACCACGGCTCCGGTGAGACCTCCCGCCGGTCCGCCGGAGGGGTTCCCGTTGATCGTCCCTGTGAGGGCTTGCCCGTTGGCGACCGTTACGATGCTCGAGAAGTTGAACCCGTCCAGGATGAGCCGCAGCGGCTTGTTCGTTATCTTCTTGGCGTAGGGGGGGATCCAGACCACGTTGCCGACAATCCGATTGCGCTGGTCGAGATCCGACCGGGCGTACTCCAGTTTCCGGTTGTATGGGTCGATGGGGGAATCGGTCCCGTTGAAGGTGCCGAATTGGCCGGGCACCTGGCCGCCGTCGAAGGCCTTGCTCAGCGTGTAGTTCAGCAAGAACTCCAGGCCGTGATCCATGCGCTTGCGCAGGGTCAGCACCATGCTGTTGTACCAGGAATTCACGTCGCTATAGCCGGTCAGAATCGGGCCGGTGGGGTCGATGCGGCTGGTATAGAAGGGCTCCGTGAGGGTGCTCTGGGTGACGCCGGTGGCGCTGGTGATGTCATACGTTTTGGTAGTGGTGGACCGGGCGATGTTGCTATCGATAAAGATCGGCAGGCGCAGGCCGCGGCTGAAGACATAAGCGGCGGAGACACTGACGTTCCCGGGGAGTTGCCGCTCGAACGCGACCTCACCCTCATGCACCATAGGATTGACCCAGTCGGGCGATTGACCGCGCGCAGTCTGGGTCGCGGACGGCGGCGTAAACGGAACCACCTGTGGGGTCAACGCGCCTGCGAACGGAGCCACCGGCTTTCCCCCCGGCGGAGTGAAGATCAGGTTGGGAAATGTGAGCAAAGGGCAGGTGGTGGGATTGCAGTTGAAGGTCTGCTGAATCACGCCATTTTCCACGCGGGTGGCGTAGTAAGTGCTATTGCTGGTCTTGGCGTAGAAGATTCCATACCCCACGCGCAGCACGGTGTTTTTCGCGAGCTCCCAGGCGGCGCCCAGCCGCGGCGCGAAGTTGTTCTTGTCAATATTGATCGTGGATGTGTACAAGGTGGTCAGAGGCGTGCTGGTATTGGGTTTGGAAGGTTGCGGAATCAACTGGAGGTCGTAGCGGACACCCAGGTTGAGCGTGAGATTGGGACGCGCTTTCCAGGTGTCCTCCACAAATCCGGCGAAATCAGTATCGTAGAAGTCGTCTTTACCTACGCCCGTAACCGGGTCGGTGACTTGGACGAAGGTGCTGAAGTGCCTTCCGGTGAGGCTATCGCCCAGATTGACCCCGTTTACATCCGCGGCCCAGTTGGTGAACGCGGTGCTCCCGGAATAGGTGTAGACTCCACCGCCTTGAAAGAGGTTGATCAACAGCTCATGGACACGATTCAGGTCCGCGCCGGCTTTGAAGGTGTGACGGCCGCGGTTGAAGGAGAGGACATCTGAGAATTGCAGACGATGCTCGTCGGGAAAGGCCGGCCGGGGAAGGGCATTCGGCATTCCGTATGCCATGACGTTGGCCACCGTGATGCTGGGGCCGGTGCCATTGGCGCTGATGGTCTCCAGGTCGCGCGACCACTGGAATCGCAGATTGTTGAACATCCTGGGCGAGATCGTGGAATCGAGGCTCGCCACGAAAATGCGCTCATGCGTGACCGCGGTGCCGTTGGCGGTGAGGGAGTTGTTGGAGGCGGTGATAGCCGTGTTGTAGGAATTCGGCGCGCGGAAGTTGTCGAGGTTATACGAAGCACTGACGTGATTGGCGGCGTTGATCTGGTAATCGATCTTGCCGAAGCCTACGTCCTGATTGGTGAATCGCGGGAAGGCGCCCAACTGCGAGCTGAAGAAGCCGTTCGCGGCGGAACATTGGGAGGCCGTCACCGCCGCCGGACAACCCAGCGGAAATGTGGCGAAACTGGTGTAGCTGATGGGATTCACCTTGCGCGACCCGTCATACGTGAAAAAGTAGAACAGTTTGTCCTGCTTGATGGGACCGCCCACGCTGCCTCCGAATTGCTGCTGCTGGTGCACCGGCTGGGTGTAGTTGCCGGCGGCCTTCTGAATCGGGTCCAGCGCGTTCAGTGTGGGATAGCGAAGGTAATAGAACAGGTCGCCGTGAAGCTGGTTGGCGCCGGACTTGGTCACCGCGTTCACCACACCGCCCGCGGCCTGTCCCAGCTCGGCCGAATAGTTGCTCGAGCTCACCTGGAACTCCTGAATCGAATCCATGCTGTAGACGTAGGGCACCGTCGTCCGGCCCTTGGTTTCGGAGAAGAAGGCTTGGCTATTGTTGGTGCCGTCTACCGAGCTCTGGTTGTAGAGGCCCGAAATGCCGCGATAGGACATCAGACCGCTGCCTCCGTCGGTCGTAACGTTGGGCGTGAGCAGGGCGAAGCCTTCCCAGCGCCGGCCGGCGATCGGCAGGTTGTCTTTCTGCGTCTGGCTGACCACCTGCGACATCTCGGTCTTGTCGGCATCCACCAGCGAGGCTTGACCGGTCACGGTGATACTCTCCGTGGTGGACTGCAGCGGCGGCGTGAGGTCCACGGTGAGCGCCTGGCCCACTTGAAGGATCAGGTCCTTGCGGACCACTTTCGCGAATCCCGTCTTGGAGGCGGTGACTTCGTAGTGCCCCGGCTGAAGAAACGGCGCCGAGTAGAGACCGAACTCGTTGGTCTCTACCGTGTGGTCGATGCCCGTGTCGGTGTTCCGAATGACGACGGTCGCCCCGGGAATGACCGCTCCTTTGGGATCCGTCAGCGTGCCGGAGATGGTCCCGGAACCGCTGGTTTGACCCGATACGATACCGGCAAGGCTCCCCAACAGAAGCAGCGCCGCGAGGCTCGCGACCGCCGGCCTGGAAAACAGACAGAACGTATGATAAGCCCTTCGTACCACAGAACCTCCTTCGCGAACACACTTGGAACGTGCTCGCGATATCAAGACCGACCTGAATTCCCTAACAGGATACTCCATGGTGCGCCGGCGGACCAATCAATATTTCGTATCGATTCGGTTAACAATACTATGACGGCTGGTAAACACCAGGGAATGCACGCTGGCGGAAATCCCGGAGGGAGAAACTACTTTGCCTCGTCTTCGCCAGTCCGCTACCATACCTGAATGCACAGGACAGCGTTCGCAGGGATGATGGCGGTGGCGGTGTCGGCTATTGGTTGCGCCGCGGCCAAAGAGCCTCCTATACCCGTGAAAGTGGTGGTGGTCACGATGTTCGAGCGTGGCGCGGATACCGGCGATGAGCCTGGTGAGTTTCAGTACTGGGTGGAGCGGAACAAGCTCGATCGCGTGATTGCGTTTCCGCAGGGTTACCATGACCTGCGCATGAACCGTAGCGGCGTGCTGGGGATCCTCACGGGGGTGGGGACTGCAAGAGCCGCGGCCAGCATCATGGCGCTGGGGATGGATCCGCGCTTTGACTTGCGGAAAGCCTATTGGCTGGTAGCCGGCATTGCGGGCGTTGACCCGGCCGACGCGTCGCTCGGGTCGGCTGCCTGGGCCGAATGGGTAGTGGATGGCGACCTCGCTCACGAGATCGACGCCCGTGAAATTCCGGCGGACTGGAAGACCGGCTACGTGCCCTTGCGGAGGTCCGTGCCCTATGAGCAGCCCCACCAGGGATGCGACCCGGGCGTGTGTTACCACTTGAATCCCTCTCTGATGGGCTGGGCATTCGAGCTGACCCGGAATGTGCCGCTTGAGGAGACCGCGGCGATGGTGAAGGAGCGGAGCCAGTTCAGTATTCCCAACGCGCGGCGTCCGCCCTTCGTGCTCAAGGGCGACGAGCTCTCGGCCTCCACGTTTTGGCACGGCAAGCTGCTCAACCAGTGGGCTAACGATTGGGTTCAGTACCACACGGATGGCAAGGCCAACTATGTGACCACGGCCATGGAAGACACCGGGACTCTGCAGTCGCTCACCTTCCTGGCCCGCGACGGGCGCGTGGATCTGAATCGTGTGTTGATTCTCCGAACGGCCAGCGACTATGACCAGCCAGTGCCCGGCATCACCGCCGCGGAAAGTCTGGCCCGAACCAAGATCGGGTCATACACGGCCTACCTGCCCGCCATCGAGGCGGCATGGCGTGTGGGCAACCGCGTGGTGGAGAAGCTAATGGAGAACTGGGGGCAGTATCGCGACCACATCCCTGGCGGCAAGGACTGATCGCGCGGCCCCACAGCATGCGACCACGGCGGGAGGGCCATTCAGTTTTCCGATGCCTTCGCAGCACCGTCGACGACGAGCATCTCAACCGGGCCTTTTTGAGATACCAGTTTGAGCCCCATCTGCTCCTGTAAAGCGGCGGTGAGGGAGGGCACATTCTCATCGGTCGGGGGCGGGGTGTCGGTGGACCTCACTTGTATCTCATCCGGCGTCCACTCCAGCTTGAAGTCGAATACTCCCGTGAGCCCGGTATTGTCCAGGGCAGGGCGGCCCAACAACTGCGACAAAGTTTCCACCAGGAATGCCAGGGGAGCCCTCTGGGCGGTGATCTGTCTTCTCTGAAACAATCTGAAATAGGGAGTGCCCTCGGGATCTTTCGACTGCTGGAATTTCGGCCCGCCCTTGGCCACCTCCAACGAGTACACGGGAAGAACCTTCGTCTCGCGGTGGAATTCCAGGCTGAACCGGTCCGCCAGCAGCTTTTGCAGCATCACCATCAGTTGTGCTTTGGTAGGACTGGTTTCTCCCTGTGCCTTTCCCTCGATATCGTAGCGGTCGGAGTCGAGCCATTTCGGCCCTCCGGATACCTGAAAATCGTAGACGCGATAAGCTGCGGCAATGAGCATCTTCAGAGTGGTGTTCGAAGCGGTAAGCCGCCCCGGGAGCGGCTGGATCGAGTAGCCGCGGGTACCCGGCTTGGAGGGCTTGATCGACGCCACCTCGAAGCCCGGCGAGGTAACCGGTCCAGCCTGCGACTGGGCCCGGCTCTGCGGTGCGTTCAGAAAGCCAGCCGCGAAGAGCCCGGTGAGGGCCGCAACGGCCATCCTTATCGGCTCACGTCTTTTCATAGGTCTATTACAGCGCTCGCGCGCATTTTGTGACAAACCCGGCAGTTCGACGAGTCGGCGTTTTCGCATTCTAAGTCTGACCTGACGCTTGAACCGGCGGGATCTCGAAGATGCGCGTCCATTCGCTGCGAAGCGTCTCCATCGGATCCACGGACGCGGCTTGGCGGGCTGGAACATAGCTCGCAGTCATGGCCGCCGCAGAGATGAGCGCTCCCGATGCAAAGTACGTGAGTGGATCAAGCGGCGTGATGCCAAAAAGCAGGGAAGAGATCCAGCGTGATAGACCTCCCGCTAGCGCCAGTCCAATGAAGCCGCCGGCGCAGTTAAGCATCAGGCCTTTGCGGACGAACAACCATTTGAGCATCCTGGGCTCAGCACCCAGAGCAAGGCGGATGCTGACCTCGCGCCGGCGTTGCCCTACAGCGTAGGCAAGGACGCCGTATACTCCTACGATCGCGAGTGTCAACGCCATCGCCCCGGCGATTCCCAGGAGAACCAGCGCGAAGGATGTGCGCGCCATGGAGCGTTTGTAGACGTCGTCCAGAGTCCGCACTTTGGCCAATGGCAGACCGGGATTCACGGCGTGGATCGCACTGGCGACTTCCCGAAGGAACGCTTCCGTGCCTGCACGTTCACTTCGAATCGCAAAAGTGACACCGCGACCTCCCGCGCGGAAATAGACCGTGGCCGGCGCGGGCAGATTCACGCCGTCCGCGCGAACATTCTCCGCTACCCCCACAACTTCGAGCCAGGGGCTACCTTTGCCCTGCCGAATCCGCTTACCCAGCGCGTTGGCGGGCTCGCCCCAATTCTCGCGAGCCATGTTCTCGGATACCAGCGCGACGCTACGGTGATCGCGAACATCCTCCCAGGTTAAATCACGCCCGGCTACCAACCGCGTACCTTGCGCCTTGAGGAGGCCGGGTGAAATTCTCTTGACGGCCCGATTGGGAGAGATCTGGTCGATCGAAGTCTTTCCTTCAACGTCGATGATGACGCCATTGCGGTACTCCGACTCCATCGGCAAGCCGCTGGCGAAGCCCGCCGCGGTGACTCCAGAAATGGCGGAAAGCCTGGTTAGAACATCGGATTGCATGCGGATTACCTGCTCGGGATCCGACGTCACCGCCTCCGGGATTGCAATACGGACGGTCTGAATCCACTCAGGATGCGTAAACCCTGGTGTTACGGCTCGCAGGGCGAAGAAGCTCCGAATCATCAACCCGGAGGCCACCAGCAGGACAAATGCAAGGGCCACCTGCGTGACGACAAGCGCATTCTGAGCGCGGAGTTGTTGCGCCGCTTGGGTCGCGCCTCGCGCGCTTTGCATTCGACCGGGGATGCCGGACCTGAAGACCGCTGCCAATCCGAACAGCAGGCTCGTCCCCAGCGAGCATACTGACGCAAATGCCAGAGCTGTTCCGTCTATCGATATCTCCTCAAGCCTGGGAAGAGTCGCGGGGCCCCGCGTGGCCAGTACTCTGAGGCCTGCGTAGGCCAGCATCAGGCCGAAGGCGCCGCCGGCGATGCCCAGGGTCAGGCTTTCCACCAGCAGTTCGCGTGCAATCCTTCCCCAGCCAGCGCCCAGCGCCGCGCGAATCGCAAACTCCTGCCGCCGGGATTGCGCGCGCACGAGCACGAGGTTCGCCACGTTTGCGCACACGAGCAATAGCACCAGCCCGAGCGCTCCCATGAGAACTCTCAGGACGGAGCCCACGTCCCCCACGACATCCTTCTTGAGTGGGCGCAGGTTGGGTGTGATATGGAAGGCCTCGAGCGCCTTGGCCGCCCCCTCCGTTTCCGCCCAGATCTTCCAAACACGCGCCACGTCTTGATTCGCCAACGCGATCGTGACGCCCGGCTTGAGCCTTGCGATACCGGCATAGCTGTTCTCTTCCGGGAGTCCGCTCTTGGGAAAACGCTGCGGCAAGATGATGTCGGGCGAGAGGGTAACAAATCGAAAATTCCGTGGCATCACCCCGATCACCTGGTGTGGAACCCAATCGATCACCATCGTGCGGCCAAGTACATCGCGATCACCGCCGAACTTCCGCTGCCAGTATCCGTAACTAAGGATCACGGTCTGCGGGGAGCCCGGGGTGTCGTCTTCGCTCGAGAACCATCGGCCGATATACGCCGGTACGCCCACTGCGGGCAGAACGCCCTGCGTCGCGGTCACGATCACCAGTTGCTCAGGATCTCCTAATCCGGTCACCGTGGCGGCGCCGGAAGTCCAAACGCCGAAGTTTTCGAAGGCCTCTGCGTTCTCCTTGCAGGCAGCGTACATTCCGGGCGATAGCGCCGCGTCTTCGAACACCTGCCCATGAATCACGAACCTGTTGTACACGCCCACCAGCGCGTCTGATTCGGGGTAGGGTAAGGGCCGAATCAGGACAGCGTTCAAGATGCTGAAGATTGCGGTATTCGCGCCGATGCCCAAAGCCAGCGAAAGCACAGCCGCCCCGCTGAATCCGGGCGTGGTTCGGACCATCCGGACGGCATGGCGCACATCCCGTAGCAGACCTTCGATAAACGTGAGCGTGTTCATGCGATAGACCTCCTCGCGGATCATGGCCGGGTTGCCGAGTTTCCTTCGTGCCGCTGTGTGGGCCGCGGCTGGCTCCATTCCGCGTTCGATGTACTCTTCAGTAGTGACGTCCAGGTAGAAATCGAGCTCGTCGCGCTGCTCGGTGTCGGCTTCTTTACGCCGGCAGAATCGCCACCAGTTCATCCCTGCTTCTCCGTAACCGGATTCAGGATGCGGCCGATAGCCCGCACGACTTGCTCCCAACGAGATGTCTGTGCTGCGAGCTGCCTTTTGCCCTCGGGCGTGAGCCGGTAATACCTGGCCTTACGGTTGTTCTCTGACGTCCCCCAGAACGCGGCGATCCAGCCTCGATTCTGTAGGCGATGCAGGGCCGGGTAGAGCGATCCGTGTTCAACTTGAAGCACCTCGTCCGAGCCCCGCTCTATGGCATGGGCGATTGTCTGGCCATGGGCGGCACCAAGCACCAGTGTCTGGAGGATCAGCATGTCCAGGGTTCCCTGAATCATCTCAGATTGGAGCGGCGATTGGCGTCTCGGCATATTGTCCTGTCGATGATCGACTAGTGTGTATCGCTTATATAATACGCCCATTGCGAGAAAAGGTTAGGTGTGGTTCTGATGATCGACAAAAAGGGAGGCCGAAGTGCGCGGTCACGATCGCCGATGCCCAAAAGTGACCCCAGTATGGATGCCCGGCGCCTCCGCCTGCCAACCGGCCTTTGGCGGCAGCATCCCGAATTCGTTTACGCACCCCTGTCCCACCCTGCGCTTGAGGACCAGGGGGGCGCCCCACTATACTTCAAGAGGGTGTAGGGAAGGACTCATGTTTGTTGGCCGGGTGCTCGCGCTTCTCGTATGGTTCACGGCGACGGCAGCGGCGCAGCGTTATGCGGACCTTCACGGGTGGGTGTTGGACACCTCCGAGGGCGGCATCGCCGAGGCCGTCGTCACCGTAGTGAACGAAGACAGCGGCTTCCGCCGCGTGACCCAGTCCGAGGCCGGCGGCGCCTACACCGTGGCCTCTCTTCGGCCCGGCACCTACAAGATTTCCGTCCGCAAGGAAGGCTTCATCCCGGTGGTGAGATTTGGGGTGCATCTCGCCGTTTCGGCACTCACGCGAGCCGACTTCATCCTGCCCGTCGGGAGCCGGACGGAAAGCATCACGGTATATGGCAATCCTCCCTTGATCGACCGGCAGGATGCATCCACGGGCAGCAGCGTGGACCGCGACCAAATCGAACGTTTGCCTCTCAATGGCCGTGGCCTGCTGACCTTGCTGGAACTGGCTCCAGGCACCAACGTCACTCCGGCGACCCGCGGCGAGGCCGGCCAGTTCACCGCTACCGGGCAGCGGCCGAACACCAACTACTTCACTATCGATGGGGTGAGCGCCAATACAGGCGTGGCGGCGGGCGGAGTGCCCGCGCAATCCACCGGCGGCGCTCTCCCCGCCCTCAGCGCCTTCGGCAGCATGGACTCGCTGATCTCTCTCGAAGCCGTACAGGATCTTCGCGTCACCACTTCCACCTCGGGAGCCGATATGGGCCGCCTGCCGGGGGCCAACATCGCCCTGAACAGCCGTTCCGGGACGAATGACCTCCACGGGTCTGCGCTGTACCACATGCGCAATGAGGTGCTGAGCGCCAACAATTGGTTCTCCAACCAGTCCGGCTACGGGCACCTGCCGTTACGCATGCAGCAACTGGCGGAGACGCTGAGCGGTCCGGTGTGGCGCAACCACACGTTCTTCCTGCTTTCGTTTGAAGACATGGTGCTTCGCCAGCCGTACGTCTGGAGACAACCGGTGCCGTCGCTGGAAGGCCGGCAGGCGGCTGCGGATTGGGCGCAGCCCTCGCTGAACCTTTTTCCGGCTCCCACCTCTCCGGGCTTGCCGTCCAGCGGTATCGGGGAATGGTTCGGCCACAGCGACCGGCCCGCCAGTCTCATCGTCGGCGGCGTCCGGTTGGATCAGGCCATCGGTTCACGCGTCTCGTTGTTCGGCCGCTACAATGACTCTCCGTCCAGCAACGATTTCGGGACCCTGAGCATCAATCACCTGGACCTTCGATCGCGAAGTCTCACTCTGGGACTGAACGCCAGGCCAGGTAGTAACTGGGTTCTGGACCTGCGCGGGAACGAGTCCCAGTCCGATGCGCATTCGCTGTGGGAGAATCCGGACGCTCCCCCGTGCACACTGCAAGGTCTGGCCCACTACTTCTACCCCGTTACTGCCACTTGCGATTACCTGGTACGGTTCTCCGTTGGGGGATTGGGGCAATTGGTGGACGGCCAGGAGGGAGACCGGCGCCAGCGCCAGTTCCAACTGGTCGGCAACGCATCGCTGCACCGCAAGGCCCACACCTTCGGGTTGGGAGCGGATTACCGCAGTATCGTAGCCATTCGCCGCGACCCCAACAGCACGGTTGGCGTGTTCGCGGACGACCTTTCCGCACTGGTGACCGGTAAGAATATCTGGAAGTCCGATCCATCGGATATCTCGGCGCAGAACGGTTCCATCGATATCCACGAGCTTTCGCTGTGGGTGCAGGATACCTGGCAAGTGACTTCACGACTGACTGTAGCTGCTGGCCTTCGATGGGAGTACAGCCCACCTCCACCGCCGGTGGATGGGGTGAGATTTCTGGATGCTTCCACCGATCAGCTATTTAAGAACCAGCGCCCGCAACAGGAGCTGACGCTGTGGCCGCTCACCCACCGCAACTTTGCCCCGCGCCTGGGCATCGCTCTCCGTCTGACTGGCGATGGCAGGACCATCCTGCGCGCCGGCGGCGGGCTGTATTACGACTCGAGCCTCAGCATCGCGACTGACAGCCTCAATGGAGGTCCCCTGAGCATATCGAGCTTCACCAGCCCCAGGGGCGGTTTTTTCAGCTTCAACCTGACGTATGGCTTCCTGCCGAATCTCCGCCTGCCGACGGTGCGGCAGTGGAATGTGTCCGTGGAACGCAGTCTCGGGGCGCATAACGTGGCGTCGATTGGCTACGTGGGAGCGGCTGGCCGCGATCTGGTGGTCCGCGAAATGGGCGGACCGGGCAGCACGCCGAGCTCCTTTGTGGCTCTCACCACCAATTCCGGGCTGTCCAATTACCAGGCCCTCCAGTTCCAGTACCGCAGGCAGTTGACGCGCGGACTGCAATCGCAGGTGTCGTACACCTGGTCGCACTCCATCGATAACGATTCGAGCGACGCCTTCCTGGTGTGGGGTGCTCCCGGCTTCAGCGATCGCGGTTCGTCCGATTTCGACGTGCGCCATTCGCTGACCGCCTCGGCCAGCTACGAATTTCCGCGAGTTGCCGCTGCGGTTCCGCTAGGCCGGTCCCTGCGAGGCTGGGGGATGGACGCGGTCTTGCATGCCCGCACCGGTTTTCCGATCTCGGTCCTGAACAGCGAACAGTATCTGGGAATCACCCTGGTGAATGCCTTCCGGCCGGACCTGGTGTTCGGTCAGCCGCTGTGGCTGGCGGATTCCTCGGTGGCGGGGGGAAGACGCCTGAATCCCGCCGCCTTTCAGTCCACCGTAGCCCCCCACCAGGGTACCTTGGGGCGAAACGCCATCGCCGGCTTCGGGATGGCGCAAGTGGATTTCGCGGCGCGCCGGGAGTTTCGGCTCACCGAACGGGGGCGACTCCAGTTCCGCCTGGAGGCTTTCAACCTGTTCAACCACGCCAATTTCGCGGATGCCGTGAAGTATCTGAACAGTCCGGTGTTTGGCGAGTCGACTTCGATGTTGAACCTGATGTTGGGGTCGGGAAGTCCGGGCAGCGGGCTGGCGCCCATCCTGCAAACGGGCGGGCCGCGATCGTTGCAAGTCACGTTGCGATTCCAGTTCTGATGCCTGCCAATGGATGGTTTACCACGCTCTCCCGCTACTTTCGCCGCCGTCGCATGCACCGCTTCGCGCGGGAGTTCGGCATCACTGCCGAAACCCGGATTCTGGACATTGGCGGCACACCCGATTGCTGGGCTCTGCTTCCGGCGAAGCCGCGTCTGACTCTGCTCAACACGCCGCGAGCCAAGGACGACCTCGCCGGCGCCGCGACCTGGGTGGCTGGAGATGGCCGCTGCCTGCCTTTTCGCGATGGGACATTCGACGTGGTCTTCAGCAACTCGGTGATCGAGCACGTGGGCGACGCTCGGAGCCAGCAGAGCTTCGCGCGGGAAGTGGCGCGGGTCGGCCGCGGCTTCTGGGTGCAGACTCCCAATCGCTGGTTTCCGGTGGAACAGCATTTGCTGACGCCCTTTATCCACTGGCTGCCGAAGGCCTGGCAGCGGCCCATCGTTC
>JAIQFL010000256.1 GCA_020073365.1 Terriglobia bacterium | reverse complement strand
AAGAACGGGCTGTCCCGCCACCTTTAGGATCGATTCAGCAACCGCATAACAGCCGACTTTGCTGTAGGCCGGAAAAATGAGGAGGCTCCGAAAAACCCCTTCAACTGGAAACAAAAGCGGGATCAGGACAGCCGGCCTAAGACGGCAACAGTCCACCGGCAGCCCGTCAACCGGCGGCGCCCCGCTACAGTACGCCCTGAGGCCGAATCGAGCCGCCGCAGGCTCAAATTACTGTCTGAACCGCAGTAAGGGCTGAAGCTAAGGGTCGTAAGGGCCGGTAGGCTCGCTTCGCTCGCCGGGGTTGGAGGTCAGAGGTTGGGGGTTAGGGTGGGGGGTAGGGCTGGACGGGGCTGTGACCGGCTTGATCTGGAACTCTTCGCGGTGCTAAAAAGGTAGGGAACTCAATGAAGAGGACAGACCCCTCCGAGAGGTTCTCTCGAAACGGAAGCTCGAATCCGGGCAGGCCCAAGTAGAGAGAAACGTAAGGCGCGACGAGACTGCGTAAAACGAGCGCCGGCGCGCAGCCGGAAGCTGGATGGCACCGCCCGAGACCGAGGTTCCAGCAAACACCGTCCTGAGGAGTTTGCATGGTCACTACGGCAACGCCACGCGTTTTCATCGAGAATATCCGCGAGTTTGTTCCCGGCGAAGTCCGGCTCAAGGGCTGGATTTACCGGCTGCGCGTATTGGGCAAAACCGCTTTCGTAATTCTGCGGGATTGTACAGGAGAGGCGCAATGCGTCATCGCCTCCGACGCCCTCAAAAACTATCGGCTCAAAGTCGAGGACGTGATCGAAATCCAGGGAACGGTACGGGCTGAACCCCGGTCGAAGACGGGACATGAGGTCGACATCTGCGCGATCCGCGTGCTGAATCGGGCAGGACAGCAGCTTCCCTTTCAATCCGCGTCGGACGTGGAATCGGTCGGCCTGGATACGCTGATCGAGTATCGGCCCCTGGCGCTTCGAACCGAAGCTGTAGGCGATATTTTTCGAGTTCAGGCTGGTCTGCTCGGCTGTTTTCGGGATGCTCTCAACCGGCGCCGATTCACCGAGATCATCACATCCAAGATCGTCGGGGGCGGGACAGAAGGCGGCACCAATCTTTTCGAGATCAAGTATTTCAATCGGGTTGCGTACCTGGCTCAGAGTCCGCAGTTCTACAAGGAGCATGGTGTGGCAGGGTTCGAGCGAGTTTATGAGACCGCCCATGTCTACCGGGCCGAGCCACATGCGTCCAGCCGCCACTTGACGGAGTACTATTCGCTGGATGTCGAGTTCGGCTTCATCGACGGGCCGGAGGACGTGATCCAGTTTGAGCGCGAACTGCTGACGGACATGTTCGACAATCTCAACCGTCAGCACGGAAAAGTCATCAGCAAGTACCGAACCGAATGCCTGCCCTCCATGCTGAAGGCGCCCTGTTGGGAGTTCGACGCGTGCCTGGAAATGTTGCGAAGGGAGTTTGGCCGCACGGATTTGACCGATGATCTCGACCCTGAAGCCGAACGCCAGCTTTGCGAGCGGGCACGCAGGGAAGCCGGAATCCCGGCGGTATTTGTCTTGGGCTTCCCACTAAGCGCCCGGCCGTTCTATACCGCGCCTCGCGGGTCGGGCGGCGCGGCGAGCAGTTTTGATCTCCTGTTCCAAGGCATCGAAATCACCACGGGCGGACAGAGACTGCATCGCCGGCAGGATTTGGAGGCAGCCCTGCGCTCCCGATCGATCGATCCCGCCAACTTCGAGAGCCACCTGGCGATGTTCGATTTGGGAATGCCACCGCATGGTGGGTTCGCGATCGGACTCGAACGCTTGACGTGCCAGGTAATGAACCTTCCGAATGTGCGCCAGGCCGTCCTGTCGGGATCGCTACAAGCTCACGCCGTAGCGCCCCGGCGCCTCACTCCGAGTTCGCAAGGAATTCGAAAACGTCTGTGTTGGTGCGCACAACCAGATGCCCCGGCCCCAGCGGCTTGCCCTCGGTGCTGAAGAAGACCGCGCCATCTGTGGATTCGCCCTGGGCCAGTTTGGATTGCACCAACGTCAGTGCACTGGCGGTGGCGGCGGCCCGAACTTTTGTGGCACTCATGGCCAAGGCAGCCAGGCGCCTCTGTTCGTACCCGTTGGTAGACCTCAAATGGGGGTTCCCATAGACTGCGGCCTCATAGGCCGTCACCAGCTTGATGACGTCGTTCCCACTGCCCTTCTGAAACAGCATCTGAATCACGGTCCGGGTCGGCGTAGCCCGGATGACCTCGCCATCGTTGCGCACGTAGCTGAAATCCTCCGGCCGGATGATATACGGTCCGGCGGACCCGTTCGATACGGCCACCTGGATAATGGCATATTCATGCAGGTGGGACGGCATCTGGGCGAACATGACGGTAACGCCGGATTTCGTAAGTGTCTGATATTTCAGGCCATTAGACTCAAACTCAATGACTTGGGCCTGCGCGCAATGGTATAACAACGGGAGGGTCATGACGCACGCCCCCAGAAGCCGCCTCATGAGACCATATTACGATATAGGATGGCTTGGAAATCGGGAAAAAGATGCTCATCGATCAAAAGCAGATCGCTAACGCCGGGATTCGCCCCAGCCGCCATGGGTTGGAACAGCACGGAATCCGGAACATCAACATCGCCTACTGGAATCTAGGCACGGCACAACTGCTGGAACATGCCATACAGCGGCGCGAGGGAAGCTTTGCCAGCGGAGGCTCTTTCGTAGTCCGAACCGGGCAGTTCACGGGACGCTCTCCCAAGGACAAATTCGTGGTGAGGGACGAGATCACCGACCCCACGGTGCAGTGGGGCGCAGTGAACCAACCCATCTCCGAGTCCCATTTCGACCGGCTCTACTCCAAGATGATGGCCTTCTGGCAGGGCCACGACGTCTACGTGCAGGACTGCTTCGTGGGCGCCGACCCGGCGTACACGCTGCCCATTCGTGTGGTGAGCCAGTTGGCGTGGCACACCCTGTTCGCGCGGCAACTCTTCATCCGGCCCGACCCGGCCAAAACTGGCGACCATTCTCCCGAATTCACGATCCTGTTTGCACCCGACTTTCAGGCCAGCCCGGCTGAGGATGGCACCAATTCGGAGACCTGCATTGTTCTGAATTTCAAGAAGCGCGTGGTGCTGATTTGCGGCACCAGCTACGCGGGGGAGATGAAGAAGTCGGCCTTCACCATCATGAACTACCTGCTGCCGGGACGCGGCGTGTTCCCCATGCACTGTTCCGCCAATGTAGGGGATGCGGGCGATGTGGCGCTCTTCTTCGGCCTGTCCGGCACCGGCAAGACCACCCTCTCGGCCGACCCCAGTCGCCGGCTGATCGGAGACGATGAGCACGCGTGGAGCGACCATGGCGTGTTCAATCTCGAGGGGGGATGCTATGCCAAGTGCATCCGGCTTTCGCAGGAGCAGGAGCCGCAGATCTGGAACGCGATCCGTTTCGGGACGGTTTTGGAGAATGTGGCCATGGATTCCGAAACCCGCCTGCTGGATTTCAATTCCGAAGACGTCACCGAAAACACGCGAGCGGCGTACCCCTTGCGTTTCATCGATGGCGCGGTCATCCCCAGCGTGGGCGGGCACCCGTCCAACGTCATTTTCCTGACGGCGGATGCCTTTGGCGTTCTGCCCCCTATCTCCAAGCTGACGCCGGAGCAAGCCATGTATCACTTCCTGAGCGGCTATACGGCCAAGGTGGCGGGCACGGAGCGCGGCCTGGGCAAGGAGCCGGAGGCCACCTTCAGCGCCTGTTTCGGAGCTCCGTTTCTACCGCGTCCGGCGGCCACCTACGCTTCGCTGCTCGGCGAGAAGCTGCGCCGGCACAGCGCCCATTGCTGGCTGGTGAATACCGGTTGGGTGGGCGGCCCCTTCGGCGTCGGCGAACGCATGAAGCTGCGCTACACGCGCGCCATGCTGAATGCCGCATTGTCGGGGGCGTTGAAGGACGTCCCGGCGGAACCGCATTCGGTGTTTAAGGTAGGGGTCCCCAAAACATGCCCGGGTGTCCCCGCACAGTTCCTGGACGCGCGGGGCATGTGGGCCGACAAGACGGCTTATGATAAGGCTGCGAACGATCTGAGCAACCGGTTCAACAAGAACTTCGAGAAGTTCTCCAATGTGGCCATGGAGGTCGCGCGGGCCGCGCCAGGAGGGTAAACCCCGCGTGGGGCCGGTCCGCGACTTGCCCTCTGACGAAAACGGAAAACGTTCCGTCTGTCCCCGTATTTCAAAAGCCTTGGTCCCGGAGTTTCTCCACGGTCAGCGGGGGCTTCACATCCAGCTTCCGCAGCAGTTTTTCGACGTGTTTGGCCAGGATGTCGCACTCCAGGTTCACACGGGATCCAGCGCGGTAGCCGCCCAACGTGGTGTTGCGGTAGGTGTGAGGGATGATCGTCACGGACAGCAGGTCGCCTTCCAGCGCGGCAATCGTCAGACTGATTCCATCGATCGCGATGGACCCTTTATAAACCAGAAACGGGTCCAGTTCGGCCGGGACGCGAATGCGCAGCCACCAGTTTTCGTCGCCCAACTCTTCGAGTGACACAAACTCCCCGGTGCCGTCGACGTGACCCTGCACGATGTGACCGCTCAAACGGCCGGCCGGCGAAAGCGGCCGCTCCAGGTTGACACGCGAGCCGGCACGCAGATCGCCCAGGTTGCTGCGCCGGAGCGTCTCAGGGGCCAGATCGGCGGAGAAGGAATCCAGCCGCGGGTCCACCGCCGTCAGGCACACGCCGTTGACCGCGATGCTCGCGCCTTCGGTCATGTCCTTCATGACCGTCGAGCAACGCACTTTCAGGCGTGCGCCCGCGGAGCGCGTCACGACCGATTCCACAGCGCCCAGTTCTTCAATAATCCCGGTGAACATCGAGGTATCCTTCCACGGCAAACTCGTCCGGCGGGATCGGGTGAATCGTGATCCCATGAATGCGAATGGCGTCCGACCGCCGGCGCCTCCCGATCCCACCGGCCAGCGGCAGCGCTTCGAGGCCGCCCAGGATCTTCGGCCCGTAGTAGAAGAAGATGCGGTCCACCGAGGCGCTTTCGAGCGCCGTCCAGTTCACCTTGCTGCCGGCTTCGATCATCAACGACAGGTACTGCCGCTGGCCCAACCAGTCGATGATGCTGCGGAGGTCCGAGCGGCCGCCCGGGCCGTCGAAAATCAGTACGCGGATACCCCGCGATTCCAGGATTTTGCGGCGCTCGGGGGATGATGCGGAGGTCGCGACCACTAACAGATCGTTGTGGGGCAGGTTGCCGACCTGCCCAGTCTGATCACGCACTATTTTGGAATCGAGTGGCAGGCGCAGCAGCGAATCCATCACGATGCGCAACAGCGGCCGGCCGCGCGGGAGTCCCGATCGGTCGGTCAGCAGGGGGTCGTCGGCCAGCACGGTGCCTATGCCCGTCAGGATGGCGTCGTGGTCGTGGCGCAACTCCTGGACATGCGCGCGGGCGCGTTCGCTGGTGATCCAGCCGCGATTGTCGTCGGGCGCCGAAATCTTCCCGTCCAGCGTGATCGCCGTCTTCAACGTCACCAGCGGCCGGCCGGTGCGCATGAAGTGCAGAAACGGCTCATTGAGCTTCTCCGACTCCGCGGCGAATTCGGAGGCGATCTCCACTTCGATTCCCGCCCCGCGCAGCCTTCGAAAGCCATCTCCGGCCACCTGCGGGTTAGGATCGGTGAACGGCGCCACGACGCGCGCGACCCCTGCCTGGATCAGGGCGTCCACACATGGCGGCGTTCGGCCCTGGTGCGAACACGGCTCCAGGTTGAGATAGACGGTGGCCCCGCGCGCCTGCGATCCGGCTTCGGCCAGCGCCAGCGCCTCGGCATGCTGCACGCCGGCGTAGGTGTGGAACCCGCGCCCCACCACCTCGCCATCGCTAACCACAACAGCCCCCACCATGGGGTTGGGACTTGCCAACGCCCGGCCCTTGCGCGCAAGGTCGAGCGCTTCGCGCATGTAGGCGGTGTGCATTATTCGAACAGCGATTCGATGAACTTTTCGGAGTCGAACGGCAGCAGGTCGTCCACCTTCTCGCCCACCCCGATGTAGCGGATCGGCAGGTTCAGCTCGCGCGCGATCGCCACAATGATCCCACCCTTGGCGGTGCCATCGAGTTTGGTGAGCACGATGCCGGTTACCCCCGAGGTCTCGGTGAACTTGCGGGCCTGTTCCAGCCCGTTCTGGCCGGTGGTGGCATCCAACACCAGCAGCACCTCGTGCGGGGCTTCCGGGATCACCTTCTTGGCGGTGCGGTCCATTTTCTGCAGCTCCGCCATCAGGTTCTCCTTGGTTTGCAGGCGGCCCGCCGTGTCTACGATGACGTAATCCACCTTGCGCGCGCGGGCCGCATTCAGCGCATCGAACAGCACGGCGCTGGGATCGCTTCCCGGACCCTGCCGAATTACCGGCGTGCCCGTGCGGGCCCCCCAGATCTCGAGTTGTTCAATGGCCGCGGCGCGAAACGTGTCCGCCGCGCACAACAGCACGGAGCGCTGCTCGTTCTTGAACCGGCTGGCCAGCTTACCGATGGTAGTGGTCTTCCCCGACCCGTTCACCCCCACCACCAGGACCACGGCCGGCGGTGTGCTCACCCTTACCGGCGCCCGCTCGCTGGCGGCGAGGATTTCCAGCAGGTGCTCGCGGATCAGCCCTTTCAGCTCCGCGGCATCGTTCAACTGGTGGCGCTCCACGCGCTGCCGGATGCGCTCCAGGATCTCCTCGGTGGTGCGCACGCCGACATCGGCCGAAATGAGCGTGAATTCCAACTCATCGAGGAGATCGGCGTCGATTTGCTTCTTGCCCTGGAGCGCGTCCTCCAGCGCCGACACCAACCCGGCGCGGGTCTTCTGGACCCCGCTTTTCAGCTTCTCCAGCAGGGAGGGCTCTTGTTCCACCGAGCCGAATAGAGTTTGAATCATTTTGGATCTATTTTAACAGGGGGGCGGAGAATCGCAGGACTCCGCTTCGGCGGCAGCCCTCAAGCTCCGCTTTGCATCTGGCGATCTCCGCGCAGAATGCCATCCCGTCCCACGACGCGGTGTATACTGGGGCAGCGTAAATGGCTTCACTTATTCAGAAAGCGGCGATCTTTGGCGCGGCCGGCGCCATCGGGCCCCCCGTAGCTGCCGAACTCGAGCAGCGTGGCATTCCATTCCGCGTAGTGGGACGCACGCGGGCCAAGCTGGAAAAGGCTTTCGGCAACCTCAAGCACGCCGAGATCTTCGATGCCGACCTGTCCGATTTGCGGTCGGCCAGCGCGGCTGCGCGGGGCGTCGACACTATCGTCTATACGGTGGGTCTCCCTTACCCCGCCCACCATCTGCATCCCGCCTTGATGCGCACGACCGTGGAGGCCTCGGTGGCCATGCAGGTCCGCCGCCTAGTCCTGGTCTCGAGCGTTTACGCCTACGGCGTGCCGCGCACCTCACGCGTGGCGGAGACCCATCCGCGCCTGCCCGATACCCGCAAAGGCAAGTTTCGGAAGGAGCAGGAAGACATCGCGTTGGAGGCTCAGAAGAAGGGACAGCTCGACAGCCTGGTGGTGCGACTGCCGGATTTCTACGGGCCGGGGGCCGACAACAGTCTCGCCAACCCGATTTTTCAGGCGGCGCTGGCCGGAAAGACGGCGAACTGGATCGGGCCGGTGAATCCGCCCCATGAATTTGTCTACGTTCCGGACACCGGGCCGGTGATCGTGGATCTGGCATCCTGCGCTGAGTGCTATGGCGAAGCGTGGAATTACGGCGGCACCGCCGAAATCAATACCATGGATTTCATTACCCGGGTCTACCGCGCCGTCGGCCGCTCGCCCAAGTACCGCACCGTGGGCCGTGGCCTTCTGAAGATGATGGGCTGGTTCAGCCCGCTCTACAAGGAGCTGCCGGAGATGCTCTATTTGCAGGAGACGCCGGTGATTCTGGATGACAGCAAGCTGCGCGCGAAGTTCCCCGATGTGCGGAAGACGACGTACGACGATGGCATTGCGCAGACCCTGGCTTGGATGCGGAAACGCTAAACCGAAGTTTGGCAGGAGCGGTGGTTCCACTACGCGTAGGCTATGGGATTTTTTTCCAGCCAGCGGGCATCCCGCACGGCGTTCACGTTGCGGATAGCCCTGCCCGCAATGGCAGCGGTCACATCGCGCGATCCCCAGGCGACGGCGCCGGTGTAACCGAGCGAGCCTCCCAGCACGCCGCCCAGCAGCATGTTATATCCCGATTTGCGGTTTCGGGTTAGACACGCGCCACCTATGCCGACGGCAGCACCGATGGCAGCCGATACCCAAGCGTTGCGGTCGGCGCGGCCCAGGCCGGGAGCCGGTGTTTGGCGGGCGGCTTCCCTCCGGACTGAAGTGACACCTTGCATTCCTGCCTCTACCAGGTTCCTGGCGTAGGCCAAGTCGGATTTCACTCTCACGGGGATCCTCATGAGCTACTCCCTTAGATGTTCACACTCCCACAACCAAGGCAACGACGGATGGCGTCCGATTGACACGGCACGCGATTTCGGGTGGGTCAGACGCCTGAGATCCGCACCCGATTACAAACAACTGTGCTGAGCATACACCCTGCCTAATTCGGAGTCAAGGGTCCGGTTTGGTTTTCGGATGGGCAATCGGCAGAGCGCTTGCGATTCGGGCGGCCCGTGCCGGTTGGTACCATCTAGCTTATGCCCGAAACGGAGCTTTTTTCTTTGGGAGGGGATGTAGCGGTAGTGATCGGCGGCGGCGGCGTGCTCGCCGGGGCGATGGCGGAGGGGTTGGCGGCGGCCGGCGCGCGCATCGCGATCGCCGGAAGGACTCTGCAACATGCCGAGGAGCGCGCACAGTCGGTGAGGGCGCAGGGAGGGCAGGCGGTCGGCCTCCAGTGCGACGCCACCAGGAAGGCCGATCTCGAAAGGCTGCGCGATGCGGTGCTGGAACGCTTCGGCCGCATCGATATCCTGATCAATGCCGCGGGCGTCAATTCGGCGACGCCATTCTTCGAGATCGGGGAAGAGGAGTGGCACCGCATTCTGGACATCGACCTCAAGAGCGTGTTCCTGGCGTGCCAGGTGTTCGGCAAGGCCATGGTGGATGCGGGGCGCGGCGGGTCCATCATCAACATCAGCTCGGCCTCCTCGGGGCCGCCGCTTTCGAGGGTGTTTACCTACAGCGTGGCGAAAGGCGGTGTCAACCAGATCACGCGGTTTCTGGCGCGGGAACTGGCGCCGCACAACGTCCGGGTGAACGCCATTATTCCCGGTTTCTTTCCGGCGGAGCAGAACCGCAAAGTGCTGACGGCCGAGCGCATCGCCAGCATCCTGGCGCACACGCCCATGAACCGCTTCGGCGAGGCGGAAGAACTGGTCGGGGCGGCCGTGTACCTGGCCTCGCGAAAGGCCAGTTCCTTCGTGACCGGTTCGATTTTGACGGTGGACGGCGGGTTCATGGCGATGACGATCTGAGGGGAGAGGCGGTCGAAATAAACGGAACCACCGACTTGCTCCTGGAGTATCGGTCTAAAGCCTAGAAGTTCGCGCTGCACCCGAAATTCGCGGCGTCATCCGTGCTGCCGCTCCCTTTGTACCTGGCCACCAGCGGATACGGGCACAAGGGCCGCGAGCGGACCACTTTGCCCGCCTGGTCGCGGCGAGCGGCCAGCAAGGTGTCGGGAGCCTGGCCGTCTTCGACCCATTTCAGCAGCGCCTCCAACTGGCCGCCCGGCGCGGGCCCCGGTCCGCCACCGCAGTGTCCGATTCCCGGCGCCATGAACAGCCGGATGAACTCCGACGTCTTGGCCGGGCCGCCCATCTTCTGCTGCACGCGCCTGTAATAGTCGATACTTCACTCCGGGTAGATCAGCGAGTCAGCCCACCCGTGCCAGACAATCGCTTTCCCTCCTCGTTCGCGGAACCCCGAGAGGTCCGGGTTGTCGGTGCCGATCACCGCCCCGAACTCTTCGTTGGATTGATCCCAGAATTGCTCGTATGCGGGAAAGGTGAGGGTGGTCCAATCGAACTGCGGATTCTGTGCCAGGAAATACTTCCACCAATCCAGGGTGATGCCCATGGGCCGTCCTGCGAGCGGCGTTCCACCGGTTGCGCTTACGCCGCCGAAATCGCCGCCGGGCGCCAGACCGTACCAGAGGAACGAGCCGTCGCGGCGCCTAGGCCCCTGCCAGATCTTGCGAATCACATCGACGTCGGCCGCCGTTAACGCGCCGCATTCGCCTGCCGGGGCATCGAGCAACGCCTTCGGATCGAAGGTGCAGCGTTTGGGGTCCTCGATCACTCCGTCCCTGACTCCGTCGATCGCATCGCATGCCGACACCGCGGCCACCGTGGCAGCGGCAAACTTACATTGGGGCACGAAATGGTCTGACTCTTTCATCACCAGTTGACCCCACAACTGTTCGACGTGCAGCTTCGTCCAGTTGATGGCGGGCGCGCCCGCCACAACGCCGTCGTAGTCTTGCGGGTAGCGCTGGGCTTCCATCAGCGCCTGCCGCCCGCCGGTGGAGCAGCCGCTGAAATACGAATGCCGGGGAGCCTTTCCGTAGAAAGATTCGGTGAGCACCTTGCCGATCACGGTCATTTCGTGGATGCCGAGGTAGGCATTATCGCGGATGAGCATCCAGTTCAAGCGTCCATTGGCGTCCAGCGCGAAGCCGCCGCTTGCGGCCTCATGGCCGGTATCCGTCGCGCCCGCCGCATAACCCAGAGCGGCCGGCGGGCGCACGCCGTTGGGGTTACCGCCGGAGAATCCGCCGCCGCCGGTGCCTTGAAAACGGCCATTCCAGTTCTTTACGGGCAGGCCGATAAAGACTTTGACCCTGTCGCCGGCAGGTGGATGCGTAACCGTTGCGGTCACGCGGCACACCTCTGAAGAGGCGCCGATCCCCGGTTCGACGGCTGCGGATTCGATGGTGGTGTTGGCGACGGCGACGGAGCGAAGGCTCTCGCAGGAACGGACCGCTTCGGCATTCGCGATCAGCGGCCTGGGCGGAACGGCGGGAGGGACAGGGGAAGGCGCGCCTCGTCGGGGACCTTGCGCCATGCTCATCATGGCGGGTCCGATTACCAGCGTGGCAGCGAGAATCGTCCGGTTCATTTCGTTGGCTCGGTTACGAATATACCTGATTGCGGAGGGAGAGCGGCGCGCAGTCGCCCGGCTTCAACCGTCAACGACAGGCGGTTTCGCATGCGATGTCCCCAGTCCTGCTAATCTGGGACGTTCGGGAATCGAGAACAGAATCGAGGCACAGATTGCGAGTAGTAGCCGGTGTGGATCTGGGCGGAAATGCCATCAATTATACCGTCGTGAACGGAGAAGAGCAGTTCCTCATCGAGGGCCTGTGCGAGCATCCCGCCCTATCGAGAGAGGGGCCGGAGGTCTGTCTTCGGCAGATCGAGAACGGTCTCAAGATCGCCGTCGAAAAGGCAGGTGTTCTCCTTTCGGACGTGGTAGCCGTCGGACTGGATACGCCTGGTCCCGCCAGTGCGGAGGGTGTGCTCAGCGCGCGAGGCTCAACGAACTTCGTGCATCCGGACTGGGCCGGATTCGACATCCCCGGGAATCTGGCTAAAAGGCTCGGCAAACCGGTGAACTATCTCAACGACGGCAATGCGGGCGCGCTCTGGGGTCACTTCAACATCTTCGGCGCAAACAGTCGGGACACCTCGATTTCCGCCGTGATCGGGACTGGCCTGGGCGGCGGCGTCATCGTGGATGGCAACGTGGTGAAGGGCAGGATGGGATTTGGCGGGGAGTTGGGCCATGTGTTGATCCCCTACCAGGCGATCGGCGGAATCGGCGGGCTGAAGCCGGATTGCAACTGTGGGCGCACGGGAGACCTGGAGTCGCTGTGTTCGCTCACAGCGATCGAAAAAACGCTCCTTCCATTTTTCCTGCCGCGGTATCCGGCCCACGAACTTGCCAAGCTCGGTGACCTCCATAAGGCGGCCAAGCTGGTACGCGGCCTGGCGGAGAGCGGCGATCCGATGTGCCAGGAGATCTTCCGGGTTCAGGCCCATGCATTGGGGCTCTTCTTCGATGAGATGGTGAACACCTTCGACCCGGATGCTTTGATCGTGGGCGGGGGCGCTCTGGAAACCGGCGACGAGTTCCAGCAGTGGTTCCTTCGAGAAACCCGGGCGGGTATGCCGGCCCAGCGGCGGGAGCAGGCGGACATTCCCATCTACGTGATGCCCAACGGCGATACCGCGGGTGCGCGCGGCGCGGCTCTGGAAGCACTCAAGCTGGCACGGTTGAACGGGCTCGCCTAGCTCTCGCTTGGCTCGATCCTATTGCCTCAATCGATCGCTGGTCCGAAGTACCCTTGCGCCAGGGCGGGCTCGGCCTCGAGAGCCTTGGTCCAACAAGTGCGCGCTTCCTCGGACTTGCCGGCGGCTTCCAGATTCCGGCCAAGGTTCAAGAGGGCCTCGGGCATATCGGGCTTCTGAACCAGGGCGTCGCGATAGAGTCGTACGGCTTTGTCCGCCTGGCCGGCCTTTTCGTACATCAGTCCGGTGTTGTAGAGCACTTCGGCGGTCCGCTCCCCGAGGTCGATCAGGCGGACGTGCAACTCCAGAGCCGTATCGAAATCGGAGGCTTGGATGGCCAGCGAGGCGAGGCCGCGGAGGGCATCCAGATTCTTGGTGTCGGCTTCGAGCATCTTCTCATACAAGCGCTCGGCGCGGTCGCGGTCGCCAATGCCGGTGTACGCTAACGCCAGATTGGCTTGCGCTTCGGGCCATTGCTGGCGGTACCGGAGACAACCTTCGAAGGCCTCGACGGCGCCGCGGTGGTCTTCCCGCTGCAACCGCAGATAACCCAGCCGGAAGCGGGCCTCCTCTTCCTTGGGGGCCTTTTCCAGCACCGTCTTGTACCAGCGCTCGGCATCCTCCAGTTGGTTGGAGTGCTCCAGCAGGAGCGCGATGTTCCAGATGGGCGCCAGGGCCTCGGGGTTGGCCTGGATGGCGCGGTCGTAGGCGTTGCGGGCACCGGTCAAATCGCCGATCTGTTCGCGCACAATTCCGAGGTTGGTATAGGCTTCCGAGGACTGCGGCCGCAGCTTGACGGCCTCTTCATACGCTTCGGCGGACTGCTGCCAGCGTCCGGATTTCTGGTGCGCCAAGGCCAGGTTGAACCAGCCTTCGAAATGCGCCGGAACGGCCGAGACCAGCAGCGTGCAGAACTTGGCGGTGAGCGAATGCTCGCCGGCCGCACAAGCCCAGGCGGCCAGACCTTCCAGCGCCACGGTGGCATCGGGGTGTACCTCGAGCAACCGCTCGGAGTACTCGCGCACCATGTCGAAGTCCTCCTTCGACATGCCGATCATGATCAGGTTGGAGAGCGACTCCTCCGAATCGGGGTCGCGTTCCAGAATGCGCTGGTAGAGCTTGGAGGCCTCATCGGTGTGCCCCAGCGACTGCAGGGCCGCGGCTTTGCCGAAGAGCGCGTCCTCGTGGTCGGGCGAGAGTTCCAGGCAGCGCTCGAACGAGAACAGGGCCGACTTGGGATCTTCCAGCCGCAGGTGGCACACCCCCAAGCCGAGGTGCGAATCCAGATGTTTGTTGTCGAGCGTGCTGGAGCTGTGGAAGGCTTCGGAAGCATCGTCCCAGGACCCCTGGCGTTCCAGGCAGACGGCCAGATTGAACCATCCCATGGCGTACTGGGGCTTGACTTGCGTCAGGATCTTGTAGCTCTTCCCGGCCTCCTTGAAATCACCCATCTCGAACTGGATGTGGGCCATGGCGCGATAAATCTCGGCGGAAGCTTCGTTGGACGCGATGGCGCGCTGCAACTGCTTGAGGGCTTCTTCGCGTTTGCCGGCGAGGTGCAGGGTGACGGCACGGGCCAGGTATCCCGGCCCCGACATCTTGTCGGCGGGCTCCGTCTCGGGAGGCCGCAGGGGCTGTACTTTGGTGGTTCTGATTGCAGAGGTACTCATCGTTTTGGATACTCCTTAGCCGGCCTTCCCGCAGGGGAGAGCCTCACCCAATAAATCCGCGCCCGATCATCTGGAGCGCCTATGAATCCGATGCCCCCTATGGGGAGGCGGCTGTCGGTCCAGGTATCGATATCCTGGCCGTCCAGCGACACGGTAAAATCATCCCCCACAGCCCGCAGGCGAACGGTGATGGCGTTCTTCCGATTAATGGCCATGTGGAGGGCCGTACTGACGGCGATCTCGCGCGCACCTCGAATCACACTCCCGCGTGTGAATTCGTAGCCTCCGGCCGGCGTAGCCGAGATGGTGGCCAGGTAGTACTCGGTCAGGCTGGCCGCGCGAAATACCCACGTCAAGCTGCGGTGTTCGATGCGCGCGAGGAACTCCAGTTCGTAGTCGCACTGATCGAGCGTCGGAGCCAGGAGGGCCAGCGATCCAGTGCGGGCGCCTGCCGCGTCGAGCACCCAGTCGCCTACGCCGCCAGTCCATTTTTCCAAACCGGAATCGAACTGTTCTTGCACGCTCGCGCGCGGCTCGGGGGGAATAAGCGCCGGGGTCATGACGATTGCCGGGATGTAGCCGAACGCCATATCCTGGGGCATGAGAGGTACGTGCACCAGGTGCGGAACGGGTTCGCCGCCGGTACCCCGCTGCGGTGTGAAGACGAACTTGGGTGGGGGCAAACTCGGTCCGGTGTGTGGGATGGGACGGGGCATGGCCTCCACGCTATCCGTCCACCGCTCGCCCGAGGCACGCGTCGCGGGCGCGGTCTTCGCCGGCACCAGCGTCTTGCCAAATTGGATTGCGCCCCGCAACACCAGGGCCGCGCTGCGAACCGGCACCGGAGACGGAGGAGTCACCAGGTTGGGCGCGCTGAAGAACACCGTCAGCATTGTGTATGCCGCGGAGCAGTCGAGCGAGCCTACAGTACCGGCGCGCGGCTGTTCCGGGCATTGGATGGCAGGCGTGTGCGCAGAAATGTGGAGAGCCCGCGACCGCATCGCCGGCAAACGGAATCCCGCCCCCGCGGAGACCCGTAGCGTTTGGCCGGTTCTGCCCGAGGACTTGAGCCGGCGCGGCTGCCGGATGCGCTCGCGATAATTCGCGCCGGGCGGATCGATGCGCCGTGTGCTGGCGTTGAGAATCAGGCGCGGGGCGGGGTGCCGCAGGGTGCCCGAATCTCGAGGCTCTGCGTCCGGAATGAATGTTCGATACCGCTCGATCCAGCCGCAGGCTTTGGGGATCTCGACCGAAGGTTCCCACCTGGTGGCCGGCAGGATGGAGGACAATCGATGGGCGGAAAATCCGATCTGCGAGGCGTCCGCCATCCGGACCTCCGAATTCCCTTCGTACTCCAGGGTCGGGATGGCCTTGGGATTCTCCCTGCGCCGCATGAGGCTGGCAACCTTGTTGGCCTCTTGCAGTCGGTCCATTCCGCGCCGCAGCCGGTACTGGTTGCGATGCTCGCGCGAACAGAAGTCTTCGCCGGCTCCCACCCAGATTCTGCTCAGGGTCTTGCCGCAGAGCAGGCAAGTTCTCGCATTCATTTCCTGATAATTGTAAAGAGTTTATTCGCAAATTGCTAGAATACCTGCCGGGAGTATTCCAACGCTTCCCAACGTTATTACACTCTGTATACCTTTGTTATCAATATTTTACTAACTACATATTTTGATACTAATTTTGGATAGTACGCGCAAAATTATTAGACAAAAGACGTCGAATATCGTGTAAAATCGTCCGTGAGTGCGGCTCCTCCGACAAGCGGAGCCGACCATGAGGACAACCATGACCGAGTCGACAGCGCGCGCAGCACTTTTCGAGCTGCAGTCTTCCACGTCGCCGTTTTATGCCTGGGAGGTTCCCCAGAAGCCCGTATGCGTGCGAATTCCCTTTTCGGTAATTGACCGGTTGGAACATGAGGCCGTCGAGAGTTTTCGCTCACTCACTTCCCGCGGATCGGAGATTGGCGGAGTGTTGTTCGGCAGCGTGTCTCCGGTAGAACCGATCAGCGTTACGATCCAAGACTATGAGCTGATTTCGTGCGACTACAGCCGCGGCCCCCTATATCGTCTTGCGGATGCCGACATGGCTCGCTTCGATCGCTCGATCCTGCAACAAGGCACAGCGAGTCCGCTCACCGTGGTGGGTATGTTTCGAAGCCACACGAGGAAAGGGCTGGCGCTGGATTCCGACGACCTCGCTTTCTTCGAATCACGGTTCCGGGATCCACACCATATCGTGTTGCTGGTCCGCCCGTTCGCGTCGAAGGTCAGCTCGGCCGGCATTTTCATCCGGGAAGGCCGCCTGGTTAACGGCGAGGCCAGCTACCTGGAGTTTCCATTTCGATCTTCTCAACTCACCCCGGGCAAGCTGCCTGCGGAAGCCATGGAGCCCGGGCCACCGGCGGCCGCGTTGGGCAGCACCCTGCCAGCGCCCCAGGCTCCCAGAACCGCGGTGCGGGGCCAGATTGTGCCAATTGCGCCGCGCCGTGAGACGGCTCCAACGGCTCCCGTCGCTGCAACGGAACCGGCGGTGAGCGCACCAGCGGCCTCCGTGAAAACTGGCGCTCCAACGGCGCCCCAGCCAGGCGATTCTCCGAAACCCGCGGCGAAGGTGGAAGAGAAGGCTGCCGCTCCGAAGGTGGAAGAGCGGGTCGTCAAGCCGAAGGTGGAAGAGAAGGC